>MHFI01000015.1:165-9519 GCA_001804125.1 Omnitrophica bacterium RIFCSPHIGHO2_02_FULL_51_18
TGGATGAGACCGTTATTTCCTCGATGCCGAAAGAAGTTTTGCTTAAGATCTCCCAACTGTCTGATGCGCAATTCAATTCGGTGGTCGATATCATCCATAAAGCTGTTTTGCGGGAGGTCCTGGAAGCGCGGAAAGCGGAAGGAATGGTGCTTTCGCCGAAGGATCAATATCTTTTGGATACCACTCCATCTTTGTCTCAAGAAGAATTAAGGGATGTGCTTGTAGCTTTGGATTTGCCTTTGCCCGCCGCGTTGGCTATCCGGCCCACCGAGCTGGGCCCCGTGTTGACGGATGGCATTCGTGAAATTAAACCCGCGTTCTGGCAGGGGGTTTATGGCATCGATACTTCGAAAGCCGATGAAATGATCGCGAAAAAAGGTCAGGATTTGCCGGGCGCCGCTATCAGCCTTCGCCAGTATATAAGGAATGAGGGTAGTATGAATCAGGAGACCAGGGCACTTCAGGGCAAGTTTATTCATACCTCAATTTATTACACATCGGATGAGACGGCATTATTTAATCAGTATCGCGATAAAATCGGGGATAGAGCGTTTGAAGTGCGTGGTCCGGCGAGTCTTGCGAATATTCAAGGGGCCTACAATGACTATGCGACTAAACACGGGTTTGCCAAGCGCGTTGTTGTTGTCGCCGGTGAAGAAGAAAAAATCCAGGTGGATGAAACACAGGTGGTGAATAACACAGAACAACAAGCCGCGCTGATGGTATTGGATAAGAAGGATGGTATTGCTTACGGCGCCATCAAGGCAGCTGGCATATTGGCCTATTTCCTGGATTCGCCCGATAATATACCGTCGTTCTTTAAGAGAATTGGAAAGAGCATCATATTTAAATATTCACCTCGGCCGATTGCGTGGTCTGTCTGGATGTCGGCCGTGAGAGAGAAGCTGACGAGTATCGGCTCGGCCGCGTAAGGTTTTACCCTGTTCTTTTTATAGTAACGAAAGAAATATTCGCGGGTGACGCGGAGGCGGGGCGCCCCATTCGCGCGGAGCGAACGCTAGTTACGCGAGCACGAATGGGGCTGCCGCAGCGGCAGGACCCGCGAATATTTCAAGAGTTTTGGCTACGTCCGCGAATCATGCTTTAGAGTTGAGGCCCCCCGAAAACGGCCTTTACGTACATCTAAAGTAACCGATCCCAATCAAATTCCGGACGTAGCCTCTTTTTTAAGTAGTAAAACCGCCCAAAAGGGTCGGAAGTTTACTCGTGCCGTCTCTCTTGAAATTAAGGGTTTAATGTGATATTATTTTAATGTATTAAGGAGGTTCCGTTTATGGTTAAGCTGGATGAGGCGACTTTGACGAGCCAGGGACAAATCAGCATTCCCAAGAAGGTGCGCGAAAAATTGCATTTACAAAAAGGGGATCGCGTGGTCTTCTTGGAGGACGGGGTGGGGCGCATCGTGATTCAGGAGGTGGAACGGTCTTTTGAATTTACCCCTGAGGAATGGGATGAGTTCCTGCTGAAGACCAAAAAGGAGCCTGCGACCCGTTTCAAAGGGAAAAAAGCGGCCCTTCATCACTTGGATGGACTGATCAAAAAGAAGTGATTATAGAATACACGCGGATTTTTGACAGGAACTTTGCGGAACTTCCTACGGAGATTCAGCTCAAATCCCGTCAATCCATAGAAACCTTTATTGACTGTTATGTTTCGCACCGGTTCCCCAAAAGTCTTCGGGTGCACAAGTGCGGGTCATTTTTGAGTTTGTCCGTTTCCATACGCCACAGGGTCTTTGTTCTGCCGATAAAAGGAGGCATTCGTTTTGCGTTCATCGGTGATCATGAAGATGCTGATAATTTTCTCAAAAGATTTTAAGTTTTTGATACACTATCCCTGTTGTTCGATTTGGTCTTAAAGAAAGTATAAGGAGGAGTTTCTATGCAAAAAAGCTTTCCCAAGAAGATTTTTGTGTTTCCAATTTTAATGTTGTCCATAAGTTTCGCACACCCGGCTTTGGCCGCGCCCGCGGCTTCGGCGGGGGTGACGCTCTGGCAGCTTTTGGTTTCAGGCGGCGTCGTGATGATTTTCCTGGGCCTCCTCTCGGTGACAGCGGCCGCCTTTATTATTTATCATTTCAAGTACGTGAAGCTTAATAAGCTGGTGCCGCAGGATTTTGTGGAGAACCTCATTTTCCTGTTGGAAAAAAAGGAATTTCAAAAAGCCGTGTCGGTCTGCAAACAGCAGAAAAACATCGTTTCTGCGATCGCGCTGAAAGGCCTGGCCGCCAAGCCCAGGGGCGCGGCCGTGGCGGAGAACGCGATACAAAACGAAGGCAAGGCACAGCTCGAGAGACTTTGGCAGAACCTAAATTATCTAGGTGACATCGCGGCGTTGGCCCCGCTTCTGGGGCTTTTAGGGACCATCTTGGGCATGATCGACGCGTTTCATTATTTTAAGGCCGGCTCCGTGCATCCCGGCGTTTTGACTCAAGGGCTCGCGAAGGCGATGGTCAATACGGCGATGGGGCTTGTGATCGCGGTCCCGTCACTGGCTTTTTACTCTTACTTTCGAGGGAAAATAAGCCGCATTACTTCAAGCGCCGAAGCGGCCGCGTCCGAAATGGCGCAGTTATTGGCGAAATAACATGATCAATTTTAAACAAACCGAATATGTAAAGCCGCTTCCGGTTTTACAGCTGGTGCCTTTGATCGATGTTCTGTTTGTGACTCTTTCTTTTTTTATGGCGGTGTTTCTGACGTTCAATTTCGAGTCGGAGTTGAATATCTCCGTTCCCGTGTCCACCGCTTCCAAGGAATCACGGATTTCCCCCAACGAGATCATCGTGAATATTCTTCGGGACGGCACCGTGATTATCAATCAAAAGCAGGTCACGCTGGAAGGCTTAAACGCCCTTTTGAGGAAAACGGGCCAGATCTATCCCTCGCAGGAAGTGATTATCCGGGCCGATGAAAAGACGTTCCATGAATATGTGGTGAATGTGCTGGACGTTTGCGCGAAGGCCAACATCTGGAATATTTCGTTTGCGACCACGAAGGAAAAGTGACCCGCCATAGAATATGGTGGGTCATCTCGAGGCGCAAAGCGCCGAGAGATCTCATCACACGACTTGATGAGATTTCTCGCTTCGCTCGAAATGACGTATGAAAAACCGACGCAAGATTCTTGTTTTATTGATCATTTTAGTTTGCAATCCTATTTATGCCGCTGAAAGTCAGACATCCCCGCAGAGCTCACCGGACATCAGTCAGTCTACAAGTCTTGATTTCGCCAACGGCCTCTACGCGCGCCGGATGTACGGCCCCGCGATCAGCGAATACGAGAAATTCATCCAGTCGAACCCCGCTTCCGAGGAAATCGCCTCGGCCCGTTTCCGCATAGCCGACTCGTATTATTTTATGAGAAATTATGAAGAGGCCATCCGCGGTTTCGGGTCGTTTGTGAAAGATTATCCGAAAGAAAAAAGAAGGCCCATCGCGCTGTTCAGGCTCGGCGCTTCCAAATTCAACCTTAAGGACTGGAATGGGGCCGATAAGCTTTTTTTAAATCTGTCCGGCCAGGCCGAAGACCCCAATCTCAAAAGCGGCACTTTGTTTTACATGGCCAAAATCGACGGTGCCCGGGGCCGGCTTGAACAGGGCAGGATTTTGCTGGGCCGCATCCTGAAAAGTTTTCCGCAGACGGAGTATGCAGCGTACGCGTCGCTTATCTTGGGCGATTTTTATGCGGCCCAAAACAGAACCGACGAAGCGATTACGGCTTATAGAACCGCCTCGGACCGCCAGATGCCGGCCGAGATTGCGGACGAGGCGGCCTACAAAATAGCCGAGCTTTATTTTTCCCAAAAGAATTTTTCGGACGCTAAGGACTATTATGAAAAAATTTATAATAAAAAAGCAACTCCGTTTTTTGACAAGGCGCTTTTGGGAATTTTTTACTGCAATTACCACCTGAAAAACCTAGAGGAGGCCGCCCGGTTCCTGAACGACAACCCGGATTTTTTTGCCAAGGGTTCGGGCCGCCATGAAGCGCTGTACCTTGTGGCGAGTCTCCGGCTCGACGAGAAGGATTACGGACAGGCGCTGGACACTTTGGAGCGTGTCTTGAAAGACCCCGAGGCTGGCAAGCCGGTGGTCGAGAAAGCGCTCTTTAAGAAAGCGCTGGTTCTGAAGTTGACGGATAAAAAGGAAGAAGCGCTTGCAGAACTTCAGAAAATAATTGACGCCAAGATGAAGGGCTCCGCAAAAGCTTATTTTGAACGCGCCGAGATTTTGTCGGACATCGGGAGACTCGAAGCCGCCACTTCAGCGTACCAGGCGGCGCTGGACGACGTCCCCGACGATTTTTCGAAAGTCGCTTTGTACAATCTGGCCGGCGCGAATCTGAAGCTCGGCGTCAAGGCCGAGGCCCGGAAAGCTTTTATGTCGTACGTGGAGAAGTATCCGGGCGACCCGGACGCGCAAAAAGCGTATTTGCAGGCGATTCAGATCGACCTGGACCTTGAGCATTTTGAGGAAGCCGCCAAATCCTCCAGGGATTTTATCAAGCGCTACCCGCAAAGCCAGTGGCCGGACGTGGCTTTTTATAAGCTGGGCATGGCGCTCACGGGCCTGGGCAAATATGAAGAGGCGTCGCAGTCTTTCCGCACCATCGTAAGCCAGTATCCGCAATCGCAGCTTGCCCCGGAAGCGATATACGGCACGGGGGCAAGCCTTGAAAATGACGAAAACGTAAAAGCATCGATCGACTTTTATGAGAAGCTTGTGCACGATTACCCGGACCACGCGCTTTCAAAGCAGGCATTGCCGCATCTGGCGTATCTTTATATCCAGGACGATAATTTTGAAAAAGCAGCCGGGTTTTATGAGGACATGCTTTTGAATAAACCGGATGTGCCGGTGAGCCCCAAAACGGCCTTCTGGCTCATCCAGTACGATTTGGACCACTCCAAATACGAAGCCATGCAGAAGGTGCTCGATAGCTTGCCCAAGCGTTTTCCGAAGGAGAACTTGACCCACGCGGTGAATTTCTTTTTAGCCGAGAGTTTCATGGGCCTTAAGGACTACGGGAAAGCCGCGGAATTTTATTCCAAGGCCATTGAAGCGGATCCGGCCGGGGATTATGTGCCGCACGCCACGCTGGGGCTGGGCATTGCTTACGCGGTCCAGGACAATATTGCCTCCGCCGAGACAAATTTTGCGAAAGCGATGCGGTACGACAATGAGATGGACGTGGCGCTTCGCGCGCGCTTTGAAATTGCGAATATCAAGTTGAAGGCGGGCAATCTGCCGGAGGCCGCGAAAGCGTTCATGATGGTCGCGGTTTTGTATGATGACGGGAAATATTGCCCGGCGGCTTTATACAAAGCGGGTGAATGTTTTAAGAGTATGAATCAAATTGAGGAATCCCGAAGCGCGTTCGAGGAGCTTAAGACGCGTTATCCCAATAGCGAATGGGCAAAAAAGCTGACAGAATCCTAAACTAATCTGTCATTTCGAAGGAGCGTCAGCGACTGAGAAATCTTATCACACGGTTTGATGAGATCTCTCGGCCAGCCAAGATTCATGGCGGGCCTCGAGATGACACATGAGAGAGCCATATTATGCGGATGTTTGAGAATGAGGACGAATGGAAAAAGTGGCTTTCGCCTCTGGCCTGGGCGGTGGCGCTGCACATTTTTCTGCTGGTCGCGGCGGCGTTTATTCATTTGTACGACTATTTTGACTTTAATAAAAAACCGGACCTTTCGTTTCACTTGAAAGAAGTTGACGCGACAAAGCACGCGGCAGGCTCTTCCCGCACGCCGCGCCTCGGCCCGTATCTCGGCAATAAGAGGTTTCCTTCCGAAAAGCCGGGCGACATGGCGGACTCGCTGAAGTCCCAGCCTTCATTCCTTCCTGGAGGAAAAGCGGTCCCGAAGGAGCGCCGGGAGGAAGAACTCAGTGAAAAGAAAACAGACCTCGATTCGATCGTATACAAAGACTTTGACACCATTTTATTGGAAACCGAGAAGCGGGAAGCCGGCGATACGGTCCAGGTTTCCCAGAGATCCACGGCGGGTTTTTACCATGAAAAAGCCAAGAAGAGCGCTCAAGTGAGTCCCGTGACGGGTTCAAGTCTTCTGAAGACGCTGGAAGGCCCCCTGCGGAGGATGCAGCTTTATTCGCCGAAAAACGTGTCGATGGACCCAGAGGAGGGTATGCCCGGCTTTACACCCTCCGGTCATTCGGGCGCAGACGCTATCTTGGGAGGCTTCGGCAGTGCCGGTGGTTTTGGCGACTCGGACACTCCCGGGGGCGTCGGAGAGGACAAGGAGGGAATCGTCAAATACGAACCCCTCGACGATTTTCTGGACATCCAGGTTTACACGTACGAGGAGCCCAAGACCGCCGACAAATATTTTATGATCAAGATATTCGCCAAAAATGGGATCAAATCTTTTAAAGTGGTCCCCAAGGAAATAATTTTCACGATTGATTCTTCTCTCAGCATTTCACCCGGACGATTGGAAGAGGTGAAGCAGGGTATCCGTTATTGCCTGTCTCATTTGAATAAGGAAGACCTGTTCAATATCCTGGCTTTTAAGGATAAAACCGTCGCGTTTTCTCCCGTGTCGATCGCGGCAACTCCCGCTTCCATCAAAGAGGCTGAGCGGTTTGTTTTGAGTCTCGAGGCAAGCGAACAAACCGACGTTTACTCGGCATTCAAAAGGATCGTGAATCTTCCTATGGCACGCCGGCCTTCCAATGTCATTCTGATATCGGACGGCCGTCCGACGCATGGCGTCGTCGATTCCAGGGAGGTTATTAATTCGATCACGCAAATCAATAAAAAAACAAGACCCGTGTTCACGTTCAGCGGGGGCGCCAGAGTCAACCGGTACCTGCTTGATTTTATCTCTTACCAGAACCGAGGCTGGTCTCAGTTCATCAAGAACACGTCCGGCATCGACAAGGGGCTGGCTCAGTTTTATGACAAGATCAAAGACCCGATTTTTTTAAACTTAAGATACCGCTTGAACGGTCTGAATGAGGCCGAGGTATTTCCCAGGTCACTGCCGGATTTTTACGCGAATGCCGAGTTCACGCTCTTTGGTTCCTATAGGGATGAGAATGATTTTTCGATGCAGTTACTGGGCGACGTCGAAGGAAAAACCAAGGAGCTGATCTTTTCCCGGGCGCTCGGTGAAGCCAAGAAGGGCAGTGAGGAAATTATGCGCGGTTTCGCGTTCAACAAGATTTATTATCTCATAAGCCGCGTGACCGTGGAAGGCAAGAGGACAGAGCTTTTGAAACAGATCGACGACTTAAGCCGGCGCTACGGGATCACGACGCCTTACTCGCCGGAACTGGAAAAACTAGACTGACATTTTTTACTTGTTACGTGCCTCGGCTGCGTTTTTTCGGTATTCATCAAGACGCCCCGCTTCCATGATAGGAAGATTAGCCTCCGTCGGAACGTAGATCACCTGCATTTCGTTTCTCTGAAGGCCTTCGACCCACTTGTATCTCAGGTAATTGTCGGTGATGCTGTTGGCGATGATGGAGTTCGATTTGGCCACGCCCTCGGCTTTTGCGACCTCGATCTCGGCGTCCTTTCTGGCTTTGATGAGCTCAAATTCTTTTTGGAGCGATTCTTGCTCTGTTCTTAGTTTCATTTCAATGCTTTGGGCAAAAGCTCCGGGTAATCTCACGTCTCTCAAGAGCACATCCTGGACCAGGATCCCTTTGGGTTCCAGTTTTTCCCTTAGAAAGGATAAGATCTTTTCCCCGATCTCTTTACGGCTTTTTTCGCTGTAAAGGGCTTTGACTTCATAACCGCTGATCACGTTACGGATGGATTCCCGGACGTAGGGTTCAAGCACAGTCTCGCGGTAATTTCGTCCGATGGATATCCGGACATGTACCACCTTATCTTTCGGCGCGTTATAAAGAATAGAAAGATCCAGCGTTGAGATCAGTCCTTCGGAGGAGGGGACATTGGCGGTCTCTTTGATCTCCTGGGTTTTGACATTCCACTTTTCGATCCAGGTGAAGAGGCGATTATAAAAATGCCATCCGGTACCCACCGGTTCTAGGGCAATTTTGCCGAAGTCGGCCTTGACGCCCGCTTCGCCGTCCTCAATAACGGTGAAACCTACGAACGCCACCGTGATAAAAACAGCAAATATTAGGATGATACCGCTTCCGGCCGCGAAGAAATTTTTCATGAATGACCCTCCGTCTCTCCTGTTAACGATTATTTCCATAGACGTAGTGTAACCCAATGGGATAATATTTCAACTACATAAATAAAAGGGTCTATAATAAGCGAATCATGTCCGTCCGGAAGTCGTTAAAAATACTTCACTTAACAACGCATCTCAATATCGGCGGTATATCGAGTTATCTTTTGATGGTGGGTGCCAGCCTCATCGGCAAGCATTACGCCGTAGGCGTTCTGTCTTCGGGCGGGGAACTCGCCGAAGATTTTCGGGCTGGACATTTTGACGTCCATGAGTTGCCGATCAAGACAAAAAGCGAACTGCATCCCAAACTTTACTGGGCCCTGCCAAAAATCATCGATTTGGTCAAACGCGAGAAATACGACCTGCTTCATGCCCACACGCGCGTGACTCAGGTGCTGGCTTACTTTGTTTCCATGGCGGCAAAGGTTCCGTTTGTCACGACGGCCCACGGGTTTTTTAAGCCTCGTTTCGCCCGCAGGTTTTTTGGGTGCTGGGGAAAGCGTGTGATTGCGATCAGTCTGATGGTGGCGGAAGATCTTAAAAATTCTCACCATGTGCCCGAGAATAAAATACGGGTTGTCCAAAATGCGATTGACGTGGAATCGTTAAGGAAAAGATTGTCTGAAAAAGACACGGCCGCGGTCCGTGAAAATTACGGCATCGATAAGGACGCGATCGTGTTGGCGTCGATTTCGCGTCTCGTCGAGGATAAAGGGCAGGGTTACCTGATTCAGGCCGTTCAGAAACTCAAGTCAAGATTTCCCAAGATTTTTCTCGTGATCCTGGGTGATGGACGTGAGAAGGAAAATCTGCAGAAACTGGCTGAAAGTCTGGGCCTTGAAGAGAAGGTCAGGATCATTCCCGGTCTTAAAGACACGAGCATTGTTTTATCCATGACCGATATCTTTGTGCACCCGGCGACCACCCGCGAGGGTTTTGGGCTTTCGATCGCCGAAGCGATGATTGCCGGGAAACCCGTGGTGGCGACGAATATCTCGGCCGTCAATTCGATCATCGAGGACGGCGTGAACGGTTATTTGGCGGAACCCAAGAATGTGGACGGTTTGGTTAAAAAAATAAGCTATGTCATTGAAAACCCGCAAGGCGTGAAACCTGTGACGGAGCGCGCCGCCCGGATGGCCGAG
>MHFI01000016.1:0-22243 GCA_001804125.1 Omnitrophica bacterium RIFCSPHIGHO2_02_FULL_51_18
TTCCGCGCGACGGACGTTTTTTGGAAGAAGTGGGGTTTTGGGACCCTTCGAAGAATCCGGCGGTCGTGAAAGTGAAGTCGGAGCGTGTGGAGCATTGGATGAAGCAAGGCGCTAAGCCCTCCGAGACTGTAAGGTCGGTCCTTAAGAAAGCGGGCGTTAAGTTCAGCTAAGCTGAGTGGCGTCATCCTGAGGCCCGCCATAGGCGGGCCGAAGGATCTCGTTTTGAGATTCTTCGCTTCGCTCAGAATGACGGTTGAGGAAAATCTATTTTGAAGATAGATATACTTACTCTCTTCCCGGGGATGTTCGACTCGTTTTTTTCGCACTCTATTCTTAAGCGTGCGATTGAAAAGAAAAAAATCTCGGTGGGCGTTCACAATCTTCGGGATTTTACGCATGACCGCCACAAGACTTGCGATGACAAACCGTTTGGCGGCGGTCCCGGCATGCTGATGAAACCCGAGCCGATATTTGAGGCGTATGACAAGTTATTCGGCAAGAAAGCCAAAAAGCGCGCCTCCGGATTCCGTTTTATTTACATGACGCCACAAGGCGCGCCGTTTATGCAAAGCACCGCAAGGAAATTGTCGAAAGCCAGGCATCTGGCCGTTCTTTGCGGGCACTATGAAGGCGTGGATCAGCGCGTGATTGATAAACTCGTGACCGACGAGATCTCGATCGGGGATTATGTCCTGACCGGGGGCGAGATTCCGGCGATGGTGGTGGTGGACGCAGTGGCAAGGCTTGTCCCGGGGGTGCTGGGCAGGGAGGAATCGAAGGAATTTGAATCTTTCTGCAGAAATCTGCTAGAATACCCCCAATACACAAGGCCCTCGATTTACCGCGGACTTAAAGTCCCCTCCATACTTTTATCGGGTCATCATAAGGAAATCGAGCTTTGGAGGCGAGAGGCGGCGCTTAAAATCACAAAGAAGCGCCGGCCGGAACTTTTGAGAAAAGGAGAAAGAAATGCATCCGGTGATCAGGCAGTTGGAGCGGGAACAGGTCAGAAAGGACATCCCGGCTTTTAAGGTCGGCGATACCGTGCGCCTTTTCGTGAAGGTGGAGGAGGGCGACAAGACGCGCACGCAGAATTTTGAAGGGGTCGTGATTCACCGGCAGGGTTCAGGTATCCGCGAGAATTTCACGGTGCGCCGGATTTCATTCGGTGAAGGCGTAGAGAGGAACTTTCCGCTTCATTCACCGACGATCCAGAAGATTGAAGTCGTTCGTTCCGGAAAAGTCCGCCGGGCGAAGCTGTATTACTTAAGGCAACAGACGGGGAAAAAGGGCCGAATTGAAGAAGAACGCATCCAAGAGCGGACCGAAACTTCTTCAGCATGACCAACATTTCCTAGATCAGGGTTTTAAATCCCTGGCGGGCGTGGATGAAGCCGGCCGCGGTCCCTTGGCGGGGCCGGTGGTTGCATCCGCGGTAATCGTCAGGGATTTTTTGTTTTCATCGGACATCAACGACTCGAAGAAGATGACTCCCAAAGCGCGTGAGATCGCTTACGAAGAGATCCTGGAAAAAAGCGTGGTGGGGATCGGCGTCATTGATTCGCCGCTCATCGATGAGATTAATATCTTTGAGGCGACGATGCGCGCGATGCAGGAAGCGCTGACGCGTCTTGGAGAGATACCGGACTGCGTTTTGATAGACGGCCCCAAGGCCCCAAAGCTCCCATTCAAGCAGATTCCGATCATTAACGGCGACGCGGTCTCTTTTTCGATCGCCTGCGCGTCGGTGGTTGCGAAGGTCACGCGGGACCGCATCATGAAATATTACGACCGGATTTATCCGGAGTACGGTTTTGGCAGGCATAAAGGCTATGGGACCCAGGAACATGTCGAGGCCTTGAAGAAACATGGGCCCTGCAAGATCCACCGGAGAAGCTTTGAACCCGTAAAATCGCTATGCAAACTCTTTTAATCATCGATTACGGCTCTCAGTACAATCAGCTGATCGCGCGGCGCGTGCGCGAATCGAAAGTCTTCTGCGAGATTGTGCCGCCAAATGTCTCCATGCATGCCGTGCGTCAAAAGGACGTGAGAGGTATTATCCTTTCCGGCGGCCCGGCCAGCGTTTATCAAAAAAATTCCCCCCAAATTAACCCTGAGATATTAAAACTCGGCGTGCCGATCCTCGGGATTTGCTACGGCATGCAGGCGCTGTCGCACGCGCTCGGCGGGCAGGTGCGCCGTGCCGGGCGCCGCGAGTACGGGCGCGCGGATCTATACCTACGCAAAAATCCGGGCGCGTTGTTCGGAGGTGTTCCCAGAAAATCAGTTTCCTGGATGAGTCACGGCGACACTGTGGCCCGTTTTCCTTCCGGATTCGTGAAGACCGCCTACACGAAGAACACGCATACCGCCGCTTTTGAAAATGCCAAGAGGAAAATTTATGGCGTGCAGTTCCATCCCGAAGTCATCCACAGCGCCTACGGCAAAAGAGTCATCCGGAATTTCCTTTTTCCGATCTGCCGGTTTAAAAAATCCTGGACGATGGAGAATTTTATTCATGAACAGATCCGTCAGATCCGCCAGAGGGTGGGAAGCTCACGCGTGATCCTTGGCCTCTCGGGCGGCGTGGATTCATCGGTGGCCGCGGCGCTTCTGGCGAAGGCGATCGGCAGGCAGCTGGTGTGCATCTTTGTGAATAATGGGCTTATCCGCAAGAACGAGGAAGAAAGTGTACGGCGTGCGTTCAAAGGCCACTTCAAGACCGACATCCATTTCGTGCAGGCACAGAAGAATTTCCTTAAAGTGCTGAAAGGGGTCGCGGACCCGGAGAAGAAAAGAAAAATTATCGGCCATGAGTTTGTGTACGCGTTTCAGCGCGAGGCGGGGAAAATTAAAAACGCGCGGTTTTTAGCGCAAGGCACGCTTTATCCGGACGTGATTGAAAGCCGCTCGGCATTTGGGGGACCGACTGCAAAAATCAAGACCCACCACAATGTGGGCGGCCTGCCTGAGAAAATGCACCTGAAGCTTATCGAACCTTTGAGAGAGCTTTTTAAGGATGAAACGCGTGAGCTTGGGCGAAAGCTGGGGCTTCCCGAAAATCTCGTCGGCAGGCATCCGTTTCCGGGGCCGGGCCTGGCGGTGCGCGTGATCGGGGAAGTGACCGAGGAGAGGCTGTCCATTTTGCGGGAAGCGGACGCGAGGTTCATCGAAGAAATCCGAAGGGCCGGGTTGTATGACAAAATCTGGCAGGCGTTTGCGGTGCTCCTGCCGGTGAAGAGCGTGGGAGTGATGGGGGACAAGAGGACTTACGACAACGTGATCGCGCTGCGCGCCGTGACCTCAGTCGACGGCATGACCGCCGACTGGTTTGAGATGCCCCGTGAGGTGCTTGGGAGAATATCGAATCGAATCATTAATGAAGTCAAAGGCGTCAACCGCGTCGTTTACGATGTCAGTTCCAAACCGCCTGCAACTATTGAATGGGAGTAGCGCCAGGCGTCCGCCGACGTTTTAGTGGCGGACACCCGCAACCATCGAGTGGGAATAATAGCCTAAAAAATATCCAATGCGCTCGGAAGGATATTTTTCCTTATGGCGCCCCATCTTGAGGTCACAATTTGGTGACAAAATGTGACAAAATGTGACTGTCACTTTTGTCCCTCGCAATGACATCTTGTTTCTTATTTGTGCTAAAATACCCTCCGGAATAATTCCATGAGCAACGAATTCGTCCACCTTCACGTCCACACGCAGTACAGTCTTCTCGACGCAGCCTGCCGCATCGAGGACTTAGCCCGCCGCGCCAAGGAACTCGGCATGCCGGCCTTGGCGATCACCGACAACGGTAATATGTTCGGCGCGATTGAGTTCTACAGCGCATGTCTCAAGGCGGGCGTCAAACCCATCATCGGCGCGGAGGTCTACGTGGCGCCCGAAAGCCGGTTTGAACGTTCCACCCACGGCCTTCAGGGTGCGTCCTATCCTTTAGTGCTTCTCTGCAGGGACATGGAAGGTTATCGCAATCTGATTCATCTTGTGAGCATTGGGTATCTCGAGGGTTTCTATTACCGCCCGCGCGTCGACAAGGAAATGCTGAGGCAATATTCAAAAGGTCTTATTGCGCTTTCCGGCGGCATGCGTGCCGAAGTGCCGCACCTTTTAAACATCGGACAGGCTGAGAAGGCTGCCCAGGCGGCGCGAGAGTACACCGATATCTTCGGAAAAGACGATTTCTACATTGAAGTCATTTACAGCGGCCTGAAGGAGCAGGAGAGAGTCAACCCGGACTTGATCGCACTTGCAAAAAAGCTCGGTCTTAAAACCGTTGCGGCCAATGACGTGCATTATCTGGAAAAGGAATTCTCGAAAGCGCATGAAATCTTGATGTGCATCCAGACACAAACGACACTGGATGACCCCAACCGCACGCGACTCGGCACCGAGGAGTTTTATTTTAAGAGTACCGAGGAAATGAAAAAGCTTTTTCAGGACAACCCGGACGCGGTTTCGAACACGATCGAGATCGCGGATAAATGCAGCCTGAAACTTGAGTTCGACAAGACCTATGTGCCGGATTTTACGCCCCCCAAAGGCAAAACCGTCGAAGCGTATCTCAAGGAGCTCACGTTCGGGGGGCTTAAGAAACGTTACCCCAAGTTGGACGAGACAATTGAAAAACGTGCCCAGCACGAGCTGAGCGTCATTCAAAAAAGCGGTTATACGAGCTATTTTCTGATCGTGTGGGATTTTGTTCATTTTGCGAAGGAGAAAGGCATCCCGGTGGGGCCGGGACGCGGTTCGGCCGCCGGCAGCGTTGTCAGTTACGCGCTCGGGATCACCGACATCGACCCGCTTCGGTATGATCTCCTCTTTGAGCGGTTCTTGAACCCTGAGCGTGTCAGTATGCCGGACATCGATATTGATTTTTGTTACGAGCGGCGCGACGAGGTCATTCAATACGTCACCGAAAAATATTCCAAGGACAATGTGGCGCAGATTATCACGTTCGGAACGATGATGGCGAAGGCCGTGATCCGGGACGTGGGGCGCGTGATGAGCATCCCCTATGCCGACGTCGACCGGATCGCGAAATTGATTCCCACGGAATTGGATATCACGATTGAGAACGCGCTCAGCCGCGAGCCGGAGCTGAAATCCCTTTACAAAACAAATCCCCAAATCACACAGCTCATAGACACTTCGAAAATTTTAGAGGGGATGACGCGCCATGCTTCGACCCACGCGGCGGGTGTGGTGATCAGCCAGAGGCCTTTGAGAGAGCATGTGCCGCTTTTTAAGACCGGCGACGGTCAGATCTCGACGATGTTTTCAATGGAGAGCCTTGAAAAGATAGGCCTTCTTAAGATGGATTTTCTCGGACTTCGCACGCTCACCGTCATTGACGACACGCTTAAAATTATCAAGCGCACGCAGAAAAAAGACGTCGACTGGGCCGACGTTTCGCTGGACGACCCCAAAACATTTGAGATGCTTAAAAATGCCCAGGCCATCGGCGTGTTTCAGCTTGAAAGTTCGGGCATGCGCGACATCCTGAAAAAGCTGAAACCCGATAAATTCGAAGACTTGATCGCGATCCTGGCACTGTACCGCCCCGGCCCCATCGGCTCCGGCATGGTGGATGAATTCATTAAAAGAAAACACGGACAGATTGCAATCGTGTATGACCACCCTTCCTTGGAACCTATCCTCAAAGACACCTATGGCATCATCGTGTTCCAGGAGCAGATCATGAAGATCGTGAACGTGCTGGCGGGTTTTTCGCTCGCCAAAGCCGATGTGCTCCGCCGCGCGATCTCGAAGAAAAAAGAAGAGGAAATGAAGAAGGTCCAGGAAGATTTTGTCCGGGGCGCCGTGAAAAACAAGGTGGATAAGCGGGTGGCGGAGAAGATCTTTAAATTCATCGAGCACTTTGCCGGGTACGGCTTTAATAAAAGCCATTCTGCGGCCTACGCGATGATTTCATTCCGCACCGCGTATTTAAAAGCCAACTACCCGGTGGAGTTCATGACGGCACTTCTGACCTCGGAAAAAGACAACACCGACAAGATTGTTCTTTATATCGACGAGGCCAAGCGCATGGGGCTCAAGATCCTGCCGCCGGACGTGAATGAAAGCTTTCCGCAGTTCACGGTGGTCGGTTCTGACACGATCCGGTTTGGATTGGCCGCCGTCAAGAACGTGGGGCAGACCGCGATTGATGCGATTATCCAGGGCCGCATCAAACAGAACCGCTTCAAATCCTTTTTTGACATGACGGAGCATGTGGATTTACGGGTGGTGAATAGAAAAGTGCTTGAAAGCCTCATCAAGTGCGGCGCGTTTGATTCTATGGGACTTTTTCGATCCCAACTTTGCTCGGTGCTCGACAAGGCGCTTTCGATCGGGGGCGATATCCAGAAGGACCGTGAAAGCGGACAGAAGTCTTTTTTTGACACGTTCATAAGCGACCCGTCATTCAATAAAAACTTCCAGCAGATTCCCAATGTCCCCGAATGGTCCGAGACCGAGCGTCTTTTGAACGAAAAGGAGATGCTCGGATTTTACGTGACCGGCCATCCGCTTGACCGTTACAAAAAAGAGCTAAAAAGCTATTCCACGGTTTCCACCGCCACGATCGGTTTAAGAAGAGACGGGGAAGAAGTCATCATGGGCGGCCTCGTGAGCAAGCTGAAACTCACGCAAACCAAGCGCACCAATGAAAAAATGGCGATTGTGACGCTCGAAGACCTCGAGGGTGCCATGGATCTTTTGGTTTTTCCGAAAACCTTTAAAAACTATGGCCACTATTTGGCGAAAGACGCGATTTTATTTTTCAGGGGCCATGTGGATAGAAAAGAGCAGGACCCGAAGCTTTTGGTGGACGAGATCACGCCTGTCGCGGAGGTGCATAAAAAGTTTACGCGCAGTATTCATGTGAGGCTGGTGACTTCCGGCCTGCAAGAAAATATCCTGAAAGAGCTGCAGGAGATTCTATCCAAGTATCCCGGCAGTATCCCGGTGTATCTTGAATTTACGGACGACAGCGGCAGTCGTTCCCAGATGCTCGTGGACCGCAGTTTGTTTGTCCAGCCCAATGAAGCGTTGGTCGCTTCCCTCCAGCAAAGCGTCGGCGAAGAGTCGATCCTCTTAAGAATTTAGAAAATTTTAGTGCGTTGACACCGTAACTTATTGTGTGGTAACATCATACGTAAATTCTGGGAGGTTAACGTGGCCGTTACAAAAAAAGACATTGTGCTAAAGATATCGGGTGAGACAGGCATCAAGCAGATTGACGTAAAGCGTGTAGTTCAAATGACTTTGGACAAAGTGACTGAGTATTTGGCGCAAGGGCAGACCGTAGAGCTTAGGAATTTCGGCATTTTTAAGGTCAAGTCACGGCGCGGCCGTTTGGGCCGTAATCCCCGCACGGGCCAGGAAGTGCCGGTTCCTCCCAAAAAGGTGGTTGTGTTTAAGCCCGGTCTCATAATGAAAAAGAACGTCAAGTAGTAATCCGCATTTCCAAAAGGATTCCGTTGAAACGTTTCTGCCCGGGCGCGATTTCTCGCGCCCCCATTAGTTTCGGAAAAGGCCATGATACTATTTAACCGCCTGCGCGGCACGCATGACATTTTTGGCAAGGACGCCGAGGTGTTCTCACGCGTCGAACGGGCCGCGCGCGAGATTTTCACCGCGTTTGGTTTTGAGGAATTGCGCACGCCCATTATGGAGGAAAAAGAACTTTTTACCCGTGCCATCGGAGCCGAGACTGATGTGGTTCAAAAAGAGATGTATGAGTTTGAGGACAGGTCAAAAGTACGTGTGGCGCTTAGACCTGAGGGCACGGCCGGCGTGGTTCGTGCTTACCTAGAAAATAATTTTGACAAAACGCAAGGCCTGGCCAAATTTTTTTACCTCGGGCCCATGTTCCGGAGCGAGCGGCCGCAGGCCGGCCGGCTTCGTCAGTTTCATCAGATCGGCGTCGAAACACTCGGCACGGACAATCCGTACGCCGATGCCGAAACCATCCATTGTCTGACTTCTTTTCTGGATAAAGCAGGCGCGGGCGGTTATGAACTTATCCTCAACAATTTAGGCACATTTGAGGAGCGGAGCCGCTTTAAAGAGGAGCTTAAGAAATTCTTCACTCCCAAGAAGACTCATTTATGCGAAGATTGTCAACTTAGGCTTCTGAAAAATGTCTTTAGAATATTGGATTGTAAGAACGAATTTTGCCGCAAAATTATAAGACTTTCACCGCCGATTGATCATTGTCTGACCGAAGCGAGCAAAGCCCATTACGGGGTGGTATGCTCTGCGCTGGATTCCGTGGGCATAAAATATGAAGAGGATCCCTACATGGTCCGCGGGCTGGACTATTACACGAAGACCGTTTTTGAAGTTTCCCATCCGAAGCTTGGCGCGCAGGGTACGCTGGGGGCCGGCGGGCGTTATGATGCGCTGATCGAGACTTTTGGCGGACCGAAGGCCGGTGCCGCGGGTTTTGCGGTGGGCGTGGAGCGCCTGGCGATGTGCCTGTCCGGACAGGAAGAGAAAAAAGAAACTTACGAGAAATCATTTTTCATTGCCACCCTGGGTGAGACGGCACTCAAGGAAGGCTTTAAGCTTCTTTCGTCGCTGCGCGCGCAGGGCCTGGGGGCGCTCATGGATTTTTCCGCGAAATCCTTAAAAAGCCAGATGCGCTCGGCCGACAAAAATAAAAGCCGCTATGTCGTGATCCTGGGTGACGATGAGCTTAAGAAGAACGTCTTTGTGCTGAAAAATATGGAAGACGGCTCTCAGAAAGAACTGCCGCTGGAGGACGCGGCTGGACAATTATTGTCATTGCGAGGAGGAGCGTAGCGACGAAGCAATCCCAAACTGTCATTCCCTCGAAAGAGGGAATCAAGTTGATCCCCGCCTTCGCGGGAATGACAAATAAGGAAGGAAGATGCTCAGGACTTTTACCTGCGGGGAACTAACGGAAAAAAATGTGGGGCAGAAGGCCCGTCTTTACGGATGGGTGGATTCCGTGCGCGATCACGGCGGACTTACCTTTATTGACTTAAGGGACCGCTACGGTAAGACTCAGATCGTGGCGAGCGCTGATTTTCAGGCGGCGATTCATCGGGGGGAGCTGAAGACCGAAGATTGCGTGCAAATCGAGGGCCAAGTGGCGCTGAGGCCCAAAGGCACCGAAAACCCGAAGCTTGTGACGGGGAAGGTCGAAGTTACGAAAGCAAATATCGTCGGCGGCCCCAAAAGCGCCTTTCACAGCGCCTCAAGCCCGCTTCCTTTTGAAATCGCCAAAAGCCGCGAAACAAATGAAGAGCTCCGCATGGAGTACCGCTTCCTGGATTTGAGGAACCCCGTGGTCCAGAAAAATATCCTGACCCGTCACCGGATTTACCAGATTATCCGCCGCACGCTCGACAAGCATGGTTTTATCGAAGTCGAGACGCCGATTTTGACAAAGTCCACGCCGGAAGGCGCGCGCGATTATCTGGTGCCGAGCCGCCTGAACCAGGGCGAGTTTTACGCGCTGCCACAGTCGCCGCAGCTTTTTAAGCAGATCCTGATGGTCTCGGGGCTCGACCGCTATTTTCAGATCGCCAAATGCTTTCGCGATGAGGATTTGAGGGCCGACCGGCAGCCTGAGTTTACGCAGCTAGACATGGAAATGTCCTTTATAGAGGAAAATGATCTTTTCTTGGTGGTGGAGGAGCTGCTCAAGGAAATAACGAAGGAGGTCATGGGGCACGAGCTTAAAACGCCTTTCGTGCGCATGACTTATCGGGAGGCGATGGCGCGCTATGGTTCGGACAAGCCGGACCTGCGCTTTGGACTGCCGATTGAAGAAATTTCAGAGATTGTGAAAAATTCCGAGTTCAAGATATTTAAGGATGCGGCCGCGAAGACAAATGGCATCGTGGCCGGTATTTGCCTGCCCCAGGGCGCTTCTATCTCAAGAAAAGAGATTGAGGGTCTGACGGAGGCCGCGAAAAAAGAAGGCGCGTTGGGGCTTGCATACTTTAAGGTGGAGGACGGGAAACTGGACTCGCCGATCGCGAAGTTTTTTGACGCGGCCGCCCAATCCAAAATAATCAAAAAATTCGGCGCGTCGCCCGGTGATTTGATTCTCCTGGCGGCGGATGAGCGGGCGAAAGCGCTTAAAGTGCTGGGGGGCTTAAGGCACCCTATCGCCCAATGGAAGAACCTGGTTTCCGAAAGAGAGTTTAACTTTTGCTGGGTGTTGGATTTTCCGCTTTTTAAATGGAATGAGGAGGAAAAACGCTGGGACAGCGAGCATCATCCTTTTACGTCGCCGAACTTCGAGGATTGGAAAAAATATAAGCCGGCCAATGAGCTCGGCAAGATCCGCTCGCGCGCTTACGATTTGGTCTTAAACGGCAATGAGATCGCCTCAGGCTCGATCCGCATTCATAAAAAGGAGCTTCAACAGGAAATCTTTGAAACCATCGGGTTGGATAAGGAAGAGACCGACAAGCGCTTCGGGTTTTTACTGAAGGCATTCCAGTTCGGCGCCCCGCCTCACGGCGGGATTGCGCTGGGCATTGACCGCGTGATTACGATCCTCCTCGGGCTTGACAGCATCCGCGAGGTGATCGCGTTTCCGAAAAATCAGAAGGCCGTGTGCCCGATGACGGGCGCACCTTCGCCGATCAACGAACGCCAGTTGAAAGAACTGGGAATTAAGATTCGATAGTCGTGACTCAAGACTCACGACAAACATGTGTCGAAGTCAAGCTTCAAACTCGCTTTCGAGGATTTACGATTATATGGGTTAAGAAAATCATTAAAAAAATGATGGCTATGAAGCAAAAACAGGGATTCGGAGTGAGCGTGCTTTTGACGGATGATCGAGAGATCAGAAAGATTAATAAGCGATTTCTGAACCACAATTACGCGACGGACGTGATTGCGTTTGGACTGGACGAAGAACCTTTATTGGGTGACATTGTAGTTTCAGTCGAGCGCGCTCGGGCTGTCGCAAAAGAACTGGGGATTCCGTTTAAGGAAGAGTTGGCTAGGTATCTTGTGCATGGCATGCTGCATCTTTTGGGTTATGAGGATAAGCCCAAGAAAAAGTACGACCGGATGCATAAACGACAAGAAAAAATTTTGGACGTCATTCTGAGGCGAAGCCGAAGAATCTCAAAGCGAGATCCTTCGTCGCTTCGCTCCTCAGGATGACGATGAGACAATGAAAAAACGTTCATTACTACACAGTTTAAATGACGCGGTGGACGGCTTCATCTACGTCGTGCGCTACGAGCGCAACATGCGCATTCATTTTTTTCTCGGGTTTTTGGTATTGCTTCTCGGCGTGTATCTGGGCTTAAGCCAGCTCGAGTGGGTCGTGCTGTGTACGGTGGTCGGCTTTGTATTTGCGATGGAGGTGTTCAATACGGCGCTTGAGGAAATCACGGACCTGGTGAAGGACTCGGCGCATCCGCAGGTCCGCATCATCAAGCATGTCTCGGCCGCGGCGGTGTTAATCGGCGCGTTGAATGCGCTGGTTGTCGGGTTTTTAATTTTCTCCAAACACTGGACCTGGCCGCTTGAGAACATGGCGCTGACATTGAAGCACACCGACTGGAATGTCCTGTTCGCGGCGCTCTTAGTCTCGGTGTTTTTGGTGATCAGCGGCAAGGCGTTTTTTCACAAGGGGAGGCCTTTCCGTGGGGGTGCCGTGAGCGGCCATTCGGCCGTTGCGTTCTCGCTGTGGGCGGCGGTCTTATTTACGCAGTCGAGTATTTTCGTCGTGGCGGCCGCGTTTCTTCTGGCCGCGCTCGTGGCGCAGAGCCGTCTTCGCGCCAAGATTCATTCGTTTAGGGAAGTACTGGCGGGGGCGGTTTTGGGCTTCCTCGTGACGGCGCTCTTGTTCCAGATTTTTCAAAGGGGGTCGAATGTTTAATAAACTGAGAACTCATTTCGTATCCGGTCTTCTGGTCTTGTCGCCGCTTTTTTTGACCATTATTTTCTTCGGTTATCTGGTCCGTCTTACGGACCGCCTGATTGTAAACCCGATTTTTCAGGTCCTCCCGATTAACGGAGATCAGGTTTTCAAGGTTATCCTGACGAAAATGGCCATTGCTTTTTTTGTCGTCATGTTCTTGACGCTTGTCGGCACCTTGGCCGAAAAGTTTTTCGTGAAAAGGGCTTTTAAGGCCTGGGAAGGACTTCTTAAAAATGTCCCGCTTTTGAATATCGTCTACGGCTCCGTGAAGGAAATCGCGGCGGCGTTCGCGAGCGACAAAAAAGGGGTATTTAAAGAAGTCGTTTTTTTGGAATACCCGCGGAAAGGGATTTATGCGATGGCTTTCGTGACACAGGAAAAAAAATGGGAGATTCATGAAAAAACAGGCAAGGAGATGGTGAACGTGTTTGTGCCGTCGCCGCCGAATCCGGCCACAGGGTTCTTCATCTTTGTCCCCCGCGAAGAGCTTATCCGCTCGGATATGACGATTGAAGAAGGCATCCGGATGGTGATTTCAGGCGGCGCCGTGGTGCCGCCTTTGAAAAAATGAGCGCGACTAAGACTCTGGCGTTTATTTTAAAAACTCAAGATTACCGAGACACCAGTATTTTAGGGGATTTTTATACGAGGGACTTCGGAAAGATCAAGGGGATCGTCAAGGGGGTCCGCGACGCGCGCGGGCGCTACGGCAGCACTTTGGAACCGTTTTCCTTGAACGAAATTCTTTTTTATAAAAGAAAAAGAGGAGGGGATCTCCACCAGGTCACGCAGGTAGAGCTTGTGAATCATTTCCTTAAGGTGCGTGAGGACATCGAGCGGCTTTCGTACGCAAGCTATTTTATTCAGCTGGTGAATGAGCTTGTAGAGGTTGAGCAATCGGGCCCGGAGATTTTTGACCTTTTAAACGACTCCTTCCGGTTTCTTTCCAGCGGCGCGTCGCCCAAACGGTGCGCGAGAATCTTTGAGCTCAAACTCTTCGGGCTTTTGGGGCTCATGCCCGAGATTCATGCGTGCGTGAGCTGCCAAAAGGATGACCCGGAGCCGGCGTATTTCAACGTTTCTTTGGGCGGCATTCATTGCAAAAATTGCCGCACCGATCAGGCAAGGCTTTCGACGCCGCTTAAGACGGAACCTTCAGCTGTGCTCGGGACAAGCTTTCCGGTTTCCAGGGGCACGTTGAATTTTCTTGAACACGTGCGGCGTTCCGAAGTGAAAGAGCTTCGTCGCGTGAAGGTTGCGCAAGAGGTGGGCGAGGAACTCGAGAAAATCTTAAGGCGCTTTGTGGATTTTCATCTGACAAATAAGCTCAAATCGGTGGTGTTTATGGAGAAGATGGGGTTATTTTAGCGTAGAGAGTCTACTCTACGCTCCGCGCTGTACGCTCTACGCTAAGATACGGAGCATGCAATGATTTATTTTCAAGATTTAATAGCGAAACTCTCTGAATACTGGGCGAAAAAAGGGTGCGCAATCCTTCAACCCTATGACATGGAGATGGGCGCCGGCACGTTTCACCCGGCGACTTTTTTCGGGTCGCTGGGCAAAGAACCTTGGAACGTGGCCTATGTGCAGCCCACGCGCCGCCCCACGGACGGCCGCTACGGCGAAAACCCCTTGCGCACGCAGCATTACTATCAGTATCAGGTGATTTTAAAGCCTTCCCCTGACAAGGCACAGGATCTGTATCTCGACAGCTTAAGAGCCGTCGGGCTTGATCTTAAGAAACACGATGTCCGTTTTGTTCAGGATGACTGGGAATCGCCGACCCTGGGCGCCTCGGGACTTGGCTGGGAAGTGTGGATGGACAGTCTGGAAATCACGCAGTTTACCTATTTTCAGCAAATGGCCGGCGTTAGTTTGGAACCGATTTCCTGCGAGATTACCTATGGCCTTGAACGCATCGCGATGTTCCTGCAAGGCAAACACGACCTTTTTGAGCTGGAGTGGTCCAAGGGCTTGAAATACGGGGACCTCCGGAAAGGCCACGAGGTCGAATACTGCCATTACAATTTTGACCAGAGTGACACGGACATGCTGAAACGTCTTTTCGAAATCTACGAAAAGGAAGCCATGCGGCTCCTCGAAGAAACGCCGACGCATAAGCCGCTGATTTTCCCGGCCTATGAGTACACGCTCAAAGCCTCGCATGTTTTCAATATGCTCGACGCGCGCGGGGTCGTGAGCGTGAACGAGCGGCCGACTTATATTGCGCGCGTGAGGAATCTCGCCAAGCGCTGTGCGCAAAGTTACATCGACGTGTCATTGCGAGGAGGAACGAAGTGACGACGAAAATACGTCGGGCTCGCAATGACGCGGAAGCCGACGTATTGTTTGAGATCGGGACCGAAGAGCTTCCGGCGACGAATCTTGCGGATTTGTTCGAGTCGGCCGGCGAGAATTTATTGGAGGCGAGGATTAAGAAAATTCTCGAGGAACACCGGCTTTCCTATGGGGAATGCAAAGTTTTCGCGACGCCCCGGCGCTTGGTTTTTTGGCTCACGAGCGTGCCCGCCGCCCAGGCCGCCAAAGAACAGCTCATCAAGCTCCTGCCCAAAGAAGAGGCTTATTCGGCGGATGGCAAGCCCCAGGAGAAGCTTTTAGTGATACTTCAAAAGCGCGGCGCGTCGATTTCGGACGTGCGGCTCTCGGATCTCGGCGGCAAACCCTATGTATTTATTAAAAAAAAGGAACCGCAGGCGCCGGTCACGCAAGTGCTCCCCGAAGTTTTCAAGACGCTTTTAAAGACACTTCCTTTTCCAAAGAAGATGAAATGGGGCATTCGCTGGGAGGACGGTTCCGATTTTAGTTTTCCGCGTCCTGTCCGGAACCTTCTGTGTCTGTATGGAAACAAGCCGATCCGCTTTAAAGTGGGAACGCTTCATGTCTCCAATCGAACGGTCATTTTCTTGAAAAGCGATAGAAAATCTTATGCCGTCAAAGACGTCCCCTCTTACTTTAAATTTTTGAAGGCCAAAGGAATTATTCTGGACCCCAAGAAAAGAAAGAAGAAGATCAAAGAGGAGCTGGAGAAGCTGGCTTCGTTGCTCGGCGGCAGGCTTTATGACGACCCGTTTTTGCTGAATGAAGTCTGCTTCCTGGCGGAAAGCCCCGACTATGTGTCCGCGCCTTTTGACAAGGAGTTTTTGAAATTGCCGCTGGAGGTGCTCACGGTCAGCATGGCGCGCCAGCAGAGAATCTTCGGCCTGTTGAATAAAAAGGATGAGGTGAGCCCTTATTTCCTGGCGGTGCTGGACGGACGGGCAACCGCGCAGGAAAAGAAGCTCATTTCGCGCAATTACGGGAGCATTTTACATGCCAAACTGAAGGACAGCCTCTTCTTCTATAAGGAGGACACGAAAGTGTCTTTGGAGAAGAAAAGAGAGGATTTGAAGGGGCTCATCTTTTTGAAGGGCGCAGGCTCGATGCTCGACAAATCCCACCGCCTTGTGAATCTCGTGAAGCAGTTGAAAGATGAGTTTTGTCTCCCGAAGGAAACGCAAGACAGTTTGGAGCGCGCGGCCGCCCTCTGCAAGTCGGACCTTCTGACGCAAATGGTCGGAGAGTTTCCCGAGCTTCAGGGGGTGATGGGGCGCTGCTATGCCCGAGACAGCGGGGAGACGGAGGAGACCGCGCTTTCGATCGGAGAGCATTATCTGCCGCGCACCGTGCAGGACCGTTTGCCGAAGACGCTGGCGCCAAGCGTTCTTTCGATTTTGGATAAGTGCGATCTGGTTGTCGCATGCTTCGGTTTGGGGCTCGAACCCTCCTCGAGCTTCGATCCGTACGGTTTAAGAAGAAGCGCTTCTGCGATCATTAAAATCACATTGAAGCAGAGGATTCATTTCTCGCTCGGGCGCGTGCTGGAAACAGCCAAGAAAGAGCTCAGCCCCTTCATTTTAAAAGATAAAGAACCGCAGCTTATACCGCGGCTGGGGGATTTTTTTAAAGACCGTTTTAAGGCAGTGCTTTCCGAGGGTGGCCACACCCGCGAAGATCTGATCGAGGCTGTCCTGGCGTCAGGGTTTGACACGCTGCATGCTACGAGGGTTAAGCTTCACAATTTATCCACCGTGATCCATCAGGCAAGCTTTACCGAGGCGGCGAAGGTCGTCGAAAGGACGGTCAACATTCTAAAGGGCAGTAAAGAGCCGCTTCCGGACCGGGCCGACCCGTCGCTTTTCACCGAGGAGCTTGAGAGGCAGGTTTATGCCGAGTATGAACGCACCCGGGACTCGATCCTTGAGGCGGTCCGGAGCGGCGATTATGCGTTCGCAACAAGCTTGTATGCGAAAGCGTTTTTTGATATCTTGGGTAGGTTCTTCGAGAAGGTGTTTGTCTACGCGGAGGATGTCAATATCCGAAGGAACCGTCTGGCATTATTGACGGCGGTGAAAAATCTTTATACGGAAAAGATCGCGGATTTATCCAAGATACGTTTAAGCCCACCCGTTTAAAAAGTTTCATGGAAGTCATTGCGGAAAGTAAGACGAAAAAACAAGGAACAGCCGATTTGATGAAAAAATACACGTATTTTTTTGGCAATGGGAAAGCACAAGGGACAAGAGACCAGAAGAGTCTTTTGGGCGGCAAAGGCGCGAACTTGGCCGAAATGACAAACCTCGGGATTCTGGTGCCTCCCGGCTTTACGATCTCAACCGTTGCCTGCAAGGAGTTTTATGCGCTCGATGAAAAATGGCCGGACGGTTTGGCGGCCGAAATCGAGGAAAATATGCGAAAGCTCGAAGAGGCCGCTGGTAAAAAGTTTGGTTCGAAGGACAACCCGCTTTTGGTGTCCGTCCGAAGCGGCGCGGCGGTTTCGCTCCCCGGCATGATGGACACGATTTTAAATCTCGGCATCAATGACGACACCGTAAAGGGCCTGATTCAGAAATCGGGAAACGAGCGTTTCGCGTATGACGCGTACCGGCGTTTCATCCAGATGTTCAGCAACGTCGTGTTGAATGTGGACCCCCACGGTTTTGAACATATTTTGGCCGCGAAGAAAAAGAAACTGAAAGCCGCCCAAGACACGGCGCTTAAGGCTGAAAGTCTCAAGGAAATCGTCAAGGAATACAAGGAATTTGTGAAAAAAAAGACGGGGAAACCGTTTCCCGAAGATCCAAAAGTGCAGCTCCAACTTTCCTGCGACGCGGTTTTCAAGTCCTGGAACAACCCGCGCGCGATCACCTACCGGAACATCAACAAAGTCCCGCATGACCTGGGGACGGCCGTGAATGTGCAGGCGATGGTGTTCGGAAACATGGGCGAGACCAGCGGCACCGGTGTGGCGTTTACGCGCGACCCGGGCACTGGCGAGAGGAAATTTTTCGGGGAATATCTGATGAACGCGCAAGGGGAAGACGTCGTGGCCGGCATTCGTACGCCTTATCCGATCAGCCGCCTGAAAGAACAAATGCCGGAGGCTTACACGCAGCTCGAAAGCATTTACCAAAGACTGGAGAGCCACTTTCGGGACATGCAGGATCTTGAGTTCACGATTGAAGACAGGAAGCTTTACCTTCTGCAGACGCGCAGCGGTAAAAGGGCCGCGGCGGCGGCCATTAAGATTGCCTGCGATATGGTGAGCGAGGGCCTCATTACGAAAGAAGAGTCGATTTTGCGCGTGGCGCCGGAACAGCTCGAGCAGCTATTGCATCCCACCGTAGACATGCGGCAGAAGTATAAGGCTCTGGCGAAGGGTTTGCCGGCTTCTCCGGGGGCGGCGGTTGGGCAGGTGGTGTTTAATGCCGAAGATGCCGTGGGATGGGCCGAAGAAAAAGGAAAGCGCGTGGTTTTGGTCCGCATGGAAACTTCACCCGAAGACGTCGGCGGCATGGCGGTCGCTCAAGGGATCCTGACGGCTACCGGCGGCATGACGAGCCATGCGGCGGTCGTGGCGCGCGGCATGGGCAAGTGCTGCGTCGTGGGTTGCGGCCAGCTCCAGATTGACGAGAAAGGGAAATTTTTCACCCTCAAGACGGCCGCGGGTTCCGTGAAAGTCAAGGAAGGGGACGTTGTTTCCTTGAATGGCACGACGGGTGAAGTGATTTTAGGAGAAGTGAAACTCGCAAAGCCGGATCTTGGCAGTGACTTTAAGAAGTTTATGGGTTGGGCGGATGAAGTGAGGAAGCTCAAAGTCCGGACGAATGCGGATACGCCCGAGGATTCGCGGGTTGCGCGCGATTTCGGCGCCGAAGGCATCGGCCTGTGCCGAACCGAGCATATGTTTTTCGGCGAAAACCGCCTTCGAGCCATGCGCGAGATGATCCTGGCCGACAATGAAAAAGACAGGATCAAGGCGCTTAAGAAGCTTGAACCGCTGCAAAAGGGCGACTTCAAGGGAATTTTTAAGGCCATGGCCGGGCTTCCCGTGACGATCCGTCTTTTGGACCCGCCGCTCCATGAATTTGTGCCGAAGGGCGATGCGGAGCTTAAAAAAGTGGCGAAGGACCTTAAGATTTCGGTGAAGGAGCTTGAGAAAAAAGTCCAGTCACTTCATGAGGTGAACCCGATGCTGGGGCACCGCGGCTGTCGGTTGGCCGTGACGTATCCTGAAATTTACAGGATGCAGGCGCAGGCCATCTTTGAGGCGGCTTGCGAGCTTGCCAAGGAAGGCCAGCGCATGGTTCCCGAGATCATGATTCCGCTCGTGGGTATCATCGGCGAGCTCACGTTTACGAAACAGGACATCATCAAAGTCGCCGGGGAAGTCATGCGCAAGTTCAAAGTGAACATTGAGTATTTGGTCGGTACGATGATTGAAATTCCACGCGCGGCGATCATCGCGGAAGACATCGCCAAAGAAGCGGAGTTTTTCAGCTTCGGGACCAATGATTTGACGCAGATGAGTTTTGGTTTTTCGCGGGATGATATCGGAAAGTTCCTGCCTCATTACATCGAGCGGGGCATTTTAAAAATCGACCCGTTCGTGTCGCTGGACCAATCCGGTGTCGGAAGGCTGATCGAATTGGCCGTGTCCAAAGGCCGCTCCATAAAACCCGATCTCAAAGTGGGAATCTGCGGTGAGCACGGCGGCGACCCGGCCTCCATTGAGTTTTGCCACCGTTCGGGGCTCGACTACGTCAGCTGTTCGCCTTTTCGCGTTCCCATCGCAAGACTCGCGGCCGCCCAGGCTGTGTTGAAGGAGAAGAAGCAATAGATCCCTTAAAGCTCTACATCAAGGACATCAAGGACATCCCGCTCCTTAAGGCGGAGCAGGAGATTAAGCTGGCTCGCAGGATCAAGCGCGGCGACGCGCAGGCGAGGCGCGTGATGATCCGCTCGAACCTGCGTCTGGTCATCAACATCGCCAAGAATTATTCCAACTACGGCGTCCCGCTTCTGGATCTGATTGAAGAGGGCAATTTGGGTTTGATGAAGGCCGTGAGTAAATTCGACCCGAAGCGCGGTTTTCGTTTTTCCACTTATGCGGCCTGGTGGATCAAACAGCACATCACGCGTGCGTTGGCCGATCAGGGCAAGACGGTGCGTATTCCCGTGTACATGGTCGAGACCTTGTCCCGCTTTCGGAAAGTTCAGGAGCGGCTCACGAAACGCCATCACCGCAAGCCCAAGGTTTCCGAGCTTGCCCGCTCGATGAAAATGCCTGTTTCAAAAATTAGGGATCTCATGCAAATAGGCCAGGGAATCACGTCGCTCGACCAGACGATCGGGGAAGACGGCGAGACGCCGATGCTCGAAGTGCTTGAGGATCCCCATGCCAGTACTTCGCAGGAGAATGTCGACGTGATGTTTCGCTCGGAACGCGTGCGGATCCTTTTAAGCCGAATGAATCCCCGCGAACGGGAGATTCTTGAGCTTCGGTTCGGCTTGAAGGACGGCGAGATCCACACCTTGAATGAAGCCGCTAAGCGCTTTCGTATCACCCGCGAAAGGGTCCGTCAAATCGAAGCCGTGGCCCTCAAAAAACTTCGTGTTTTGGTCGATCAACAGGACGGAGCGGTGTGATCCTTCGACATTTTTAGCCCCGGTAGCTCAGATGGATAGAGCACAAGTTTCCTAAACTTGGTGTCGCCGGTTCGACTCCGGCCCGGGGTATTTTAAAAAGTGCTTGACGAAAAAGGCGGGGTTTGCTAGCATACCCCTAAGTTGTAAGACATTAATACAACAGATGATAACCTACATTATGCCGAGGAAAGGGGGGAATACCTAAACAGGCTCTAAGGTTATCGGTCCGCACGAAAAGCGGGCTACCCTAAAATGCAGTACAAAAATCCTGCGACGATCGTGAAGGCGAAGTCTTTAAGCGTAGTCGAAGGATCTAACTTAGAAAACAAAGCAATATTGGAGGTTACATGAAATTTTTGAGAGCGTTATTTGTCGTGGCGCTCGCTTTAGCGTTCGTGGTGCCGGCCTACGCCGAAACCCAGAACGTCAAGGTGAGCGGCTCCATCGACGCTTATGCTTTTTACCGTTCCAACTGGGATCTCCGTGATAACAATGACATTGGTGTGGCCGGCGTGGGTACTGCGGCTGCGGGTTATAGTCACGCGGCAGGCGGCGATGCCAACTTCAAGTCGGAAGGAGACGAGTATTTCCGTACCAACACCCAAATTGAGGTGTCGGCTGATCTCACGGACAATGTCTCGACTGTCATCAACATCGTTAATCAAAGGGACTGGAATGCCGATCTTTACCAGGATCCTCAGGACGGTGGCGCGACCTCAGTGGCAAACCAGGGTGCCGAGTTCGATATCGTGCTGGATTTGGCCTATGTGCAGATGAAGGAGATCTTTTATTCTCCTCTCACACTGACCATTGGCCGGCAGGACATCTGGTTCGGCCGTGGCATGGTGATTGGCAACAATAATACAGTGTGGGATACTCAGGCGAGTGTGCAGGCTAATGAGTATTCCGTGACGACGGCGTTTGACGCGGTTCGTGCGACACTCGATTTCAATCCATGGACACTGGACTTCGTCTATTCCAAGATTGACGAGGATGGGAATAATCCTGAGGACGACATTGATCTCTATGTCGCGAACGTGAATTACAAGTTCGCGGAATACAATGCCGTTGCCGAAGGTTATTATGTGGGCGAAGTCGATAGGGGCACTCTCGATCCCACAGCGACCGTATCGCAGGAATCCAACAACACGCACACGTTGGGCGGCCGTGTTCAGTTTGATCCTATTTCGCAGATCACGCTGGGCGGCGAATTGGCCTACCAATTTGGTAACTTCCGTGCGGCGATTGCGAACCCTGACCGCGATAGAGGTGCCTGGATGGTAGATGTGTTTGGCACCTATCGTTGGGACTACACGTGGAAGCCGGAAGTCACGGTCGAATACGTGCATTTCTCAGGGGAAGATGACCTCGGCGCGAATACTACCGACTACAACGCCTGGAACGGGTTGTACCGCGGCAAGTTCTGGACGGCCTACGGGGATTTCCGGGAATTCGTTTACGGAACCTCCGACACGGTTGACCAGCCGGCCACGACCAACTCGCAGTTCGTTCAGTTGAAAGGTGCCTTAAAGCCGCTGGAGGATTTGCTGCTTGAGGGGATGTTCACCTATTTCTGGACCGACGAAGACGTTCATAACACCGCGGGTGTTCAAACATCGGCAGTTCGCTCCGATGAAATCGGCTGGGAAATTGATTTTCAAGCCACTTATGACTACACCGAAGACGTGTCTTTCGGTGTTCTCGCAGGCTGGTTTAAGCCCGGCGATTTCTATAGCGGCCCGGATGACGATAACGCAAGCACCGTTGTTTCCTCGGTCAAGGTGACATTCTAAGGTAAAAGTAGTTTAGCAATACAAAACCCCCTTCGGGTGAAAACTCGAAGGGGGTTTTTCTTTTCCGGATGACGGGTGCGGGCTAGTCTTTTCTTTTTCCTGCGATGAATTCCTGGATGAGTTTCTTGGCGTGGTCGTCCGAATACTGCTTCGGGGGGTGTTTCATGAGGTATGCCGACACGGAGTAGAGGGCACCCTTGATTTTACGCTCGCGCGCGATCTTGCAGCAGCGGATCGCATCCACGGCCACGCCGGCGCTATTGGGGGAGTCTTCGACGGAGAGGCGCACCTCCATATTTAGGGGCACATTCCCAAAGCCGCGTCCTTCTATCCGGATGAAAGCCACTTTATTGTCGTTCTGCCACGGAACGTAGTCGCTCGGACCGATATGGATATTTTCGGACTCAAGGCGCTCCACGAGCTGTGATTGCACGGACTCCGTTTTGGAAATCTTCTTTGACTTGAGGCGCGCGCGGTTCAGCATATTCAAAAAATCCGTATTGCCGCCGGTATTCAG
>MHFI01000016.1:22261-33595 GCA_001804125.1 Omnitrophica bacterium RIFCSPHIGHO2_02_FULL_51_18
CTTGGCGCCGCGGTCCTCAAAAAGCCTGGCCAATGTGCGGTGCACGATCGTGGCCCCCACCTGCGATTTAATGTCATCGCCTACAACCGGAATCCCTCTTTCGGCAAAGCGCCGGGCCCAGGCGGGGTTGGAAGCGATAAAAACGGGCATGCAGTTTACAAAACCTACGCCGGCTTGTAGACAAGCCTCCGCGTAGAACTCCGCCGCTTTCTGCGAGCCCACGGGCAGATAATTGATACAGACTTCCGTGCCTGAAGTTTTAAGAACTTTAACCACATCAACGGGTTTGGTATTTGAACGGATAAAGGTCCTGTCCTCCGGATAATCTTTCATATGTTCGGAAACCCCGTCCAAAACTTCGCCCATTTGCACAATGGCGCTCGGGGAGGGGAGATGATTGGTGATAAGTTTCGTGCAGTTGGGTTTTTGAAAGATGGCCTTCTTGACCGAAAGGCCTACCTTCCTTTTGTCTATGTCAAACGCGCAGACGATCTCAATATCCTGCGGGCGGTAGCCCCCGATTTCATAATTCATGAGGCCTAAGGCTTGAGGCTGGCCGCTGGAGGCGCTGTGACGCCGGTAGAATTCAATGCCTTGGACAAGGGAGCTGGCACAATTGCCCACACCGACGACCGCTAATCGAATCTTTTTCATAAAAATAAATTAAATTTCACCTTTAAGCAACTCAGTATATTAAGCGGTCTCGCCGTTGTCAAGAAAAGAGATTCTAACCCTTTAAAAAGACAGGGCCATCTGATATAATGTCCCGGTTATGAACCCACCCAAAGGCAATCCGAAGCAGGGCCCGAAAAAAACCTCGAAAGAATGGTTCCCCGGATCCATTTTCCTTTGGATTTTTCTTTTCTTGAGCGTTTTTTACTTTGCGAATGTCGGGAACTTTCCGATCGAAAAGCAGAGCAAACAGCTGACTTACAAGGAATTTTACTCGCTGTTGGAGGCCAATCCCGACACCCCCATGATGAAGTCGGGCGTTCGTGTGGTGAATGAGGTAATCGGTGAATTCCTCGACGGCCAAAAATACCGCGTCATCCTGCCGGACGGCGATCCGGACGTGGAGCGGCTATTGAGAAAGAATCTTCCCAATTACGAGATTCGTCCCGAAAAGACTTTTTGGGCTCAGCTTTTGTATGCGGTGATCGGGCCTCTTCTTTTTGTGGGGCTGTTTTGGTTCTTGTTGTATCGGGGGGGCGGCGCGGCCGGCGGGGGACGGCTCATGGCGTTCGGAAAATCCAGGGCGCGGCTTGCGACCAGCACTAAAATCACATTTCAGGAGGTGGCGGGCGTCGAAGAGGCCAAGGAAGAGCTTAAGGAAATTATTGATTTCTTGAAAGAGCCGAAAAAGTTTCAGCGTTTCGGGGGGAAGATCCCAAAAGGAGTGCTCTTGATGGGGCCGCCGGGCACCGGCAAGACGCTTTTGGCAAAGGCGGTCAGCGGCGAAGCGGACGTGCCTTTTTTCAGCATCTCCGGTTCCGATTTTGTGGAAATGTTTGTGGGGGTCGGGGCGTCACGCGTGAGGGACCTTTTTGAGCAGGCCAAGCGCAGTGTCAAGCAGACTGGCCGCGGCTGCATCGTGTTTATCGATGAGATTGACGCGGTGGGACGCCAGCGCTTTGCCGGCATTGGCGGCGGCCATGATGAGCGCGAACAAACGCTCAATGCGCTTTTGGTGGAGATGGACGGATTCAATACGCAGGAAGCGATCATTGTCGTGGCGGCGACCAACCGGCCGGACGTGCTGGATCCGGCGCTCTTGAGGCCGGGCCGTTTTGACCGCCAGATTGTGATTGACCGCCCGGACTTGAAGGGCCGCGAGGAGATTTTGAAGGTGCATACGAAAAATATAAAAATTTTGCCTGAGGTGAACTTGACAGCAATTGCCAGGCAAACGCCCGGCTTTTCAGGCGCCGATATCGCGAATCTCGTCAACGAAGCCGCGCTTTTGGCGGTGCGCAACAATAAAGAGGGCGTGGGAATGGTGGAGCTTCAGGCCTCGATTGAGCGCGTGATGGCGGGGCCTGAGAGGAAAAGCCGCATTATTTCCGATGTGGAGAAGAAAATCGTGGCCCATCATGAGTCCGGCCACACGCTTTTGGCGCTTTTGGTTCCGGGTGCTGACCCGCTTCACAAAGTGTCAATCATTCCCCGGGGCACCGCGGCGCTGGGCTACACGATGCAGGTTCCGCTGGAGGACAAATACTTGTGTTCCAAGAAAGAACTTTTCGGGCGGCTCGTCGTTCTGATGGGCGGCCGGGTCTCGGAGGAGCTGACTTTCGGTGAGGTGACGACCGGAGCGCACAACGATCTCGAGGTGGCCACACAGATTGCCCGGCGCATGGTGTGTGAGTTTGGCATGAGCGAGAAATTGGGAAATCTTACGTTTGGCCGCAGGGAACATCAGGTGTTTTTGGGCCGGGATCTCGGAGAGGAAAGAAACTACAGCGAAGACACCGCGCGCCTCATCGACGCCGAAGTAAAGCGCATCATCGATGAGGCTTACCTACGCGCGAAAGAGGAGCTGGTCAAGCACTCCGTACAGCTCAACGCGCTTGCCGCCGCGCTTCTTGAGAAAGAAGTGCTGGATGCCGCAGAAGTCAGACGAATCGTTGGTCACCCGCCGGCCCAAGTTTAATCTCGAACTGCGCGGTCAAACGTTCTGTCTCGGTTCCGAAACCAAGATCATGGCAATCCTGAATGTCACGCCGGACTCTTTCAGCGACGGAGGTTCTTTTCTGGACCCGGAAGCGGCTGTTTGCCGCGCGCTTGAGATGGAGCGGGAAGGGGCGCACCTGATAGATGTCGGCGGCGAGTCCTCACGTCCCGGCTCCCGCCCTGTTTCCGCCAGGGAGGAAATACGCCGCATCCTGCCGGTCTTGAAAAAGCTTTCCCGGACGCTAAAGATCCCCATTTCCGTCGACACCCATAAATACGAAGTGGCGCAAGCTGCGCTCGACGAGGGCGCGGCGGTCATCAATGATATTTATGGATTGAGGAACCATCGGAGGCTTGCGAAGCTCATTGCGCGCTCCAAAGCGGGGGTGGTGTTGATGCACATGCGGGGGAACCCGCAGACGATGCAGAAGCGCCCGCGTTATCAGGATGTGTTAAAGGAAGTTAAAGACTTTTTGAAGCGCTCGGTTCATTTCGCGCTGGACCAGGGCATTTCCCGATCGAGCATCGTCGTGGACCCGGGTTTTGGTTTCGGAAAGTCCGCCGAACAGAATCTTCAGATTTTGGGAAATCTGGAAAGCTTCGCTTCGCTCAAGTGTCCGGTGCTTGCCGGGCTTTCACGAAAATCATTTATCGGGAAATTGACCGGAGCGCCGGTCGAAGAAAGGCTCTGCGGATCGCTTGCCGCCGCCGCGCTTGCGATCGGCCGCGGCGCCCATATTTTAAGAGTTCATGATGTTTTACCTCATAAGCAGTTGACTGCTATAATAGACGGCGCGATGGCTCAGTAAATCCTGAATGACGCAAACAGCGATCCAGTACCTCATGTCCTATTGGAAACCGGCCAGTGAGATTGTGATTTTCTGGTTCGGCTATTATGTACTGCTCGTTTACATCAAGGACAGCGGAATGGCGCAGGCCTTGAAGGGGCTCGTGGTCCTGGTTGCGCTTTTTTTTATTTCCGAGTGGCTTGAACTTCAAACGATCGCCTGGGTCCTGTCGCATTTATTCCAAATATCCATCATCGGTTTTCTCATTATTTTCCATCCGGAACTCCGCCGGGGCTTGACGCGGATCGGGCAGAGTCCGCTCTTTAAGATGTTTCTGAAGGAAGAAAAACTGATCGATGAAATCACGAAGGCCGTCGTGACGCTCGCGAAGCATAATACCGGCGCTTTGATTGCGATCGAAAGGGAAGTGGGGCTCAAACCTTATATCGAGAGCGGCATGGCGCTGGACGCGGTGTTGACCTCGGAGCTTTTGATGACCGTGTTTATGCCGAACACCCCTTTTCACGATGGCGGCGCGATTATTCAAGGGGGGCGTGTCGTCGCGGTCGGGTGTCTTTTCCCGCTTTCCCAATCCCAGAAGCTTTCAAAGACGCTGGGGACACGGCACCGGGCGGGGCTGGGGTTGAGCGAAGAGACCGATGCGCTCGTGATGGTCGTGTCCGAAGAAACCGGCGTGATTACGTTGATGGATAAAGGCAAGATGACGCGTGATGTGGATGAAGCGCGTCTGAAGGAATGCCTGGTGGAACTCTACCAGCCGCACAAGGGAAATGTGAAGGGCAAGAAGACGAGTCAGGAGAAAGGCGCGGCATGACCCCACCACCTCCTTTTAAATTTTTAATTTTGGCGCGTAGCGCTGAGGCGCCTTCGTCGCCTCAAAAGGAGGTGGTGGGGTGAATTTGCTGAAAGGCTCTTGGGTGCTCAAGATTTTGGCGCTGTTGTTCGCATTTTTAACCTACTTCTACATTCATAATGAAATAGAAAGTGCGGCGAGAAAGGCACCGGACCCTTCCTATAAGCTCATTAAGCTGACGGCCAAGAATTTGCCGGTCAAGGTGCGTTTGGCCACCATCCCTCCGGAAGGTTACCGGATCGTGGACGATCAGGTCACGCCGGTTCCGGCACAGGTGATTGTGATCGGCCCCGAGGCGCTTCTCGAGGAAGCTTCCAATGCTGAGACGGCGCTGATTGACGTCAGTGAATTCACGCGGACGATGAGCAGGAAGATTCCGCTCGAAAGCGTCGCCGGCATTCACCTGACGGACAACGCCTATCTTGTGGACGTGATGGTGCCCATCGAGAAAGTGCCTGCGGAACCGGAAATCGCGCCGCAGCCCTGACCGGGCTTATCCATGCTGAACCCCGCCCTTCCAAAGTATGAATTAAGTGTAGCTTGGAAGGGCTGTGTGAACCCCGCCCTTCCGAAAAGACAACCAGAAATCTTTCATTGGTTAAAGACCGAGATTGGAAGGGCGGGGTGAAACTAGGCGTGAACATAGACCATGTGGCGACACTGCGCCAGGCGCGCGGTGGTTTCGAGCCGGATGTTGTACGGGCAGCCAAGACGTGCGAGCGGGCGGGGGCGAATTCCATCGTGATGCATTTACGGGAAGACAGGCGCCACGTTCAGGACAGAGACCTCTTCCGCGTGAAGAACGGTATCGCGATCCGGCTGAATATGGAAATGTCGATCGCGCCTTCCGTGGTCAAGGTGGCAAAGGAACTCCGGCCGCATCAGGTGACTTTTGTTCCCGAAAAACGGCGGGAGCGCACCACCGAGAGCGGGTTGGATCTGGTCAGCCATGAACCTAGGCTGCATCGGGCGGTGAGCGAATTTAAGGAGCGGCGCGTCGTGGTCAGCCTTTTCATTGACGCCGATTTGAGGCAGGTGGAAAAAGCGATGGAGCTTGAGGCCGATGCGGTTGAATTTCACACGGGCACTTATGCGAATGCGAAGGGGAGGCAGGAAATATCGAAAGAACTTCAGCGCCTCCGAAGGGGCGTGCTTTTCGCCCGGGAGCTCGGACTGACGGCTCACGCGGGCCACGGACTTGACACCCACAATGTGCGGGAAATCGTACGGATTAAAGGTTTGGAAGAACTCAATATCGGTTACTCCCTCATTGTGCGGTCACTCTGGGTGGGGCTTGAGAATGCCGTGAAGGAAATGAAAGCGCTTCTTAAATGAACCCCGCCCTTCCAAAGTGAACAACATGAAAAAACAGGCAGAGAGTTTAGACAGGTCAATGACCGAGATTGGAAGGGCTGGGTGAAATCGGCCATTGGGATAGATATTGTCGAAATCAAGCGGCTTGCAACGCTCAGTAAAAAGTGGGGAAAGAATTTTTTAAAAAAAGTCTACACCGATAAAGAACTTCGTTACGCCCATTCCAAAAAATTTCCGTATCAGCATCTGGCCGCCCGCTTCGCTGCTAAGGAAGCCATCTTCAAAGCACTCGGTGAGGTGGAGGTTGATTTTGTCGGTTGGAAGAACGTGGAAGTGCTGAATAACGCCTTCGGAAAGCCCCAGATCTTCTGGCATGGCCAAGCCGAAAAAGTGCGAAAAAGAAGGAAGATCCAAAAAGCACTGGTGAGCCTTTCGCATACGGAAAATTATGCGGTGGCCAACGTAATGCTTATTTTTCAATGACCGAGATTGGAAGGGCTGGGTGAGAAAGAAATTCCCGCTTCTGCCTCGCAGGAAAAATACGGACAAAAGTTGCTATGGCCATACGCTGATTCTGGCCGGCTCGGGAAATATGACGGGTGCGGCGGTATTGGCCAGCCATGCGGCGCTGGTTTCGGGAAGCGGCCTCGTGACGCTCGGCGCTCCCAAAACTATTTTAAAGAAATTGTCCGGGCTGCCGCCGGAGGTCATGAAACTCGGGTTTTTCGAAACCGTGGAATCGACTCTCAGCCGCAGGTCTTATCCTGAAATCATCCGTTTTATCAAACAAAGAGGGATTTCCTGCGCTGCGATTGGGCCCGGACTTTCCCAAAACAAACAGACCCAGGCGCTTGTCCGGCGGCTTGTCGGGCACCTGCCCGTTCCCGTCGTGTTGGACGCCGATGGGCTGAATAGTTTTAAAGCGCATTTGAATGAATTATCAAAACATTCGGGAGCCTTGGTCCTGACGCCTCATCGGAGGGAATTCGAAAGATTATTCCGGCAAACGTGGCCCCCCGGTGCGCCCGCGCGCGCGGCGCTTGCAAAAAAACTTTCCAGGTTTTATGATGTGGTGCTTGTGTTGAAAGGCCATCGAACGCTGGTGGTGGATCATGAGAAGGCGTACGAGAACGCCACCGGCAATCCCGGCATGGCCAAAGGCGGCACCGGGGATGTGCTGACGGGCATCATTGCCTCTTTTATAAGCCAGGGCCTTCGGCCTTTTGAAGCGGCCCGGTGGGCGGTTTACTTTCATGGAAAGGCCGGGGACAGGGCGGTGAAAGCAAAGAGCGAGCTCGGGCTTTTGGCGAGTGATTTGATTGAGTATTTACCCAAAGTTTTTAAGAGAGTTTTGCTGGCGTAGCTCAGTTGGTAGAGTAGCGGTTTTGTAAACCGCCGGTCGTCAGTTCGAATCTGACCGCCAGCTTGTATTTGGGTAGTGAGTGTAAATGCAGAGCCAAACAGGTAATAAGATAATTAGTTTTAAAGATTTAATTATTTATCAAAATACTTACAAGGCCTCTGTTGAAGTTATGCTAAAGATTGTACCCTCATTGCCCGACTCGGAAAGATTTGACCTTAAAGATCAACTGAGTCGTTCTTGTAAAGCTGTGCCGCGTCTAATAGCGGAAGGATATGCGAAACGGCACCAAAGATTGGGTTTTCAGAAGTATTTAGATGACGCGTTAGGAGAATGCAACGAACTGATTGTTAGCTTGTCCCATGCAAAAGATGTTTATCACAAGCAGGTCGACACAGATTTTTGTGATAAGATGATAGAACTGTATGAGATTTCAGGCAAACAAATCTATAAATTATCCGAAAGCTGGTCCAAGATTAAAGGGGTGAAGGGCATTCGGTCGTGACTTGTGACTCACAACCCACAACCCACGACTCACTACTAAACTCACTACTTTACCTCACTACCCACTACTATTTTTACGGGCAGGTAGCGAAGCGGTCAAACGCAACAGACTGTAAATCTGTCGGCTATGCCTTCGAAGGTTCGAATCCTTCCCTGCCCACTGCTTCGCCCTCCTTCGCTAAAGCTTCGGAGGGCTTCGCAGTGCGAGCACTTCATAGCTTGCAACGCAAGCGACTGAGTGACGGAGTGCAAGCACTCTGCGAAGCAGTGTCCTCCGAAGCTCTCCTTCGTTTTCAACGAAGGAGAGCGTAGGAGGGCAAGATTTGGAAATACCGATTACGAGGAATCAAAATTCTCGTTGATTGGAAAAGGAAGAAGGATTCGAACAGGAGCGTCCGAGCCCACGTAAAAGACGGCGCGACCCTAAGGAGCGCCGTCGACCCCCGAGGACGCGGCTGCCCCACCGGAGCGTCGCTAAATCGATTGCGAGAAGTGGTTCGAAGCAATCAATTTTGCTAGCGACGCGGAGGGGGCGAATCCTTCCCTGCCCACCAGTCCGGATGTCGAACCCTGCGCTCTCGGAAGGGGGCGCGGGGTTTTGTTCACCTAAATGCCTGCCCGCCGACGCTTTGATGGCGGGGATTCTCGCCGCCCGAGGGAGTGATTTTTGCCGATGCTTTGTTTGTTAAAAGTATTTGACTTTAACTGGCACTCAGTGTAGTATTCACCCTATGGGTGAATATAGGAACCATTATGAAAATAGGTTATGCCAACAGCAGATTTGAAAAGAGCTGTTCCCAAGCGAGGATGGTTTGGGGTGATCGGATCGGTGAAAAGGTATTGTTAAGACTAGCCGAACTGGCTGCATTTGAGAATTTGGCACTGGTACCACATGTGCCGCCCCAACGTTGCCATATGCTTCAAGAAAAAAGGTTAGCGTTTGCTGTAGATCTAACGCGAAATTATCGTTTGGTTTTTTCACCTGCGGAACCATACGAGGAAAAAAAAGGGGTCGGGTTAGTCAGAGAATCTGTAAAGGCGATAACTATAGAAAGTGTAGAAGATTATCATTAGTGGAGGTAAGAAATGAACAGCCAAATAAAGCCTAAGGAATATATACCGGATGCTTCGATTCATCCAGGAATGAGCTTGGCTGATATTCTTGAAACACGAGGCATTTCTCAAGCGGAATTGGCGCGACGCATGGATAAGCCTGTTCAGGCCATCAACGAAATTATCATGGGAAAGAAAGAAATCATTCCGGATACGGCGATTACGCTTGAACATGTACTTGGCTTGCCCGCCAGTTTTTGGTTGAAACTTGAAAGCAACTATCGTGAGAGTTTAGCCAGGAACAAGGAAAACAAAGAATTGAATTTGCAAATGGAACTTGCAAGAGCATATCCTTACGGAGAAATGGCATCTTTTGGATGGGTGAAGGATATTCGTAATCCAAAAGAAAGAGTCGAACAGCTTCTGCAATGGCTAGGTGTAGCTCATCTAAATCTCGTGCCAGCACAATACGAAGTAGCTTTTAGAAAATCACAAAAATTCTTTGTATCCAATGAAAAGCTTGCGGTTTGGCTTAGACATGGGGAAATCGAATTTCAAAACCAAAAACTAGAGAGTTTTGACAAATCCAAGGTAGACGATCTGATGAGATCCTTACGGGTTTTAACGCGTGAGGATATCAAGAAAGCGTGTGAGGATGCACGGTCGCTGTGTGCTAGATATGGAATTGCTTTAATCTTTACGCCTGAGTTTAAGAGTTTTCCTGTGAGTGGCGCAACCCGCTGGGTTTCTGGCAACGCTCTTGTCCAAGTCAGTCTCCGATTTAAGACGAACGACCATTTTTGGTTCTCGATATTTCATGAATTGGGGCATGTTTTCAAACATAAAAGAGAATTGTTTATCGAAGACGATGTGAAGATTGATAATCATGGTTACGAGAAAGAAGCAAATCAGTTTGCGGCGGAATACTTGATTCCAGAGGCTAAATACCATGAGTTCTTGTCAAAAAACCCACTAGTTGCCGAATCGGACATTATTCGATTTGCAGAGAATTTAGGTGTTGTACCTGGAATCATTGTTGGCAGGTTACAGCATGACAAAAAAATAAGTGTAAATCAATACAATCGCCTTAAAAGGCGGCTGTGCTGGACCAAAAATTAACTAGGATAAATACCAAGGATCATAGAAAGGAAGCTTTATATTAAGCCACAGCGACACTATGTTCCTCCAAAAGATAGTTACTGGAGACGCACTTCTTCAATTGCTTTGATGAGGTAAATTAGGACATTTCTAATTTGGTAGAACTAGGACATTTCTATTTTGGCTGTACGGTCCAGCTAATTTGACTTCACAAAAGCCAATATGCAATATATACTCAAATTATGACCCCCTGTGATTTTCACAAAATCACCCAGATCTTGAACTATCTTGCCAGAAACGCGGGGTCTCAAAATATCATTAGACGTATAAAAGCAATAAAACTCATCTATTTTGCCGATCGCTACCATTTACGGAAATACGGACGATTGGTAACAGAGGACGCCTATTGTGGCATGAAATTCGGACCTGTCGCGTCGCTTGCCTTGAACATCGCAAGAAGAACAAGACTAACTCCAGAGATGTTGGGATACATCAATGAATATTTAAAAGATATTGAGGAACACTATTTTGCGTCAATTCATGAAGTCGACATGGATTATCTAGCTAACACGGATATTGAAGCTCTTGATTTCTCGATCCAAAATTTCAGCAAAATGGAGGAATTTGATCTTTGTGATTTGTCGCATGCATATCCGGAATGGGATAGTAAAAAAAATCACTTGAATGTTTTTAACAAGCAATTTTCTATTGAGTGTTTAGATTTTTTTAAGGACGCAGACCCAAATCACAAGGATTTACGATTCACTAATTATCACGACTTGTTTAAAGAAATTGTTTCGCCAGGGGCATGTGAATCATACCTTCGTAAGTCCCAGATAACTCATGCAATAACTGCATAGCGGTTGGAAATCCCCCGTGAGAAAGAGTATTCGTCTGTACTAAAACAAGGGGCCGTATTTTACGCGATAGTTCCGGACATCCATCCAACAGAGCCACACTATTTAATAGTTTTAAATCGCGCACCTCAAGATAGCCACTTCATTTATCTTGCAAATACAACTACTGATATTGATCGAATTTGTAGGCTACGAGCAAGCCAGCCTGAGTCTACGGTAGTGCATGCCGGTCCCAATGACTATCAACGACTGAAGAATAAATCCGTTATAGACTGTAATGATCCAATAGCCGTTTACAAAGATGAGCTTCCATCGCTTGATAAATTTAAATCGTGTGAAGCAGTAAGCATGGAATTACTTTCGAAATTGATTCGTGGTATTCAAGATAGCAACATGATAGAACCGAAAAAAAAGAAAAGTATATGTGGGTAGAGGGGCTATTGGCATTAGTGTTTGAGAAAGTACCGGTAATCTGCTAAATTATGGGGCGTTGTAAGTACAATTATTCGGGGCAATGAGTTCAGCGAGTTCGTATTTGAATTGACTGTCCCACTGTTTTTTTGCCCGCCAAAAAGAAGGCGGGTGATCCAAAAAGCATGGTCGAAGCTCGCCATGGATTTTGGCGAGCGAAGATGCGACACGCTTTTTGTCGCGCGGGTGTAGTTCAATGGTAGAATCCGAGTTTTCCAAACTCGTCATACGGGTTCGATTCCCGTCACCCGCTCACTGCTTCGCTCGCTACGCGAGCTTCGCAGTGCAAGCACTTTGCGAAGCAGTGCTCTCCGAAGCTTTAGCGAAGGAGAGCTACTGATATGG
>MHFI01000017.1 GCA_001804125.1 Omnitrophica bacterium RIFCSPHIGHO2_02_FULL_51_18
CGCGCATGACTTCGGATACCGATGTCAAACCCTTGGCAATCTTCTCCCGGCCGGAATCCCGAAGAGCTTTCATTCCGGCCTTCACCGCCTCCTGGCGAATCACGGAGGCCGACGCTTTTTGGGTGATCAGGGATTTGATCCGGTCATTGGGCACCAAAAGCTCGAAAATACCCGTTCTTCCCGTGTAACCCAGATTTTTGCATTTGGCGCAGCCGTTCTCCTTGAAAACATTCTTAGGCAAGTTCAACTCCTTCGACACTTCCGGCAAAGGCGCATAGGTTTCTTTGCAATGGGGACAAAGTGTGCGTATGAGCCTCTGTGCCAGGATGCCGATCATCGACGACGCCACCAAAAACGGCTCGATCCCCATATCGATGAGACGCGCGGCGGCCGACGGCGCGTCGTTGGTATGCAATGTGGAAAAAACAAGATGACCGGTGAGTGCCGCGTGGATCGCAATGTCTGCCGTCTCCTTGTCACGAATTTCACCGATCATGATGATGTCCGGGTCCTGGCGCACGATCGACCGCAAACCGTTCGCAAACGTCAGTCCCGCTTTCACGTTGATTTGCGATTGGCGGATATTGGGGAGCTCATATTCTACGGGGTCTTCCAGCGTGATGATATTCTTCTCAAGCGTATTGATCTGGCTCAAAGCGCCGTAAAGCGTCGTGGTTTTACCGCTCCCGGTGGGGCCGGTCACTAAAATCATTCCGTAAGGCCTGCGGATCAAATGCGAGAAAATATCCAAATGCTCCTTCGAAAACCCCAGATCGCTCAAGTGAATGAGGCCGCCGGACCTGTCCAGGATACGGATCACGAGGTTTTCGCCGTGAATCGAAGGAAACGTCGAGACTCTCAGATCCACATCACGCCCGGCCAAAAACATCCGGATACGTCCGTCCTGAGGCAGGCGCTTCTCGGCGATGTCGATCTCGGCCATGATCTTGATGCGCGACACCACGGCCGCCTGCTCATCCAGCGGAATCGCCGGCATCGCGCGCAGGATGCCGTCGACGCGATAGCGGCAATTGAATTTTTCGCGCTCCGGCTCCAGATGGATGTCGGAGGCGCCCATCCCGATCGCTTGCTCGATGATTTGGTTGACCCGTTCAACGACCGACGCGATGCTGGCCGCCTGCCGCAAACTGGTGGTGGGTTCCGCGGGGGCGGGTTTTCTTCCGATGATGTCGCCGATGTCGACCGCGAGCCTGTTTGAAAGTCCTGACGCGTCGGCTTCGTCTTTTCCGTAATGTTTCTCTATCGCGCTGCGGATCGTGCTGGGGCAGGCAAACACCGGCCGCACACGCAGGCCGGACAAAGATTGGGCCCTGTCCACCGCCGGCATATCCAGCGCGTTCGCCATGGCCAGCGTCAGCATATTTTGGGAAATAAAAAGCGGGATCATCGTGTGCTTCAGGCAGACCTCCTTGGGTATCATCTCGATGGCCTGAGACTCGATCGTGATTTCAGCCGCGTCTACGTACGCAAAACCCAGCTGCTCGCTCAAGGAACGCGCGATTTCCTCTTCGGTCACTTCGCCGCGGCTCACGAGAATCTCGCCGAAAAAGCGGCCGGTGCTGCGTTGTTCGGCCAGCGCCTCTTCCAACTGCACCAGCGTGATGATGCCTTCATCAATCAGAATCTGTCCGAGTTTTCTTTGGTCAATCGCCGCCATTTATTCTCCTTCCGCGTCATCCTGAGGCACAAAGTGCCGAAGGATCTCACTATAAATCAGATTCTTCGCTACGCTCAGAATGACGGTATGAAACGAGATCATGTTCTAAACACTTTCATCAAGTTAAATATCGGCAAGAGCACCGACAGCGCAATGAATGCCACCATGAGTCCCATGCAAAGAAGCATAAAGGGCTCCAAAAGCGATGTCAGGTTTTTGATCGTGTACTCAATTTCCGGATCGTAAAACCCGGCGACTTCTTCGAGCATCTCATCCAGTTTTCCCGATTTTTCACCTATGGAAATCATTTGAATCACCATCGGAGGGAAAAACCCGCTGGCCTTGAAAGGCTCGACGACGGAACTGCCTGCCGAAATGGCGGCGCGTATGCCTTCCACGGCTTCGCGCAATACCGTGTTCGTGATGGTTTTTTCAACTGTCATCAACGCCTGCAAAATCGGCACGCCGGTTCCTGTCAGCGTCGAAAGGGTTCTGGCAAAACGCGCTATCTGGATCTTCGTATAAAGCTCTCCGAATACCGGTATTTTTAAAAGGAGGCGGTGAAAGCGTCTGCGGCCGCGGACGGTCTGGATATAACGCCGGAAGTAAAACCCGCAAACAGCCAACCCCAGCAAAATAGCCCACCAAAAGTTCCTGATAACCCAGCTCATGCCAAGCACGATCTGCGTAGGCAGAGGAAGCTGGGCCTTAGAGGCGTTAAACACCGTTACAAACTTGGGCAAAACTCCCACCATGATGAAATTCACTATCACAAACGCGATCACCATCAGCACGATCGGATAGGTCATCGCGGAGCGGATGCGCGAATAAATCTCCATTTCCTGAGTGCTTAAAAGCGCCAGCCGGTTCAACACGTCGTCCATGATGCCGCCCGCTTCGCCGACACGCACCATGCTCACAAAAAGCTCCGGAAATACGGTCGGGTGCTTCACCAGCGAGTCTGAAAAGCTTTCACCCTCTTGCACCGATTGGCGCACGTCCTCGATGATCACGCGGAAACGCCTGTTTGTGGTCTGGTCGCAAATGGTGCTGAGGCTCGGCAGAAGCGGCATGCCGGACTTGATCAGGGTGGCAAGCTGTCGTGAGAACACAATGAGTTCCTGCTTGTCCAGGCGCTGAAAGCGCAGGAACCAGTCCCCGAATGAGACAAAATAGCGGTTGGGCCTTGTAATTTCGAGAACGCTGTACCCCAGCTTATCCAGGTTGGAACCGATGCTTTGCTCATTTTCCATTTCCATCGTGCCACTGACGAGCTCGCCCTGCTGATTTCTCGCCTTATAAATAAAAGTGGTCATTTTTTCTTGTTTTTTTCCTTGGATTTATCCCTATCGTCGTACCACCCGACGATTCCCCGGGCCGTCCCGGCAAAAGGACTTTCCGGATAATCCGATACGACTCTCGATAAGGCATCCAGGCCTTTCTTTTTGTCCTTGTAGTAGTCAAGATAAATCATCCCCGCCCGGTATTTGGCTTCGGCCGCGCGGTTGCTTTCAGGAAATTCGTTGTAAATGAGATCGTAATGGTTCAGCGCCTGCGCCTTGCAATAGGACTCGCTCTTCCTTCGGCTTTCAAGCCCCTCGCAATTGTCCAGTCTCCTGGCCTTGATGAAGATTTGGTCCACCACCGAGAGCGGACCCGTCTGGTCAATCAGCGTCTGCTGTTCCGTCGGTTGGGTCTGCTTTTTGCCCAGCATTTTCATTTCTTCCTGAGAGTATAAAATTCTCACGGTTATAAATACCGCCAGCTCTTTCTGTTCCCTGTCGATGGCTTTCCGCCTGAACGCCTGGCCCAGAAAAGGCACGTCCCCGAGCCCCGGGATTTTATCGCGGCTTTCTTCATCCTTTTGGCGTATCAAACCTCCGATCACGAGCGTCTCCCCTTGCCGGATGCGCACCGTCGTGTCCGCTTCGCGCGTTGAAATCCGGGGGCCCGCATCCAGGGCTTCTTGAAGGGATGAAACCTCAGGATGGACTTTAAGCGTGATGTAACCGTCATCGTTGATCACCGGGCTGACTTTAAGCGTGGTGCCGATATCGACAAACTTGGTGGTTTCCGTGGTGCCGGTGGTTGTCTGCGTGCGTTCCTTAAACGGGAACCTTTCGCCGATGACAATTCTGGCTTCCTGGCCGTTGATCACGGCAATCGACGGCGAAGCCAAGAGATTCGCTTTTCCGTCCCGCACCAGCGCATCTACGGTAGCCGTTATGTTGATATTTTTCAGCGTGAGCGCGGTGAGCGCAATTTGCCCGCCGGTCAGTGAAGAGGCCTCGGCCATATTCACGGTGCTGTTCAACACCTCCGCGACCCTGGAACTGCGGTCAAAAAGACCTCGACCTGGCGAATAGTTTGTGCTCCATGTGACGCCGATCGCCTTCAAGTCGGACGAAGTAATATCCACGATTTTTGCTTCAATCAACACCTGTTTGGGGGCCACATCCAACTGCCGGATAAGCTCCCTGACTTTTTCTATGTTCTCGGCGTAGTCCGTGACAATCAGGCTCGAGGCGGACTCGTTGATTTTCATGTCGCCCTTGCTCGAAAGAATCGAGCGGGACAGGTTTTGGGCCTGGGCCGCGGCCAGGTACTTGAGCTGAATGACCTCGGTCTTGATTTCCACGACGCTCGTGTCCCCGGCTGAAATATAGATCACGCCGCCGCGCCTCGAATAGACAAGCCCGTTGATCGTCAAAATCGCCTTGAGCGCTTCCTCAACCGGGATGTTCTGAAGGTTGATGCTTACTTTGCCCTTGATATCGGAACCTGTCACGATGTTGAGCTTATAGGTCCATGCCATCGAGCGCAAAACGCTCGATAAGTCGGCGTCCTTGTAATCGAGATTGATGAGTTTTTTAAGGTTGTCCGACATTTCACTGTTTTCTTCCGAAAGCAGATTCGGGCCGGCCTCCGTAAAAACGGGCTTCCAATCCGCCTCCGCCGCCATGGGAGCAGAGGGTCCGATCAAACTGAAACTAGTGAAAAATAGAGCGAAGCTTGTCAAAATTTTTCTTTGCATCCTCTGTCTCCTTAACTCATCGATTTAAAGTTAAAAGCTGGTCTTCCATGCCGTCCGTCAATATGACGGAGCCCGGCATGATCTTCTTCACACGGTAGCCTTTCACCTCCGAATCCACCCGAAACACCTCGCCGTTAATGATCACGGTCGGGGTGTCTTCAGTGAAGGTAATGCCTTCGAGCCTGAAATCCTTTTCATTCAAGCTGGCCATCGGTTTGGCCGTGGAAGCGAGGATGTCTCGTTTGACCTCCGGCGTTTTCAGGCTTTCATCCGCCTTGAGCGCCTGCTCCAGCGGCGCTTCCCCCAGGATGCTGGAAACAACGATGCGCACGGGAGCGCCGCCTTCCTCGAAACTCTTGCCCTTGGTCTCGTTGATGTCCACCTCCTCCACCCGCAAAAAAGGAGAAATGGACTCCAGCCTCGAGATGTACGCGATCGCCGTCGGATACGGCGCGGCGAGTTTGATCTCGATAAATATCTTGTTGTAACCGTCCTTGACCATCGACTTCTGCCGTATCGATAAAAGGCGCGCTTCCTTCGCCAATCGCGTGAACTCGCCGATCAACTGGGAAGTCCCCTTCTTCGGCGGGAGCTTTTTCTCGACTTCCGTGATTTGCTCGAGAAGCTTCTCACATTCGTTCTTCAGGGCCGATATCTTTTTCCGCTGTTCCTCGACCGGCGGAAACTTCGTCCGAATGTCCAGCAACTGCGATTCATACTTCTTGACCTTCGCGCTGTACCCATGGACCGTCTTGCTGAAAGGCTCGTGCACGGCCTTCAGGTAAACCACGAGGACCGCCGTCACCAGGAACGCGGCCGCAATTGCTTTCTGCCGGGCGCTCAATTTGGAGAAGTCCATATCACCCCACGTTCATCATTACTTCAAAACGATACGTTTTGGCGTTGGTTTCCTTTTGCGTGTAATTAAACGTGACATCCTTGAAATTGTCCGACTTCGTCAATTGTTCCATGAAGTTCACAATCAGCTCATTCTTGAGCGTCAAGCCCACAATCGTCATCTTTCTTTCGTTGTACGAAAGTTTCGTGATCCAGACTTCCTCCGGCAGAAGCTCGGAAAGCTTGGCCAAAATCTCCGAAAACTGTTTCGAACCCTGACTGGATTCATGCAACACTTCGAGCTTTGTCTCCAGAAGTTTCTTTTTGTCCGAAAGCCGGCTCTCTTCCTCGGCGGATTGCAGCTGACCGGCCTGCAAGCGGCTGAGTTCCGATTTTGCGCTCTTCAGTTTCTTTTCGGCGCCGTCCAACTGCACCCTGTAATAGGAGGTCCTGGCAAATTGCGGGCCTAAAAACACCAGCGCCACGCACGCGGCGGCCGCAAGCGCCTTCCGGGGCTTTTTCCGCAGTTCTTTCCAAGCCGATTCGAGACTCATGCGATGCGGAGCTGAAAGCAGGTTTATGCGCATCGGTTTTGGGAGCACCTGTCCGAGCGACAACCCCAGTGAAATTGCAAAAGAAGAAGCGTTGCTCAAAAGCATGCTTTTTTCCGTCTTCAGGCCTTCCCGCACCCGAAAACCCAGAAGCGGATTGAGTGAATCCACCGGCACGTTGAGCCTCGCGCTTAAAAACCGGTCGAGGTTTCTTAAATTGGCGCCGCCGCCGGTCAGAATCACGCGGTCGAACTTGCTCATCTGCGATTGCGTGACCTGGTGGGAAAAATATTTGAACGAATGTTCGATGTCGATGACGAGGTTCTCAAGCGAGGAGACGGTCCCATAATACACGGAGGCGGCCTCGTCCTCTTTTTTCTGCAATTTTTCCTCCTGCAGGATGCCGGACGCTTCTTTTTCGGGCGACCAATAAATCAGGCCCTGACGGCGCTTAAGCTCTTCGGCGCGGGGCTCCTCGACGCGCAGGGACTGCGCAATCTGCCGGGTAAGCTGCCGGGCCGTGACCGCAAGATTCCTGAAAAAGAGCGCCGACCCGCCGCGCTCGAGGGCAATCGTGCTTTCTTCGGCGCCCAGATCCAGCCACAACGCCGTTTCGTCGGCCGCAAACGTGCTCGACCGGAATTTCTTTAAATTCATCATGCTGACCGGCGCCACCTCCACGGCCAGCGTTTTTAAACCCATCTGACCCAAAAGCTCCACTTTTTTCAAGACCGACTCGGCCGGAGCGCAAACCACCATCACGCGTTGCTGGACCGGAGCGCTGGGCGCCGCCGAGCGCGACGTCCAGCGCACGAAGCCGTATCTGATTTTTTCGATGTCCAGATCAAACGGCCGTGTTTGCTTGAGCTTCCAATTCACCGCTTCCCCAAGCTCTTTTTCCGACATCCCCGAAAACACAAAGTTATAAACCTGCACCTCCTTGGACGAAAGCGCGATCACCGCCGCGCGGCCGACGGAATTCCGGAGCAAAATCTTCCCAAGCGCTTCTTTCTGCTGCTGCCACAGGTCACGGCCGGCTGTTTTCTCGTAAAGTTCTTCGTCCAATAACGAAACTTCCACCTCACCCTTCGGCTCCCTGCCAAGCTGCAACAGCTTAATGCCGGAGCTTCCGAAATCGATTGCGGCCGGCAAAGGACTGAAAACCAAGGCACCGCGCGGGTCGGCCGCGGCCTTGATTTCCCCGCCCGGCAGCATTTTCTGAGTCTGTTTCTTATAGGTAAACAACGTGGAAACATGCTCACGCCCGGCGTCCCGGCGCCCAAACACCTTTTTGACGATGTTTGAGCCTTTTTTATCGTTTGGTTTATTCTCTTCAGCCATTCTCTTCCTGGATTTCAAGCACTGCGGAGCCCTCCGGCATCGGCGCCGCAAGCTCAGGCCGCGTAAGGCTGATGATCTCATTCACCAAAAAACTATAGTCCTTCGCGCCGTTGGAATAAGGATCATAATCGAAAATCGCGCGGCCGTGCGCCGACGCGTCCGCCAGCTTGATGTTCATGCGGATGATGCTCTTCAGGAGCTTTTCCTTAAAATATTCTCTGAGTTGCAGCAAAACCTCGCGGCTCATTCGGGTCCTCGAGTCGAAGATCGTGGGCAGTATCCCGAGAACGTCCAGCTCCGCGTTGATCCTTTCTTTCACGGTCTTGATCGTCGATAAAAGCTCCCTCATGCCTTCCAGCGAAAAATAATGCGCCTGGATGGGAACCAGCACCGATTGGGCCGCCACCAGGCCGTTGATCGTGATGAGGTTGAGCGACGGCGAGCAGTCCATGATCACGTAATCGTACTGGCGCACGTTCGTATTCAGCATCCGCCAGATACTTGTTCGGAGGAGGCTCTCGCGCCCGAGAAGATCTGCGATCTCAAGCTGGGCGCCGGTCAACAAAGACGTGGAAGGGGCGATGTCCAAATGCTCCAAGTACGTCGGCAGAATCACCTGGTCGAGCTCCTTGCTTTTGACAAGCACGTCGTAGATCGAGGCGGAAAGGCCGTACACATCGATGCCCAGCCCAAGCGAACTGTGTGCCTGCGGGTCGAGATCTACCACCAAAACCCTCAAGTTTTTCTTCGCAAGCCCCGCCGACAGATTGATACAGGTGGTCGTCTTGCCGCAGCCGCCCTTTTGATTCACCACGACGATTATTTTCGTATTCGGCCCGGAGCCGCTCCCGGGACTCGAAAAATCCCCGTGAAAACTGCCCGACTGACCCGGCCGCGCGCCGCTCGTTCCTTTTTTGAAGATGGATCTGAGATCATCAAACATGTTTTATCCTCCCGTGACTGCCGTTTGATTTAAATGCTATACCCTTTATCAAGCCTTTCCTGAATCACGCGCAATGAGTAGCCCTGTTTGCGTAGTTGGCGGATTTGCTCATGCAGTTTCTTCGCGATGTCTTTTTGATAAAGCCGCGCGTTGCCCCTTCGGTCCGTCACCTTAAACAGGCCGAGATTCGTGTAATAATTGATCGTGGCGGTGGACACGCCCAGCATTTTGGCGAGCTGTTCGATTGAAACTAAATTGTCATCCATGGTAAGACCCCTTGTCACAACTAGTTACGTAGACACCTGTTCCCTTCGGAATGATAATAGTTAGAGCATATATTAACAGGTACTTTATCCTACTGAAAGATTATATAAGAATATAAATAAAAAGTAAACAATATTAGTTATTTACCCTAAGAAATAACATAGGATAGAGAGGAATAACTAAAGGGAACTACTGGCTATCTATTGGCAGGGATGCTGAAGAATGTGAAGAAAAGTAAGCGAAAGTCATGATACTGAAGTCACTTTTTAGTGTTCTCGAGCTTCGTATCCAGGATATCACGGATTTGCTTTAGAAGATCAATAATCTGTAAGTTTTGATAGTACAACGCCTTCAATTCGTCCTGAACGTAGATCACGTCGCTGGTAGCCAGCTCATGAATCTCCTGCGCTTTTCGTGCGGCATCGCCCATCGATTCTCCGGCGGACGCCGAAGAAACGTGGAGCCATGATCCCGCAAACAACAGGCCAAAAAACATCACTCCTTTTTTCATGCCACTCCCCTTCTTACTTAAGTTGCCGATACCGGCTTGACAAACTCCCACATCAAATCTTCCACCAGCGTGACCAGGCTTACCACGGGTTTTCCCAACTCATCCGCCTGATACACATGGATCCTGACTTCCAAAGGGTCTGTGCCTTCGATCACCTCCCGCTCAATGCGCCACGGCACCCCGTTGACGGCCAGCGGCGGCTCTTCGAGCGGCGGCAAGTAAACATTGCCCGTTTCCCTGAGACGCGTCTTGGATAGATTCAGGTTGATCATTCTCTCCATTTCAGATTTGGCCAAGTTCATTGCGGTGATGAGCTCCACCGAATCGGCGGTCGCGTAAATCGAATGGTTGAAAAGCTGGCTCACCGGAATGAATAAAACGGCCACGACCGCCAGCGTCATCAAAATCTCTACGAATGTAAACCCACGGATGGAAAAACGTGTCATTCTGTTAAAATACATTGTACTGAAGTTGAAGTTTTTTCTTGATGCTGTTCACGGTCCCGATGGACGTTATCAGCGATTCCCTGAAATCAAACCAAACCGTATAGGTGCCGTCTCCGAGCGGGACCGGCCCCAGTATTTCATCCAAGCTCTCCTCGGCGCCAGCCCTGGCCCTCAAAATATAAATGGCCTCCGCGATTCCGGCCTCCGCGAGATACCGCGCCTTCGTCTCATCCAGCACTTTGTTGGTAGACAGGTTCACGGAAGAGACAAGCTCGATAAGGCTGGCACCTATCAGCGCAATCGTGAACATGATGATGACGACCGTGATGAGTGTGACGCCGCGCTCGTTCATTCCACGAAAAATACGAGGCTGGGCTGGTTTGCGAGAATTTCTTCGGAATCCTTGTATTTCCCCCTTAAGACAACGGTGCCCGTCGAGCCCCGGAGCGTCAGCAAACCGTCGCGGCGGTTGTGTATGGCCAAATCGGAGCCCTCAGCCGGCGCCGCGGTGCCAAAGATGAGCGGGTCCACGGTCAATCGGGAGGCAATCGTACCGGCCAGCGTCAAGGATTTCACCTCAAAGGTTTGGGACACGTCGACGGCGGCATCTTGGGTATTGATCAAAACATCATCAGCGCTGGTCGGCACAGCCGTCGGCAGCCAGTTGTCCTCGTCAAACCAGCTTGCGCCGTCTCCGGAAGCGTTCCACGTCTTTTCAGCCGCTTGAACCGATACGCAGGAAAAGAGCACCCAGCACGTCATTCCCGCGAAAGCGGGAATCATGCAAAGTTTTGATCCCCGCCTGCGCGGGGATGACAACGTTTGAGATTTGAAGCACCAACGCTCGCTCATATTTTACGGCCTCACAAAAAGACCGGCGCCTTTCATGGTCATCTCATTCACGATGAATTCCACGTCTCCCTCCAATAACACGGTATCTTCCACATCCTCATCATCGTCATAATCATAAATTCCTTCAGAATCCAAAATCTTGAGGTTCACGCCCAGGTCGACCGTCGTGCCCGGAGTGTCCGTATAAACAGGTGTCTGCGGCGGGTACTCGACGGTGACCCTCCTGACCTTCGGCTTGGTATCTCCAATCTTTTCAAACTCCACCCGGAGACGCCAAATCTTGCCCACGCGCGGCACCGCCATCACGTCTATTTCGTCATTGTTCGATACCCCCGAAATATTGGTGATTAAAAGCGTGTGAATATGCTTGCTGTCGGCGATCGGGATCTTCAGGCCTCTCTTCAGCATCAAATAGCCTGTCCTCATCGGCGCATTGCGCAGGCTCACAAAACTCTTGAGCACCTGGGTGCGCTCGTTCACGCGCGCTTCCAGCAGCACTTCAATCCCCGTAATGAGCTGAATGTCGCCGGAGTCCACCCAGTCACGGTCCGTGAGAAGCTCATTTGAAGTTGTGAAATAGCTTAGCGCCATCTTGGTTATTTGGACACCAAAAAAATTTTGGGAAAGTGACTCTTTGCCCTCCGGGCCTTCTATAAAAACTTCTTTTGCGTCCGACTCCCAGTAAATCTTCCGGATCACATCCGGTTCGGCCTTGGCGTCCGGGTGATAAATAAACCTGAGTTCTCCTCCCGGCGATAGGGACAGGCCGAGCTTCACCTGTGAGGTATTCACGTCCCTGAACTCCACCAGGATCACCGGCGCCAGTTTCCAATCAGTGAGCCCCGAGGGCTTCGCCTGCGCAATAGGCACCGAAGCGCCCGGTTTCACGCGCCGCTCCAGCCCGTAAATAAAATTGGGTCCCTCAATCCTGTGCGTGTTGTCCACCCACGGCGGCACAAATTCGATCCGTTCCTTGCCGGCGGCGATCATCTCCAAGCTGTCCTTCAACCCGAATTGTCCCGGGTTTCCCACAATGAGTTTGTCCATGGTATCCGATAACACCTTCTGTAAGCTAAGTTCGTCCCTTGAATAAGACCAGCTCTCGAGCGCGCTGTTCATGCAATAATAAATCGCGCCCGTGATAATCACCACGATAACGATCGCGATCAAAAGCTCAAGGAGCGTATAGCCGCTATTTTTTGCCATGCTCCCGTTTTTCCGAAGGCGGCTCCAAATCATCTTTTGATTCGAGCAGCATCAGCGCGCCGATGCCGCTCTTGCCGACACGGCCGAACGTGACAGTGCCTGCCTTGATTTTAAATCCGGCGCCCGCGCTCGGCGCAATCGTGACGGTTTCAGCTTCGGTATCGCCGATCACGAGCCTCGCCAAACCGTTGCGGAACAATATGGGTTTTCCGGGCGAGCTTAGGAAAACGCTGTTGTTCGGGTCCGACTCTTCAAAAAAGATTTGAATGATGAGACTGTTTTCTGAGATGATTCTCTTGCCTTTTTCGTCCACAAGCTGGATCTGCACTTCCGTCGTGCCTATCGGTGCCGCGCCGGAAATAACTTCGATCGTCGCCTGCTTCACCGGGAAAGGCTCACTCTCGGCCGCCAGGCTGTAAGCGGCGGAAGAAGTCTTCAAGACATAATTTCCGGCGGATTGCGCCGAGAAAAGAATCGACTTCTGCCCCGCATCCGGCTCGGCGAATGAGTAAGCGGAAGGAATGTCCAACGCGGGCGTCGAAATCAATTCCACGGCTCCTTGAAAATTTCTTATAGGCTGTTTATTCGCGTCGTTCACCGAAATCACGGCCTCAATCGACTCGCCCGTATAGTAAAAATCCCGTCCCGAGGGCGGGGCTATGACTTTAACCGAAAGTGCGGAGGGGCCGAAGCTGATGTCGCCGCTTTCGCCTTTTTGAGTGGGCTTGGATGCGTCCTGCACTTCCATCCGGATCGAGCCCCAACGATCGTAACTGACGTCGACGGATGCCTGGCCGCCTTCAAACGCCGCCGCCTCAAGCTGGGCGGGTACCAGCGCGCCTGAGGTGTTTGCGGGGCTTACGGCGATCCTCTGGAGGGTCGCCGGTCCTTTGTAGTTAGGTGTCACGTTTCCACCGGCATCAAGCGCGGCGAACAAGACTGAAAAAGGCCTCGATACCACTTGCTGAAGCGCTTGGGGCTCCACGCTGAATTGAGCAGGCACAAATTCAATCTGGCCCGAGATGCCCTTCTTCGTGCTGTCGCTTTGGTCCTCCGCCATAATCTGGATGCTCCCGCAATCGGAATAGCTGACCGGCAAGTCCAAAATGCCCTCCGCGAATCCGGCCGCATGGGTGGGCGAAATCTGCCTTGAGCCCGCTGCGGGTTCTGTGTATTTGACGGATAGGTTGACAGCCCCGCCGTAAAAACGGTCCGGGTTCCCCTCGGCATCCTTCGCGATGATCTGAACGCTGAACGGCACGCCCGCCACCTGGGGCGATATCGCGGAAATCTCAAAAAACTGGCCTTCGCCCGCCACATTGAGCTGTTGCGAGGCATCGTCCCAACCGCGATCGGGCGTTTCCTGAGCCGTGATCACAGGCTTGCCCTCACCGGAATCCTTGTAATAAAAAATGGCCTGCTGGGCATCTTTCGGAATAATCACCTGTGTAACGGGATTCCAGTCATTCTTGTCCAGCGAGAACTGGCCGCCTTCGGAGCTGGATCGTAAATCTACACTCAGGTTTTCCCAGGCCGTTTGGGGTTCCGCGTCCGCATTCTGGATCTGCAGTGTGATGCTATTGGAAGCGACATTTTTCACGAGGTTTTGAGCGGCCGTAATAAATGCCAGGCGCTGCACAAAATGCACGGTGATCTCGTCCACATAGGTATCGCCGGTTTGTGAAACCGCATAAACGCCGTCGAATCCCAGCTTATTGATCGAATTGACGGACGGATCGATAAAGCGAAGGTTGTCCTTGTCCGGCACGAAAGGGATCTTGGGGGTGGAGGCAGGTGAGATATAAATCCCGTAAACATGGCCCGTGAAATCAACTCTCAACAGCACCCGGTACCAGGTGCCGGGATCGAATGTTTTTCCGGTTTGAATCCATGCGGTCCCGTCAGCGGCAAGGATATTTCCCGAAGTGTCAAAGCATACGGCGCCGACGCCTCCCGTAGGCGGGGCGCTCGCCTGATTTCCCAAGCCGGGCCTTACGACCATTTCAATCCAGGTGGGCGTCAAACCCCCGTAGGAGGCACTGCGGTTCACTTTTACAGGGACCGCGGCGTTCACGATCTTGAGGGACTTGCCTTCTCCGCTGAATGTCACATTGGATTTTGCGATCGCGTTTGAAGGACTGCCGACGGCCACTTGCCAGGAATCAATGCCGTCAATCGTCACCCCATCCTGCCTGGCGTCAAAAGTTTCCTGAAACATGTCCGCCGACCAAACGTCGCGCACACCCGTCATCACAAGCCACAACCCCAGGCCGGCTAAAACGCATAAGCATCTCTTTCTTAACATACCCAAAGTATATCATTTAAGTATTATTTTTCAAAACTATTCAACACTATAAATTAACATACATAAGTTAGCCCGTATCATTTCCATGCACCCCTGGGGTGCATTAGGGGTGCATTATGGGGTACATTAGGGGGTATATAAGTTAAAATTGGTTAATTTTTTATTAAAGAAAGAAGAGGTGTTTTTTGGGGGAAAATTTTCGCAGCGCGTTTCGGGTGTCCAAAATAAGCCGAGAATGGTTGACAATTGAAACATAATCAAAATTGGAATGGTCCGTCAACACAACCACACAGTGCTGCCTCTTAAGGAACTGGGGTCCCAATTCCCTTGATTTCAAATGCGTGTGCCCTGTCTCCAAAACGGGGCAATAAGGGTCGGAATAGGAAACCCACGAGCCCTCTTCCAACAAATGGTTGATCACTTCGACAGCCGGCGATTCGCGGACGTCGTCACTATTGCGTTTGTACGCGACACCGAGCACGAGAATGCGCGCGCCCTTCAAAGGAACGCCTTTAAGATTCAATAAATGCGCGATTCTTTCCACCACATAGCGCGGCATCGTCTTATTCACCGTAGCGGCAAGCTCTATCATCTTGGCTTCGTACCCGTGAAGGCGCGATTTCCAGGAAAGATACAAGGGGTCTATCGGCAGGCAATGACCGCCAATACCGGGGCCTGGATAAAAAGGCATGAACCCAAAGGGTTTGGTCTTCGCGGCTTCGATGACTTCCCAGATATCGATGCCCAGATGATTGGCCATCACCGCGATTTCATTGATCAGCGCAATATTGACCGAGCGGAACGTATTTTCAAGAAGCTTCGTCATTTCCGCGGTCTTTGCCGAGGAGACTTCGACCACATTCTTTATAATCATGCGATAGAGCTCCTGGGCGGCCTTTGTCGAATGAGTCCCTACACCCCCCACGACCTTCGGGATCGTGACCGTATCAAATTGCTTGTTGCCCGGATCCACGCGCTCCGGGGAAAACGCCAGAAAAAAATCAGACTCGACCTCGAGCCCGGATTTTTCAAGAAGCGGCAAAAGCACTTCTTCGGTGGTGCCGGGATAAGTGGTGCTCTCGAGCACCACCAGTTGCCCGCGCCTCAAATATTCGGCGGTTTTCTTCGCGGCGTCAATTACGAAAGAAATGTCGGGTTCATGGGTCTTGCTCAAAGGGGTCGGCACGCAAATAATCACGGCATCCAGTTCCCTGACGGCCTTATAGTCGGACGTTGCCTGAAACAATTTCCTTTTAAGAATCGTTTTCAGATCGCGCTCATGCACGTCCAAGATATACGATTGGGCGCGCATCAGCTTTTTTATTTTATCCGGATCAGTGTCAATGCCAATCACCGCAAAGCCGTTCTTGGCAAACGCCGCCGCCAACGGCAACCCCACGTAGCCCAGGCCGATGACGCCGATTTTCGCTTTTTTAGTTTTTATCTTTTTTCGTAACTTTTGAAGCATGCTCTTCTTCTTTTAAATAGTCTTCGAGACTCTCCTGCCAGGAGCGCATCTTCACATTGAAAAATCGCTCATAACGGTCTGTCGACATGACCCCATAGAGAGGCCGCAGTGCCCAGCGGTTTTTAATCTCCTCTTTATCCATTTTTTCCACGCGCACGTTTTCCAACCCCAGGACCTCCCTGATTTTGAGCGTCAGGCCGTAGCGCGTCGTGCTGCCGGCATTGCAAACATGAAACACGTCCTGGAACGGCTTCTGGGCCTTGTGAAGGAGCCAGTGGGCTCCTATCTTCTCAATCGCCTCCGAAAGGTCTTCGACGGACGTCGGCGAATCCTCCTGGTCCGCCAAAACACGGACGACCTTCTCGGTCTTAAGCCTTTGGGTGATCGCATTCACAAAGCTTTTGGGGTTGCCTTCCCCAAAAAGCCAGCTTGTCCTTACGACGGCACTCAGCGGCGCCAATTGTTTTGTGAAGTATTCGCCTTCCAGCTTCGTCAAGCCGTAAATATTAACGGGTCCGGTGGCATCGGTTTCCCGGTAAGGGCTCTTTTTTTGACCGTCAAAAACGTAATCCGTGCTCACGTAAATAAACGGGACGCCTTTTTGTCCGCAAAGGGCGGCGAGATTTTTTGTGGCCAACGCATTCGCTTCGTGAGCAAGCTGGGGCTCTTTTTCGCAGCCATCCACGTCCGAATACGCGGCCGCATGAATCACCAAATCAAAATTCCTGGAAAAGATCTTTCCCACATCGGCGCCTTTGGCCAGATCGCAGGCGAAGGCGCCTTCCCGGCCGCTTTTTGAAACCCCTGTGATTTGATTGGCGGGCGCGAGCCTTCTTATGAGCTTCCGGCCGAGCATCCCGGAGGCGCCGGTCACCAGAACCGAGGCGCCCTTTAAACGATCAGACCCTTTCACGATAGGCTTTTTGATAATAACGCTTGAAATCCGGGCTTTTTTCCTTGATGGCCTTCCACCAATTCTCGTGGCCCCGGTACCACTCCACGGTTTCTTCAAACGCGCTGTCGAAAGAAAACTTTTCTCCCCAGCCCAGGCTCCTTAGCTTTTTAGAGTCAATCGCATAGCGCCGGTCATGCCCGGCGCGGTCTTTCACCTTTTGGACCAGACTCAGCGGTTTGTTCAGGATTTTAAGAATTCGCCGCGTGAGCTCCCGGTTGGTCAAGTAAGTTGAGGAGGAGAGGTTGTAGGCTTCGCCGCTTTTGCCTTTGTTAAACACGGCGATAATCCCGCGGCAATGGTCCTCCACATAAAGCCAATTCCGGATCTGGAGGCCGTCTCCGTAGAGCGGCAGTTTCCGGTCCGACAGGGCATTGGACACAAAAAGAGGAATCACTTTTTCCGGGTATTGGTACGGGCCATAGGTATTGGATCCCCGTGTCACGAGCGCATGCGTGCGGTGCACACGCGCATGAGCCAGCACCATCAAATCCGCCGCCGTCTTTGAAACCGAATAAGGGCTTGTGGGATGCAGCGAGTCTTTTTCGGTGAAAAAACCCGTGGGGCGGCTTCCGTACACCTCGTCCGTACTGACATACAAAAACTTGCGTATGTGTTTCCGGCGGGCCGCTTCCAGAAGCACATAGGTGCCGTAACTGTTGGTGTCAAAAAAAGTTTTGGCTTCAAGGAGCGAGCGATCCACATGGGTTTCCGCCGCCAGGTGAATGACCGCATCGCAGCGCGCCAGTGCCTTTTCAACGAGCGCGGGGTTACAAACATCCCCATGAATAAACTCGTAGCGCGGGTGGGATTCGAGCCCTGCCAGCCTCGACAGATCGCCGCAATAAGTCAGCTTGTCCAGGTTGACGACAGAAAGACCGGGGTCGTTTTTCAGCCAAAATTTGATTAAATAAGAACCGATGAACCCCGCCCCGCCAGTAATAAGAATTCTAGCCATGTTTAAATCCGAAATTCGAAGCACGAAATCCGAAACAAATCCGAATATTCTAAATCCAAATGATCGAAACACGTGTTTCGAATTTTGAACATTCTAACTTTGGATTTGTTTCGAGTTTCGGATTTCGGATTTCGTGCTTCAACCATTACTACTGCCTTTTTTGACCTTCTCCGCCACAAGCTGATTGGCCCGAAGCAGGGAATCGTAGGTGCCGCTGTCGGTCCACCAACCCTTTAAGACGTCAAACTCAAGCTCATTCTTGCGGATATAAGCGTTATTGACATCGGTGATCTCAAACTCGCCGCGGCCGGAGGGCTTTAGGCTCTTGATGATCTCAAACACTTTCTCGTCATACATGTAAACACCCGTCACCGCGTAACGCGACTTGGGGGTCTTGGGCTTTTCTTCGATCGCCAGGATTTTCCTGCCTTTTAAAGTCGCCACCCCGAAGCGTTCGGGATCATCCACTTCCTTTAAAAGCACCCGTGCGCCGCTTTTCTGCCGGCGGAAACGATCGACGTATTCCTTGATGCCGTTTTCCAAAATATTGTCGCCGAGCACCACCGCGATCCGTGAATTTTTTGCGAAATGCTGGGCCAAACCGAGCGCTTCGGCAATTCCCCCTTCGCCCTCCTGATACGCGTAATGGATATGGCTTAAGCCGAATTCATGGCCGTTGCCGAGGAGCCTCAGGAATTCCCCGGCATGATTTCCGCCGGTCACAATCAAAATGTCCTTGATGCCGGCCCTGACAAGCAGCGTCAGCGGATAATAAATCATCGGCTTGTCGTAAACCGGCAGGAGATGCTTATTCGTGATCTTGGTCAACGGCAAAAGTCGTTTGCCCAACCCTCCCGCCAATATCACCCCTCTTAAGTTACGCATTTTGATTTTTCATGGTCTCCCCATCGAAAAATAGCGAAAACCCAACGCGCGCATTTTTTTGGGATCATAAATATTCCGGCCGTCCACCACCACAGGCTGTCTCAGCAGTTTCTTCACCTTCGCCAGGTCCAGCTCCTTAAATTCGTCCCATTCGGTCAAGACCAGAAGACAGTCGCTTCCCCTGCACACGGCATAACTGTCCTTGCAAAACTCGACGTTCTTTAAATGGGTTTTTGCCTTCGCCATCGCATGCGGATCGTAGGCCCTGATTTTGGCGCCGCGGGACTCGAGATCGGAGATGATGTCGAGGCTCGGCGCGTAACGCATGTCGTCCGTATTCGGTTTGAATGAAAGTCCGAGCACCCCCAGCGTTTTGGAACTGATATTCCAAAGCGCATGTTCCACTTTTCTGACGAAAACTTTTTTCTGGTCTTCGTTGATTTTCTGGACATTTTTCAGAAGTTCAAAATCATGGCCCAGTTTTTCGGAAATCCGAATAAACGCGGACAAATCTTTCGGAAAGCAAAAACCGCCGAACCCGATGCCGGCATTCAAAAAGTCCCTGCCAATCCGCCGGTCCAGGCCCATGCCAATCGCCACCTGTTCCACATCGGCGCCGGCCGCATCGCAGATATTGCTGATCGCGTTGATAAAAGAAATCTTAGCGGCCAAAAACGAGTTGGAGGCATGCTTGATGATTTCGGCGCTCTTAATGTCCGTGACCAGCACCGGGCACTTGAGCGGGCGGTAAAGATCCGTCAGGATTTCCCGCGCTTTTTTGGACTCGGCGCCCAGAATCACGCGGTCCGGATTCATAAAATCCCTCACGGCCGTGCCCTCGCGTAAAAACTCGGGGTTCGAAGCCACATCAAAACGCACACCCTTTTTGGCGTGCATCTTGAGGGTCTCGAAAATCCGGTGCCCCGTCTGCACAGGCACCGTGCTTTTTTCCACGATCAGCTTGTAGGAACGGATTTCTTTCGCGATCGTGCGCGCCACATTTTCCACGAAACCCAGATCCGCGTCGCCGTCCGGCTTTGGAGGCGTGCCCACCGCGATGAAAATCAACTCGGAATTGCGGCAGGCGTTCTTGAGATCCACCGTGAACGAAAGATTTTTTTTGCGGACGGCCTCATCGACAAGCTCTTCGAGGCCCGGCTCATAGATCGGCAGTTGGCCTTTTTTAAGCATCGCTATCTTTTTCGCGTCGACGTCCACGCAGATCACGCGATGTCCCATGCCTGCAAAACAAGCGCCGGACACAAGCCCCACATACCCGCAACCAACCACCGCGATTTTCATGGCTCAGTCCCCACGCAATTCAGCGGGAGAGGTCTTGGGGCGGCCGTAAGTTTGGCTGAAACCAAACGGAAGAGTCGGAAATGCCCTCAAGCGAAGCGCAAAATAAAACGCGTCTTCTTCTTCCCGGTGGTTGTAAGTCAGGTCCAGAATCACGCAATCGAAGTACTTGGACGCGCTCACTTCAAATTCCTTGGATTTATTTTCCTCAAATTCGTAACGCTCGTAAACTTTGAGTGCCAGGTCATTTTTCAATTGCCATTCCACCTGCGCCGTGGTCTGACTCGAGGAGTCCTGAACATAACGCTGACCCACGGCGAGCCGGGCATTGCCTTTGCTCAAGTAGAAATCAAAATTGGCGGTTTCCGCGCGGCCGGTCCGGGCATTGTAAGTCACGTCGGTCTCAATCCCCATCCACGAATAAGGCCTAAGCTCAACGTCCAGCCCCACGTTCTCAGGCCGGCCCGTGTGAACATCGTAACCAAAGAAAGGGATCACTCGGGCCAATTCCCTCGGCACCAGCTGCCCTAAGGCATCCCTATTCTTGGTCTGCAGTTTATTCTCAAAAGCAAAGCGAAAAAAATTCTGCTTGTCCAAAGCGTCGAGCGCGTCAAAGGGTTGAAGCGTGGTCCTGGAAACCGTCGGGTTGTGCCGGGTGTCATAACTGAAAGTCGGGGTAAAAACATGGCGGATCTGATTATAGTCGAGGCCGAAAGAGTTGATGTAAACGTCATACGTTTTATAAAAACGCGCGCTGACGTCGACGCCGGGATCAATCACGCTCCGCACCAAGTCCCGTTCGCCGGCATTGTCTCTGGAGTAGTAGGTTTCCCGAGCGCCGATGCGGGGAGTCACGGATACAGGCCCTGCGTGCCCCGCGTAAGAAACTGTGTGGTTCAAATCCAGCCTCACCGCGTCCAGGCTCCCGTGCGCTTCCGAGAATCTTCTGCTTAAATTGGAAAACTGCACTTCCTGCCTCAAGTAAAAAGGGGTGTCCAAAAACTGCCGGGTGTGGGTATCAAAACGCAGTTCGGGAGACCTTTCCACCACGGAAACGAAAGGGTCCACGCGTTTTCTCAAGAGCGCGCTGAACGTGTATTCGGGTTTTGACGTGATCACCGACACGTAATTGTCCGGAAACACGTCCCTTTCATACTCCTCCCTGAAAAAGAAATCTTTGACCACCTGGGAATCGCTCAATTTATTGAACTCCGTCGTGAGCGTCGTCGCTTCGCCGATCTTTGACTGATGCCGCCACTGCACACGATGGCGGTCGGAGCCTTCGCCGGCCGGAGGGTTGTCATCATCGACAAAATAGACCCTCGCCGCTCCGCGTCCGATGTTGTCGCCTTTGTAAAAATTTTCCGCCCCATATCCGAAACCCCGTTTCTCCCGGGTGTCCAAAAGAATATTACCTTTGTCCTGCAGCGACGGCCGATTCACGAGGTGATAACGCCATTTGCTGAGCAAAAAAGCGCCCCAGTCGGAATTTTTTCCGGGGATAAGCTGTACCGGAAAGCGGTCGAAATCGATAAAATAATGTACAAAATAGGGGATAAAGAGAACCGGCACGCCCTGAATAAAAAGCACGGCGTTTCGTATTTCTATCCGGTCGTCCGGATAAATGTCGATCCGCTGCGATTGTATTTTGTAGAACGGACTGTCGCCGCAGCAAGTCGTGATGTAGCTCTTCGTCGCGCGGGTATGATTCTCGGATATACGCTCGACGCGATCGGCTTTGCCGTAGTAACTGGGCGCAATCTCGGCGCTCATCTTCGACACATTACCGACCTTCGTGCCGAAGTTATACTCGACTTTTTCTCCTTTAAAGACGCTTCCTTTTTGCGTTAACACCACGTGACCCTCGGCGAGGGCATCCTTCGCAGCCATGTACACGGTGACCCGATCGGCGGTCAGCTTCACCCCCTCGTACTCGATTGAAACATGGCCGGTGCCGACCGCTTTCTGACCTTCCTGAAAATACTCGACGGTGTCCCCGCGCACTTGGATAGGGACATCCTTGGCGCTGTCTTGTTTAATGGGATCGGCGGAAGATTCTGCGAATGAAGCGGCGGAGGAAAAAAACATGAAAACCAGGAGACAAACAGAAAAAAAGGAAACCCTTTTGAAACTCCACTGCATCAACGCGCTTCCCTTGTCCCTTTATTCGAAAACACGAGCGCTGCCGCTCCCACAAGTCCGGCATCCACCCCCAGTTTTGCGGGGACTACTTTAACAGAACGCGCGGCGATCGGAAAGGCTTTTTTGCGGATCGTGGCAATCACCGGACCAAAAATAAGCCGGCCGTTCCCGGCCATGCCTCCACCCAAAATAATTTTCTCGGGATTTAAGACATTGCATAGCCCGGCGAGCGCGGTGCCCAGATGTTCACCGGTCTCGCGCCAGATCTTTTTCGAGAAAGGGTCCCCTCGCCTAGCGGCTTGCGCCACGAGGAGCGGTGTAAGCGCTGTGTTTCGTGTTCTAAGCCATGAGCTCAAGACGCTCTTGGCGCCTTTTTTTAAGCGCGCTTTCACCTCCCGAATAAACGAGCGGCCGCCGACGTAGGCTTCCACACAACCTCGGTTGCCGCAGGCACACAAACGCCCTTTTTCGTTGATGATTATGTGCCCGACTTCAGCGGCTGAAAATGCCGGACCTGAAAAGAGCTTTCCGTCGATCACGAGTCCCCCTCCAATCCCCGTCCCGAGCGTCAATGCAATCACGTTTCTGGAACCCCGGCCTGCGCCAAAAAAATACTCGGCAAGCGCCATTACGCCGGCGTCATTATCCACCCATACCGGCAAATGGGTCCGGCTTTGCAGGATTTTCTTTAAAGGCGTGTTCCGCCAACCCGGTATATTGGGGAAAAAATGGACGAGCCCCTTCCGGACATCGATCGGCCCCGGAGCGCCGATACCCACACCCAGTACCTTAAAGCCCGAGCGTGCCGCTTCTTTGCCGAAACGCCTGATGTGACTGACCAAAAGATTAAGCAGCCCGGCGCGGCCGGGTGTGTGGCCTGTCAAAAATGAATCGCGCAAAGCCACTTGGCCCCGGGGGTTGACAAGACCCAGTTTGACGCTGGTGCCTCCTATATCCACTCCTATCGCTGCTTTTTTCACCCCACCACGTGTTTCCAAAGATTGCAAAGCAATCAGTCCGCCTTCGGCGGACGAAACACGTGGTGGGGTCATAAGCCGCTTATTATACCAGAGTTAGAGAGTTGAAAGCCCAGTATGGAAACAAACCCTGTTTTTGCCCTCGCGTTTGGCCTGATAAAGTCCCGCATCGGCCGCATCGATTAAGACGGTGGCATCTTTCAGGGCATTCGACAAGGTCGTACAGCCGATGCTGAGCGTGACCTGCAAGTTTTCATCATAAGCGCGGATAATCCTTTCCTGCACGGCGCGCCGGATTCTCTCGGCCACGAAGAAAGCCACGGATTCGTCCGTTTCAATCAGAAGCACTGCAAACTCTTCCCCGCCATAGCGGCCCACCAAATCAATCTCACGGATGTTTTTTTTGAGGGTGTCCGCCACCTGTTTCAGCACCGCGTCGCCGACGAGATGCCCGTACAGATCGTTGAATTTCTTGAAATTATCGATGTCAATCATCAGAAGCGAAAGCTTGAGCCGCAGTTTCCTTGAACGCGCAAGCTCCCCTTCAAATCTTTCCATCCAATACCGGCGCACGGACACGCCCGTCAGGCCGTCCGTGATTGCCAGCGTCTGGATCTTCTGGTAAAGGCGGATGCGCTGCATTTCGGAAATAAGGCGCTGGCTGAGGATCGACAAGGCTTGAAAATGTTCCTCGGTGACGCCGGACAAGACGAGGATCGAGAATATCCGCCCTTCGATGAATATCGGATAGGCCGCAAACGGCTTAAAGTCAGGCCACAACCGTATCGGTGAACGGGTGGTGTCACTCATGGGATCCACCGTATTGAGCGGCCGCTGGTCTTTGAAAACCGCTTCAAAGATCTTACGCTCAAAAGCCGCCGGGACAATCTTATACTTTTCCTTATCCTTTAAAAAAGCGGTTTTGTCAAACACCCCCGAAAAGTCGGGCGGGGCGAGCCGAAAAACCTCGGAGGGTTCCCGGGGATTCAAACTCTCGCCGTCAAAAAATGCTGCCGTAACCGCGCTGAATTCAAAGTGATTGTAAAGCGCCTGACCAAATACGACGAATGCCTCGAACGAATCCAGCGACTTGGATATCTCCTGGATCGTTTCGTACAAATGAGCGATCGCGTTCGCACGGCGGCGGATCTCGTCGGCTTCCTCTTTTTTCTCCTCGAGCACCGCTTCGGCGGATTTTACTTTCCGCGTGTACTGATCAAGTTCCTCGTCCATCGCGATGGATTCGGCCAATGACCAGCGTCTGAACTGAAAAGCCCCCAGAAAAATAACCATCGAAAATACCGTGTAAAAAAACCACGCGAACGGATCCACCGCTTTCCCGAAGAGCGCCAGCGCGGCCCCGAGAACCATCAGACACAAAACGCCGATCTGGGCGGGCCTTCGGCCGAAAAGATGCACGGAGAAAATGATAAAAAACACCGCAGCGTTAGCGGTCAGGTACTTCCACACACTCGGTTTCTCCCGGAATGCTTGGCAGCGTAAAGATACTGGTCGGCCTTCCATAAAATTTCTTCGCGCGTGCGGCCCTCTCCGGGGAAAGAAGCCACGCCCAGCGAAGCGGTGACCCGGCTTTCCGAGCGGCGCAGCGAAAATTTCGCTATTTCTATTCGAGCGCGCATTTTTTCAGCCACCTGCATGGCCTCCTTTTTGCCCCGGCCGGGCAACAACACCGCGAATTCCTCTCCGCCATAGCGCGCGACAAGCCCGTGGCTGCCGGCGGATTCCGAAATGATGGCCGCCACGTTTTTAAGCACGATGTCTCCCACCACGTGCCCGTACTCGTCGTTCGTACGCTTGAAGAAATCAACGTCGAGAAGAATCACCGAAAACAAAGATTTGCTAAAACCGGATTTTTGGATCTCGGCGGTCAGCTGTTCGTAAAAAAAACGGTTCACGTAAAGACCCGTGAGGCTGTCACGGACCGCCAGCTCCTGCATTTTTTGATAAAGAAGGATATTCCGAAGGTTCACGGCTGCGAGGCCGGCAAAAATATCCAAAAGCCTCAAATCATCGGCATGAAACGCGCCAGGGCCTGCGGCGCTCAAGCGGACCACGCCCAGCACCCTGTTTTCGCTCAACAACGGACTGGCGCAGATCGATCGGCGCACCGCTGCGCCGGGTCTCAAGTCCGCATGAAAGCGGTAATCGTTCCTCGCGTCTTCGATCACCAACCCTTGCGATTTTTTCATGACCCACTGGTCGTAAATGCTGCCTTTGCTGAAAATCAGGGATTCATCGGCATACCCCGAAGCTGCCGCAAAAACAAGCGCTTCTTTGGATTCATCCACCAAATAGAGCACGCACTCATGCGCCACCCCCAGCAATTCACTCACTTCCTGCACCGTGCGATTGGCAAGTTTCGAAACCTCGCTCAGCTCCTTCAATTCCTCGGAGAAGCGCTGCAAATCGAGAAGGCGGCTGATCTTGGCTTCCAACGCTTTCTTTTTGGAACGCTTGGCCAAGAGGTCCTGTTCGGCAAGATCTATTCTTTCCAGCAAATTTTCTTTCAGGATCTTTTTATCATTCACGCTTTTTTGAATGCGCTGAAGATAAGAAACCACAAACAAAAAAAGCGCGCCGTAGAGAAACATCTGCAGAAAAAGCGCCGGCTCTTTGGCGCCAAGCCCCAGATAGAGCGCAATCAGAGCCGACAAGAGGCTCAAAATCACCGCGGTCACGGCCCCCGAAAAGGCCCAGGCAAACACGAGGATAAGCCCCGAAATGAAAAACTGCGCGGCCACGAGCGGATCGGCCAGGTAGAGGCCAAACTTGAGGACGGAAAAATAAGAGAAGACCGCCAAAGCCCAGACGATGAACGCCGCAATGGGGATGAAAAAAGGGGGCAAGGCGTTGCCTCCTATCTATAAGATGGATTTTTCGGTGTGAGGATCAAAAAAATGCGCTTTGCTGATGTCAAACACGAGGTCCAAATCCTGGTTGACACCGGGCCGCACATGGCCGGAAACACGCGCCACAAACGCATTGTCCCCCGTGCGCAAATAAAGATACGCTTCGGCGCCCATCGGCTCCACCACTTCACAGGTCGCCCGCACCGTATTGTCGGGAGAGGCTTCCGAAGCGAATAATTTGTCGTAAATATCTTCGGGCCGGATGCCTAAAATAATTTCCTTATTTTCATAAGGAATGATCTTCGGAGCCATCGCCTCATGAGTGCGGACCCGGAAGGGGCCGTTCTGAAAATAGTATTTGTTGTCCAGATGGGCCACGACGCCCTTCAGGAAATTCATCGGGGGACTGCCGATAAAACCGGCCACGAACTTATTGATAGGCCGGTCATAAAGCGTGATGGGGTCCGCCACCTGCTGAATCACGCCTTCCTTAAACACCACGATCCGGTCTCCCATCGTGAGCGCTTCGGTCTGATCGTGAGTCACGTAAATGATCGTGGCCTGAAGCCGCTGATGGAGCTTCTTGATTTCCGTCCGCATCTGGACGCGGAGCTTCGCATCTAGATTGCTTAAAGGTTCGTCAAACAAGAACACGAGCGGCTTTCGGACAATCGCGCGGCCCAAAGCCACGCGCTGGCGCTGGCCGCCCGAAAGCTCCTTCGGCTTTCTGCCCAGAAGCTGTTTGATGCCCAGGATGTCCGCCGCTTCATTGACGCGCGTCATGATTTCATGCTTCGGGTACTTGCGCAATTTAAGCGCAAACGCCATGTTTTCAAAAACAGTCATGTGCGGATAGAGCGCGTAGTTCTGAAACACCATCGCGATATCGCGGTCCTTCGGCGGCACGTCGTTGACAAGGCGGTTTCCGATGTAAATCTTGCCGCGGGTGATTTCTTCAAGACCGGCAATCATGCGAAGCGTCGTCGTCTTGCCGCACCCTGAAGGGCCGACGAACACGACAAACTCGCGGCGCTCGATACCGAGCGAGAAATCAACCACTGCCTGGATATTCGGCAGGTAGGTTTTGCTGACGTTCACCAAGCTGACTTGGGCCATGTTCAGTGGTTGTTCTGAAGGAGCAAATCGATGAAATGACCGATGGAGGATTTAAGCTGCTTGCGATGAATGATCTTGTCAATCATGCCGTGCTCCAGCAAAAATTCCGAGGTCTGAAAGCCTTCGGGCAGCTTTTGGCGAATCGTCTGCTCGATGACCCGGGGCCCGGTAAAACCGATCAGCGCTTTGGGTTCGGCCACAATGAGGTCCCCGAGCGAGGCAAAGCTCGCCATCACGCCCGCCATCGTGGGGTTGGTGAGCACCGAAATAAAAAGCTGCTTTTTTTCGTGGTGGCGCGCAATCGCCTGGGAAGTCTTGGCCATCTGCATCAGCGACAGCATCCCTTCATACATCCGCGCGCCGCCGCCGGAACCTGAGACAATGATAAGCGGTAATTTTTCGTCGGTGGCCCTCTCAATCAAGCGTGTAAGCTTTTCTCCCACGACAGAGCCCATCGAACCCATGATAAACCGGGAATCCGTAACGCCCAAAGCCACCTTCTTCTGCGACGAGAGCCCGAGACCCGTGATCACGGCCTCCGTCATATGCGTAGCTTCCTGATCTTCCTTGAGTTTCGCGACATAAGACTTGGGGCCCCGGAACTTCAAAGGATCCGCCGAACAAAGCTGCTTGTCCATTTCAATGAACGTATCCTCATCGATGAGCTGTGAAACTCTTTCGGGAGCCGACAGTAAAAAGTGGTGATCGCATTTCGGGCAGACTTTAAAATCTTCTTCGAGGGTCTTGTTGTAAATGATCTCGCCGCATTCTTCGCACTTGGTCCACAGCCCCTTGGGAATATCGCGGCGCTTGAGAATACGGATCGTGTTGACTTTGACTTTGGTGTCAAATGGAGACATTTAAAGATGCCTGTTGTTAAGCGGTTTTATACAAGCCCTGGATTCTAACACAAGAGGGCGGGCACCGTCCATCTTCGTTCAGTTGGATTTGATGTCCCAATAAAGCCCGGCGAGCTCTTTGAACGTCTTAAAAATAGACTTAAGCGCCGTCGCCGTGGCCTTGCCGGCCACCCTCGGATAATGAGGCACACCCACTTCCTCGATTTTATAACCTTTTTTCATGATTCTGGCCAATATTTCCGAATGGATCAGTAAGTGATTTGACTTTAACTCCAGTCCTTCCAATGTCTTACGGCGAAAAAGCTTGAAAGCGCAGTCCACGTCGCGGATCGGAAGCCCGAACAGAAGTTTGTTAAGCCGTGTCCATAAAAAACCGTTCAGCCGCCGGTGCGCTTTATCCTGACGCTCGAGCCGGTAACCCGTCACCACGTCGCAGCTATCAATCTTAAAGAACAGTTTATCGATGTCCGACAGATGAAATTGGTTGTCCCCGTCCGTCAGAAATACGATCTCTTTGGTGACGGACTTAAGCCCCGTGCGAAGCGCGGCGCCGTAGCCCAGATTCTTCGGGTGCTGCACGAGCCGCACGCGCGGGTTCTTCCCTGACCACTCTTGGACAATCGCAGGCGACTTATCACGGCTGCCATCATCCACCACGACGACTTCATAATCCACGCCATAATCCTCGCCTACCTGGACCGCCTGCTCAATCATGCTTCCGACATTGAACTCTTCGTTGTAACAAGGGAAGAAAATGGACAGCGATTTGAGCGCTTTGGGTTTTATCATGTACGTGAATTAATCGGCATCAAAACTATGAAACACAAGACCCGATAAGAGTTTCGGGTAAAAATAAGTCGATTTCTGCGGCATCCGCAGGCCCCTTTTTGAAATACGGATCATCTCCCCAAGCGACGCGGGACGCACGAAAATAGCCATGTCGAAATCTCCTTTTTTCACGGCAAGGGCGGCCGCTTCGGGATCGCGCTTAAAATCAATCGCTTTGGATTTTTCAACCGCTTGGATGTGGAAACAGGGCTCCAGGAGCCTTTGATGGAGCACGGCCACATCGAGCTTATCGGCCGGGTTTGAGCTTCGAGGCCTGGTCCGTTTCCTATCGAGCGTAAAAATGTAGAACCCGCCTTTTTTTGTGTAAATTCCGAACCGGTAGCGGCCGGGATCCTTGGTCCTTTCACGGATTTCGGAAAGCCGTGATAAGACCGCCCGGAGGCCGGAGACTTTCTCCAGAGCCCCGCGTTGTTTCAAAAGTGCGATCGGGTCTTTCAGAACCTTGGGCACAAGAATCAACCGGTGCGTGGGAAAAATCGTGAAAGGATTGTGCAGCCAATCGGAGAAATACGTCATCACGTAATTCCAGCCGGCTTTCGCATCCCGGGGATTCCTTGAAAGCATGAGCCGCCTGAACTGGCAGGCCGCTTCAAAACGATGATGGCCGTCGGCAATATAAACGGGCTTTGCAGCCATCTCTTGTTTCAATTTCTCAACAAGCTCAGGCCGCTTTTCGACAAATAGCCGGTGACGGACTCCCCGGACGGAAACGTCAACCGCCGCGGGGAGCTTCAGGGCCTGCTTCAAAATCCGGTCCACCCCGCCTTTTTTGTCCTCGATCAGGCCGAAGATGGGACTCAAATTGGTGCTCACTTTCTTTAAAAGGGCCAGGCGGTCTTTTTTGGGGCTCGCGAGCGTGTTTTCGTGCTTCAAGACGGCCTTTTCATCGATCTTCATCGCCGCCATAAAACCTAGGCGCGTTTTTGGCTTTTGGCCCTCTTTATAATTTTGGACATACACATACACGGCGGGAGTTTTTTCTTTGACGAGAATCCCGGAAGACATCCACGCTCTTAAAGCGCGGCCGGCCCTCGCGTATTTATTGTCCGCCGCATCGTCGCCGGCTTCTTCTTTGCCGAGAATCAAACGAATCACGTTGTAAGGACTGCGCTTATGGAGCGCCTCCTGCTCAACCCGGGAAATAACATCATAAGGAGGCGCCAGGACATCGGCAACCTCAGCAATTTTCAGCGGGTTGTAGCGCCAACCCTGAAACGCTTTGATCATTGGCATCTCTTAAACGCTTTTCCTTAAACTCGTTTATTAAAAACTTTTCTCACCTTTTCCATGAAAGAGCGCGAAATCGGGTTCACTTTCTCGCCGCCAGCCGCGGCAAATTCCCTCAAAAGCTCCTTCTGTCTCTCCGTCAGGCGCGTCGGGGTCTCCACGGCAATCCGCACGTCTTCGTCGCCTGTCGCGCCGCCACGAAGCGACGGAAGCCCCTTGCCCTTCAGTTTAAAGAGCTTGCCCGATTGCGTGCCGGCGGGAATTCTTAAGGGCGTCGTGCCGGTCAATGTCGGCACTTCCATCTCGCAGCCGAGCGCGGCCTGCGCGAAACTCACCGGCACTTCGCACAGGATGTTTTCCTGGTTCCGGATAAAAAATTCATGGGGCCTTACATGAATGTCCACGTAAAGATCGCCGCGCGGCCCGCCGCGGAGCCCCGCCTCGCCTTCGCCCGGCACCCGGAGCCGCAGTCCATTGTCCACGCCGGCCGGAATCTTGACGGAAAGCTTCCGCTGGGCGACCACACGGCCGTGGCCTGAACAGGCGCCGCAGGCGTGTTCCACCAGGCTGCCCTGTCCATGACAGCGATTGCAGGTTCTAGAGATGGAAAAAAATCCACTCGAGGCGAGAATCTGTCCTGTGCCATTGCAGGTGCCGCAGGTCTTCCGTGAAGTGCCGGGCTTGGCGCCATCCCCACGGCAAGCGGAGCAAACTTCTTCCCTTTTCAGCAGGAGCTCCTTTTCGACCCCAAACGCCGCCTCGTTAAAGCTGATCTCGACCTCATGCCCCAAATCATCGCCGCGCGCGGGCCTCGTGTGGCCGCGGCCGTGAGTGCCTCCGAAGAAATCCTCGAAAATATCCTGAAAGATATCGCCGAATCCGGCGGAAGAAAAACCGCCCCCATTGCCCAGGCCGGTCAGGCCCTCATGCCCGTAGCGGTCATACAATTCTTTTTTTTTCGGGTCTGACAGGACCTGATAGGCCTCAGTGGCTTCCTTAAAAAGCTCTTCTGATTTGTTGCTGCCGGGATTCCGGTCCGGGTGGTGCTCCAGCGCGCACTTCCGATAAGCCTTCTTAAGCTCATCCGCCGTGACGACGCGCTTGACACCCAATATCTCGTAATAATCGCGTTTCATCTGGTTAAAAGGGGACAGCGCCCTTTTTCTTAAGCAATTTTAAAAACAGGGTTTTTTGAATGACTCTTAGGAAATGATATATTGATGTTTCTTCCGAGCGACTTCGCCAATTTAAACAAAGTATCCAGCGTAAGATTTGTCTCCTGGCCCGATTCAATTTGCGAGATAAATTGTTGGGAAACATGCATCTTTTTCGCCAAATCAGTTTGTCGTAAATGGGAATCTTGTCTAATCTCAGCGATTTTTTGCGCAACAGCTACCTTAGCCTTTTCTATTTCATAATTTTGATTAAACTCAGGATTCTTGAGCTTTTCTTGCAAATAATGATCGAACTTTTCTAATTTAATTTTTTTATTCATTTTTAACTCCATTCGGACAACGATTTTAATGAAGCGACTTCCGCTTTACGCCTCAGACACAGCGCCAGATCCTCCTTGGGGATCTTATCTGTTTTTTTCCTGATGGCATGCACCAAAACCACATTGTCTTTCAAGAAAAAGAAATAAAAGACCCGCCTATTTTTTGGCCTCAACTCATAAATCCCATCTCCCAAATAATCCGCCAAAGGTCTGCGCAAATTATGGCCTTGGATTTTTAATTCAGAGACATACGCCGCTACCTTAGCTTGCTCCTTGTCGGGTAAAGTTTCAATAAACTCCCTGACGGGGTTGCCGCCTTTTTCATCTACAAAGAAATAGACGTTTTTCAAAATGCCCCTTTTACGCCACTAAGTATACAAGCTAAAACTTGTTTAGTCAATAGCTCCTTTGAACCCACTTCCCAGGGTAATTGTAACAGCTTGTAGTTTCCGCGCTGGATAATGTGATGAGCGACGTTGGGCAAAACTATTCTCGATTGACGGGATATAAGAAAATTATCCTGATTGTGTGTAAAAGGGCGCTGTCCTCTTTAATGACGCTTTAATGAAAACTGTCTAAACTGATGAACATATACGACGGTGATATTTTTAAACTACAACTTTTTTTGAGTTAAAATTTCTCCGCTAGTTATATCAAATGTGTATTCAATTTTGTCCTCAGTAACAATTATCAATTGATTCTCAGATGATTTGAACACAGGAGCTTCTGACGACCAAAAATAATGGCTTACGGTAGGTTTAATAGCAAAAGGATTCTTAATAAGATCCTTGGTGCTGTAGCTTTTTAACAAATTACCCTTTTTGTAAAAAGCGACTGCAAGATGCCCAGCGGAAACTTCATGTCCACGTGGCCAATTACCCATTCTTACAAGATATTCTGCATCTTGTGAGAGATAAACTTGGTAAGAATACCAACCAGTGGTTTGCCATAAAATTTTATCCGCTTCCCCTTCGGTAACTTCAAAACAAGTTCCCGATCCTTTATTTGTATCGTACGAAGGATCTGGAACCATTTTGAAATAAAAATGGCCGTACTCGGCTGTCGTTACATAGGGAAATAGAGGTGCTTCCGAATCTGCCCAAGACAAGGAGCTAATAAATATTGAAAAAACGGTAGCCACAATAATTTTACAAGTCTTCACAAAATAAGCCTCCGATTCAATAAAAAGGGGACGGCTCCCTTTTTCAATCAGGCCATCGCAATACGACCAAGTTCCTCATCCGGCACCAAGAGAAGGTGGCAACGTACGGCCTTGGCCGCCCGGAGAATCGAGGAAATTCTTGGGTCATGCCGTAAGCTTTCCGTCCGAGCAACATGAGGCTGAGGGATTTTGAGCTTCTTGGCCAACGCGCGCTGGGATAGTTTTCTTCGGCGGCGCATGATCGCAAGCTGTGTCGCCAACGGCAGTTCGGCAAACAGCTTCGCGTGTTCCAACGCCGCCCCCGGATGGGCTTCCAAAAGTTCCTGTAAATGCTTGTCGAATCCTCTCATTGCCTCATGACCTCCTTGAGTCTTTTTCTTGCAAGTTCCAAATCATCTTTCGGAGTTTTGGCGCTCTTTTTCTCAAGGTTGTGCAAGAGCCACACAATCCCTCTTCGGATGCCGAAAAACAATCGATATTGAATCCCATCATACTCCCGTTTTAATTCCCAAAGTTTACTACCAAGCGGCCGAACGGTAATTTGCTGTGACCGCCCTCCTTCGGCTGCCAAAACCTCCAGGTCTAACGCCAACCGCGCAAACGCCTTTGGGCGATCCTTTGCCAGCCTGTCGAGGTATTCTCTGACCGGGCCGCGGCTTCCTTCCGGGTAATACAGGATTTCCAGCACTTATCCAACCCTGCCAAATGATACCATATCTGTTATCACGTATCAAGCCCTTCTTCTCCTAGGAGATCACTTCAACAAAATAGGGACGGCGCCCTTTTTCCTAAGATCCTTCGGCAACTACGCTGCCTCAGGATGAAATTCGCGCAAAATGATTTACGCTCCTTTCGGTTGCGTAAATCATGCGCTCATTTCACTTATCGTCCTCTACCTTATACTCCGCGTCCACAACGTCATCTTTGCCTTCGCCGCCGCTGTCTTGAGCCTTTGAGGAACTTGCGTTTTTATACATCTCTTCCGCGATCTTGTGGGAGGCCTGCATCAAATCCTCGGAGGCCTTCCGAATCACCTCGGCATCCTTGCCGTCAAGCGCTTCCTTAGCCTTCGAGACGGCTTCCTCGGTGTTTTTCTTATCGGGCTCGGAGACTTTGTCTCCCAGCTCCTTGAGGGATTTTTCGACGGAATAGATTAAATTGTCGAGATGGTTTCTGGCCTCCACCCGTTCTTTCTTTTTCTTATCCTCCTCCGAATGCGACTGGGCCTCCTTGGTCATTTTTTCGATTTCTTCCTTCGAGAGGCCGCCGGAGCTTTCAATGCGAATCTTCTGCTCCTTGCCGGTGCCCATGTCTTTCGCTGACACGTGCACGATGCCGTTGGCATCGATGTCAAACGTGACCTCGATTTGCGGCACCCCGCGCGGCGCAGGCAGGATCCCCACCAAATCAAAACGCCCAAGCGTGCGGTTTCCTTCGGCCATCTCGCGCTCGCCCTGCAGTACATGGATTGACACCGCGGTTTGATTGTCCGCAGCCGTCGAAAACACCTGGCTCTTCTTCGTGGGAATCGTCGTGTTCCGCTCGATAAGCTTTGTACAGACCTCTCCTAGCGTTTCGATGCCGAGCGACAACGGCGTCACATCCAAAAGAAGCACGTCCTTCACGTCCCCGACAAGCACCCCTGCCTGGATCGCGGCGCCCACCGCCACGACTTCATCGGGGTTCACGCCCTTGTGCGGCTCTTTTTTGAAAAGTCGGCGCACCACCTCCTGCACTTTGGGCATGCGTGTCTGGCCGCCGACCAGCACCACTTCATCGATATTTTCGGCTTTAAATTTTGAGTCTTCCAGCGCTTTTTTGCACGGTAGGATCGTCCTTTGAACCAGATCATCCACGAGTTGCTCAAGTTTTGCGCGCGTGAGTGACACCGTCAGGTGCTTCGGGCCGCTGGCATCCGCGGTGATAAACGGAAGGTTTATCTCCGTCTGCTCATTGGACGAAAGCTCGCACTTCGCCTTTTCCGCCGCCTCCTTCAAACGCTGAAGCGCCATACGGTCTTTTCTTAGATCAATTCCTTGAGACTTTTTGAATTCATCAGCCAGCCAGTCCATGATGCGCTGGTCGAAGTCATCGCCCCCGAGATGCGTGTCACCGTTCGTGGAGCGCACTTCAAAGACACCGTCGCCGATTTCTAAAATGGAAATGTCGAAAGTGCCGCCACCCAAATCATAGACGGCGATCTTCTCGTTTTTCTTTTTATCCAAACCGTACGCCAGCGCGGCGGCCGTCGGTTCGTTGATGATCCTTAAGACCTCAAGCCCCGCGATCTTGCCGGCGTCCTTCGTGGCCTGTCTTTGGGCATCGTTAAAATACGCAGGCACCGTGATCACGGCCTTCGTGACCTTCTGGCCCAGATAATCCTCGGCGGTTTGCTTCATCTTCTGCAGGATGGTCGCCGAGATCTCAGGCGGTGTGTACTCTTTTCCGCCGGTCTTCACGCGCAGATCACCTCCCGATCCTTCGATCACCTTATAAGGCACCAGTTTCTCCTCCGCCAGCACTTCCGCGTGCCTTCTGCCCATAAACCGCTTGATCGAGAAAACCGTGTTCTCGGGGTTCGTGATCGCCTGCCGCTTGGCCGCCTGTCCCACAAGCCGCTCGCCGGACTTCGTGAAACCCACCACCGAAGGCGTCGTACGGCCTCCGTCAGAGTTTGCGATCACGACCGGGTCCCCGCCTTCCATAATCGCCACGCAGGAGTTCGTCGTGCCTAAGTCAATGCCTATTACTTTTTCCGCAGCCATGTCATGAACCTCCTAATATAAAATTGTCATTCCCGCGAAAGCGGGAATCTTATTTTTCACATGATCCCCGCCTACGCGGGGATGACATGTTTTATTCTTTCTTCTTTGCGATCCTCACCCAGCTTGGCCGGATAAGCCGCCCATTTAAAAGGTAGCCTCTCTGAATCTCATCGACCACTTTTCCATCTTCCATCTCACTCGTTTCCAGGACCGCAACCGCTTCATGAAACTTCGGGTCAAAATCCTGCCCGACGCTTTTTACGACCTCAACACCGTGCTCTTCCAGTATCTTATGAAGCTCGTCCTGGGCGATCTTAAGCCCCTGCTTCACTTTTTCGGGGTCGTGACCTTCCGAGAGACTCGCCATCGCCCGGTCAAAGTTATCCACCACCGGCAAGATCTCGGCCAGCAGCGCTTCATTCGCGTACCTGATCGCGTCGAGCTTATCACGATCCAGGCGCTTCTTGGTATTTTCAAACTCCGCGCGCAACCGCAGAATCTGGTCCCAATAATCTTTCACTTTATTCTCAAGCGCCTCAATGGAACGCGGATCTTCGGTCATAATCTCTCCGCCACTTCGCTCATGCCGTCCGCGACACAATCCACGACGGCCATCACCTTGGAATACCTCATGCGAGTCGGGCCGACCACGGCCACGCCGCCGATCGGCATTCCACCCAAATAACAATCCTTCACCACAAGGCTCACGTCCTCAAGCTGATCCATGGAATTCTCGGTGCCGATATGAACGTGGACACCCTCCTCTTCCAGATCCTTCGAGAGAATCTGAAACAAGCCGTATTTTTCATCAAACGCCTGCAACAGAAGCCTTATTTTCCGGGCGTTCTGAAATTCCGGTTGTTCAAAAATCCTGAAAGTGCCCTCGATAAAAAGCTCGGGCTCCTCTTCAAAGAAATCCATGAGCTTCTCGGCCTCCACAAGCTCCTCCAGCAAATAATTCAAAAATGACACGCGCCTCAGGCTTCGGATGTAAATCAACGCCGCGTTGGCGGTCAGTTCCGAGATGATCTTTGAAACTCTTCCTACCATCCCTTCAATGGTCTTGACTCTCAGAATCTCTTCCCGTATCCACTTCTTCTGGCGCAGCGGCAGTTCCTCTTTCTCCATAAGGCTGTCCACATAATACCGGTATCCCTTGTCCGTCGGCACACGGCCCGCCGACGTATGGGGCTGCTTAAGATAACCCTGTTCCTCAAGGTCGGCCATCACAGTCCGTATGGAGGCCGGGGAGAGTCCCAGATCATATTGCTTGGACAGGCTCCTGGAACCCACCGGTTCTGCCGTTTCGATGTAGGACTCGACGATATACTCAAAGATCTTATCTCTCCTTGAGTTTATCCCCTCCGTGTGCATGAAAACCTCCGTATTAGCACTCTATGCTACTGAGTGCTAAATTTAGTCTATCATAAACCACGGGCTCCTTGTCAAGTCAAAGAATCCGCCCGGCCCAGCCTGCTCACAAAAATTCTCTTGGCTTTATCGGTGAGACGAACCATAAAATGAGCGCCCAAAGCGGTGTTTCTCCGTTCCAACACCTGGCCTTCCTCATACAACCAGTGCGCCAGGCCCAAACGCTCTTTAGGAACAAAGATCTCCGCGGTGTCCCTCCCTCCCGACAAGAAATCAGCTATTTTTAAACACAGTTCCTGAAGCGCCTCACCGGTCTTGGCGGAAACGAATGCGCTTTCGCCGCCGGCGTAATTCACAAGAGCGGACGTTTTTCCTGAAGACACCAAATCCGCCTTGTTCAACACTAAAATGACTTTTTCGTGCCGAATGCCAAGCTCGTCCAGCACGCAGTTCACCGCCTCCACCAAAAGCCCGGCATCCGGGCGGCTTGAGTCCACCACGTGAAGCAATAAATCAGCTTGTCTTGCCTCTTCCAGAGTGGCCTTGAAGGCCTCGACCAGAGTGTGGGGAAGCGCTCTCACGAACCCGACGGTATCCGCCAGAAATACCCTTTGGTTTCCCGGTAAAATCAGAAGCCGTGTCGTGGTGTCAAGCGTCGAAAAAAGCTGATCCCGGACCGTGACCGACGCTCGTGTCAACGCATTGAAAAGCGTCGATTTTCCGGAGTTTGTATAGCCCACAAGCGATACGAGCGGCAGCTCTTTTTCCTTTTTCTTCCGGATACTCTGCGAACGCCTTTCCTGGAGCTTGCTTAATTCGCGCGAAAGGCGCGCGAGGCGCTCACGGACCCTGCGGCGGTCCACCTCGAGCTTTTGTTCACCGGGACCGCGGGTGCCTACGCCGCCCCCGAGACGCGAAAGCGCGATTCCTTTTCCGGTGAGCCTCGGCAAAAGGTAGTTGAGCTGCGCAAGCTCCACCTGAAGCTTGCCTTCATTCGACCGAGCGCGCTGTGCGAAGATGTCCAAAATAAGCTGCGTCCTGTCAATCGTCTTTGCCTGGACAAGCGCTTCGATATTGCGCTGCTGCGTGGCGCTCAAGTTCATCCCGAAAACCACGACGTCGATCTTCTCCCCGGCAACCAGCGCCTTGATTTCCTGGGCTTTTCCCTCTCCCACGAGAAGCGCAGGGTTAGGCGCCTTCTGCCTGGCCTTTAGATTCTGGATGACCTGGAGTCCCGCCGATGAAGCAAGCGCCTCCAGCTCCTTTGCGAAATCCTCAAGCGGCGTCTGGCGCGGCATTGAGTGGAACTCGACTGTTACTAATAACGCTCGTTCTGTCATAGACCGTGAAACTTTACCACCTAGAGAGTATCTTCTTTGCAATGTCCTCTGCCGTATCGCCCGCGGCCACGGCAATGTTCTGTACGTCCCGCTCATGCCGGAACCACGAAATCTGGCGCTTGGCGTAGTTTCGCGTGTTTTTCTTAAGAAGCTCCTTGGCCTCGCGGAGCGTCAGCTCTCCTTGGAGATAAGCGGCGGTCTCGCGCACGCCGAGCGCCATGCCCGCGGTCTTACTTAACTTCCTTCGGATAAGTTTTTTCACCTCAGCGACCAACCCCGCGCGGAACATTTTGTCCACACGCCGGTTGACGCGCGCATATAGGTCTGCCCGGTCACGATTGAGAAAAAAGACGCGGCAGTCATACTGGCCGCTGATGCCCTTCCGGTTAGACATCTGCCCGGACATCGGCCGGCCTGTCAAGGCATAGACTTCCAGCGCCCTGATAATTCTTCTGGCATCATTCGGGTGTATCTTTTTCGCCAAAATTTCGTCTACCGCTTTAAGCTGGTCGTGCAGGTAAGGGGCGCCGTGAAGTTCGTGCTCTTTCACGAGCTTGTGCCTTAATTTTTCGTCTCCGGGCGCCGCGTTCCCGCCCGATTCAAACAGGCCGTCCAAAAGCGCGCGCAAATACAGGCCCGTGCCGCCGACCAAAAAAGGGATTTTCTTTTTCTTAAGAATCTTCGGAATGAGCGCCAGCGCGTTTTTGCGGAAAAGCGCGGCGTTGTATTCCTCGGTGGGTCTTAAAAATGAAACCAGATGCGTCTTGGATTTCAGGGCGGCTTGACGTGAAGGCGCCTGCGTCGTGACCGACATGCCGCGATAAACCTGCATCGAGTCAAATGAAATGATTTCGACCGGCAGCCTTTTGGAAATCTCGGACGCAACAGCCGTCTTGCCCGAAGCCGTCGGCCCTGAAAGAGTGAGAATTTTTAGCAAACTCAAGGAACGATTTTCGTGGGATAACCTTCGCGATTAAGCCTCATTTCCGTCCTGGACGCTTCTTGCTTGGAAGAAAACCGCCCGACACGAACACGGTTCATGCCGTGCGACTTGTCATCGGTGACATAGGCATCGTAGCCCTGGCGGGCGAGTTTTTTTACGAGCTCATTCGCGTTCTTGGGCTTCGAGAAAGAACCGACCTGTACCGTGTAAAAAGGCATTTCCTCAAAGGACATCTGTTGCAGATGGCTTGTCGGCGCGAGGTTCTTAGGGGAATTCGGAACTAAGGTATAGCCAAACTCCGAGGACAGCTCCAACAAGCGCGCACGCAAATAATCCTTTTGCTCGCTCACGGGATATTTTTTCACCGTTTCCTTGTAGCTGTCATAAGCGCGCACGTGATTACCCTCGTAATAATAGGCGTCCCCTATCGACGCGGAGGCGGCGGCCTTGATTTCCCGGTTGGTTGCGGAACCTTCGAGCTGTTGGAATTTTTGCCGCGCCTCGTCGGAACGGTTCAGTTTCAGAAGACTCAGCGCCTGCAAATGCAGCGCGTCATTGGCGTCGGCGGCGCCCGGAGTCTGCGAAAGGTACCGCTCCGCGAGAATATCCACGCGGGAGTAGTTCCCCCTCAAAAAACTTTCATGAATATCCTGATAAGCGATCTGCGCAGAGAACGCCGACGGGCTCGGACCGCGCGATGGGCGCTGAAGAGCCGCGCGTTCGCGTTTGGTGTGGATCTGCCCCACCATTTCTGCATGGGAAACGGAAAAAACCATATTCAAAAAAAGAATGCTCAGCCACAATATCCGATGATTTTTATTTTTCATCCAAGCCTCCCAATCAATGTCTCGTCCGCCACGCCGGTGATCCGTACGGCATGAAATTCCCCACAAATACCTCCACTGGATGCGGCGACCACTCTTTTAAAAGTTCTCGTGCGGCCGGCATAACGATTATCCCCCTTTTTGGTGCGCGATTCAAACAGGACCTCGATCGTTTTGCCGATCAGCGCCTGATTTTTTTTAAGATTCACGGCCTTCTGAGCGGCCAATAAAACCTGAAGGCGCCTGTTTTTTTCTTCGGAAGTGACGTCATCATCGAGCTTAAGCGCTGGCGTGCCGGGCCTGGGTGAATAGGTAAATATAAACGCGCTGTCGAACTCGGCTCTTTCGACCAGTGTGAGCGTTTCCAGAAAATCGACTTCAGTCTCGCCGGGAAAACCGACAATCAAATCCGTGGTCAGACTGCCTTCCGGCACAAAACGGCGGTATTCTTCGATCTGTTCAAGATACCACCGAATCGTATGCTCTCGCTTCATACGACGCAAGACCCTGTCGGAACCCGACTGCACCGGCAGATGTAGATGCTCGCAAACCATCGGCAAATCCCGCATGGCTGTAAAAAGCCGCGTGTGCGCATCCTTCGGGTGGCTTGTGATAAACCGGAGTCGGGAAATACCGGGCGCGTGTATTTGGATTTTTTCCAAAAGCGCCGCAAAATCAATCGGCTCATCCAGCCCTTTGCCATAAGAATTGACATTCTGGCCCAAAAGCATCACGTCCTTGAAGCCGCGGCGGTCCAAATCCTTTATTTCCTTTAGAATGCTCTCGGATCTTCTTGAGCGCTCCACGCCGCGGGTGTAGGGCACAATGCAGTAAGTGCACCGGTGGTCACAACCCTTCATGATCGTGACATAAGCCTTCATTGCGTCGCCGCGGTGATGGATGTCCTCCAGAGAGTATTCCTCATCCAAACGGTCTATCGCTAGACGCGGCGAGCGCCTTTCCTCGATGGATTCGACCAGGTCCGGCACCTGGTTCAGGTTGCCGGTGCCGCACACCAGATCAATCTCAGGATTTTTTTTGAAAAAATTGTCTCCGTGTTCCTGCGCCATGCAGCCGAGAATACCGATGATAAGGCGCGGGTTTTTCTCTCTTAGTTTTAGAAAATCGCCCATGCGCCCGAACACCTTCTGTTCGGCGTGGTCACGCACGCTGCAGGTGTTGTAGAGGACCACGTCCGCATCTTCGATGCTCGGCGTAGTCTGGAACCCTCGGCCGATCATGAGGCCTTCGACGGCCTCCGAATCGCGTTCGTTCATTTGACAACCAAAAGTCTGGAGAAACAGCTTTTTCATACTATAAAATTCCTCATTCCAGACTTTTGGTTGATCCTGAGCGATCGCCGAGCGCGAGAAGCGAGCCGAAGGGACAACCAAAAGTTTGGAGATAGGGGGTTTTACTCATTTAACTAAGAATGGGACATTCACAGCCAGTATTTTCTTCCATTTGGCGTATGCTTTTTTGTCGAGAGTATACTTCAAATTAAATTGAACAAATTTGAGATACTCGTCCATGGAAAGCGCCCTTCCCCTGGAAAAACGCTCGTGAATGATAGGCAGTCTAAGCGGGTTCATTTTGCGGCATCTAAAATCTTGTTATAGATCTCCTCGGTGCTGTATCTTAAACATAATTCTCTGAACTTTCTATCTTCAACATTTACTTTATTTATCCTCACCAAATTTACTATATCCGGCAAATCTCTCATAAGCCTGATTTTTGAATTGTACTTGATCGAATGTAATTTGAGTGCGATCAAATGATCAAGCGAGGGCACGACAAACGTTTGTCCCGCTATTTTGATCCGCACGCTTTCGTTTTTAATTTTTGTGAATGTTTCCTGATCGACAAACATGAAGTCCACATCCATGAGAGGCGATTGGGTGCTCTTAAGCTGAGTAAACGTGTCCTGGGTTAGCTCCCGCTTGTAGCCGGCCTTTTCCAAAAGGCCCTCTATCTTAGAAAAATCTGTTTGGGTAATTAAGAAATCTACGTCCGCGGTTTGCCGAGTCACTTTGTAATAATTAACGGCAAATCCACCTATCAATATGCAAGATACCTTTTTCTTTAGAATCAATTCAGAGACAAGGTGAAACACGGACTTGTATCTCATAAAAAATACCTCCCTAAGACAGGAGAGTTCCTAGCCATGCCGGAATCGCGTTCGTTCATCTGACAACCGAAGGTGCAAATGTAACCAGTTAACTGGGACAGTTCACTTATTAATTATTACTATCTTTACGTTTATGCGGTCTGCCCGCTTGTTTCTTGTCCAATCTTCTTCCAGTTGCTTCTTCAATTTTTTGCATAAAGCCTTCCGCTCCAAGCGGTCTTCCTGTTCGTAAGAAGGCTTCGACATTTTTTTCGTAGCCTTGAGTCTGTTTGTCATCCCCAAGAAGATATTCTGACCAATTCTTTATCTCATCAACAAGATAAAACGGGCTCAGCAAAGGGTCATCGGTTCTCGTGACATGCGCCTTGGCACTCGACCAAGGATAATCCTCGGATTTATCGACCAGCTTCGCTTTGACAGGATTTCTTTCAATATAACGAACAGCCGCATAGAGATATTTTTCATCCATCACAAAACTATGGAACCTCTCCTGCCATAAATGCCCTCTCCATCCTCGCCTTTCGTTGACCATTCTAGCATACCGTTTGTGCGCTTCCCTAAAAACCTTGGCCAGGCCGTCTTGATTTTGTGGCACAGCGATAAAATGAACGTGATTATCCATTAAACAATAGGCCCAAATTTCAACCTGATGTTTGCCTGTCTCCTCCGTAAGAATGTCAATATAAACCTTTCTGTCTGCGTCACAAAAAAATACGTTTTGATTTCGGGATCCCCTCTGGGTGACATGATGCGGAAATTTAGGAACCACAACTCGGGCTATTCGAGGCATAAGGCCATTCATAATACCAAATGAAATATTTGATAGCTATTAATAAGTGAACTGTCCCCAGTTTCGCGGCGCGCTTTTCATCTTTAAGCGGTGAAATAATCATAAAATCGGCCGCATTCAAGAGACCTCCGATAGGGTCCTATGCGTCCCGTCGCAGAAGGGCTTATTCTTTGATTCCTTGCAGCCGCACCAGGCCACAGTTTTCGGTGAGTCGATCATGACTTTCACTGGATGCATACCGGTGTTTTTGCGGGCGTGCGAGCCGTCGCAATACGGCTGTTTTTCGGATTCCCCGCACGCGCACCAAAAATAATCCCCCGGCTGAACTTCCATCTTAAACGGCGCCTTTTGTTCAGTGCTCATAAAACCCCCTTTCCATAGGCCTTACCTCCCACTTATCACGACACCTATCTGACCCAGTACCACCAACTCTACTTACATCTTTACCACCAACCGTACCTTCCAATGTCTATACCACCTTTTTATTTAAAATATTCCGGCTCATTCCCCGGTTTCCACTTGATGTTACAACCTATGCTCGGCTTCTGGTCCCTGCTTACTGGCTTCCCCGCCAGCACCGCGTCAATCGCCGCGCACAAATCCTTCCCCGTCACCGGCTTCCCGTTCCCGGGCCGGCTGTCGTCCAGTTGTCCGCGATACGCAAGCTCATGTTTTGAGTTATAAAGAAAAAAATCCGGCGTGCAGGCCGCCCCATACGCTTTTGCGGCTTCCTGGGTTTCGTCGTAAAGATAAGGAAAATTAAAGCCAAGCTCCTCGGCCATGGTCTTAAGACTTTTGGGGGCATCGTCGGGATAATTCTCGGCGTCATTGGAGCTGATCGCCGCGATGGCCAGCCCCCTACCTGCGTAGTTCCTGCCCAATTTTGCAAGCTCCCCTTTCACATGCTGAACATACGGGCAGTGACGGCAGATAAACATCACCAGAATCTCCCTGCCCTTAAAATCTGACAGCGAAACTTTCTTCCCGGAAACAACATCAGAAAGACTGAAAGGCGGAGCCAAAGTGCCCAGCGTCTTCATGGTTGAGGGTGTGAGCGCCACGGGGCCTATTATACCGCTGCGAGTTCAGTTTCTGAAGCGCGTTTAAAAGGCCGGAGTTGCCCGTCAGCGCTTTGATTGGACATGCAAATCGACCGCCGCCAAATTTCTCGTGTCTTCATCCACCACTACACTGAGCTTCGACAGGCATATAGCCTCCTTGACATCCAGTGAAAACCATACACCCACGAAAGAGCCCTTCCTTAAGGCAAGGGGTTTCTGAAAATCCCGATAGGCGGAAATTTCCCTTACTCCGGAGCCCGACAACGTGAGCCTGAAGTTCACGTACGCTCCCTCCGGGACGCGGCCGTTGTTGAAAAAAGACAGCCCCGGTTCCTCTTTGGCCAACTCCACGCGGCGGTCGGGTTCAATCACG
>MHFI01000018.1:0-18827 GCA_001804125.1 Omnitrophica bacterium RIFCSPHIGHO2_02_FULL_51_18
TAAGGTGCTGACGATCGCGCCGCTTCTGGGAGAAGCGATCAAAAGAATTCATCGTGAAGAATCGGTGAGCAGCTTATTCAGTTAAATGAAAAATTTAAAATGAAAAATGTAGAATGTTGGAGCCACTGCGTGGCCTTAATAAAATAAAAGTCGCGAAGCGACTCCAGAATTTTCATTTTACATTTTTAATTTTGCATTAAAGCAGTATTTGAGGAGTCAACAATGGAACAGGTCAGTCTAAAAGCAACCGTTAGGGCCGAAAAGGGCAAACAGGCCGTCAAGAAGTTGCGCGGCCGGGGGTTTATCCCCGCGGTCGTATACCACCGCGGCGATGAGCCCGTCTCGATTTCCGTCGCGGACAAGGAAATTTCCCGGATTATCCGTTCCGCGGAAGGCGAGAACGTGCTGATCAATCTTACGATTGAAAAGGAAAAAAAGTCCAAGCCGCGTCCGGTGATCATCAAAGAAGTACAGCATGATCCCGTGAAGCGCAGCATCCTTCATGTGGATTTCAATGAGATTTCACTCACAGAAAAGATCGTCGTGGAGGTCGAAGTCACGGCGGTCGGCGAGCCTGTCGGCGTGAAACAGGACGGGGGTCTCTTGGACCACCCGCTGCGTCAGGTCAAGGTGCGGTGCCTGCCCACGGACATCCCGAAACACATCGACGTGGATGTGTCGGCGCTTAAGCTGAATGATTCGATTCACGTGAAGGATTTGAAGGCGTCCGACAAGCTTGAGATCCTGAACGACCCTGAGTCGCTGCTTTTCCAGGTGAAGCTGCATGAAGAGAAGATCGAGGAAGCGCCGGCGGTGGCCGAGGCGCAGGAAGTGGAAGTCTTGCGCGAGAAGAAGGAGGAGCCTCCCGCCGGAGGCGGGTCCGCCTCAGGCGGAAAGCCGGGTGAAAAGAAGGCCGTGCCTGCCGGCAGGCAGGAAGAACCAAAAGCCGCGAAAGAAGCGCCAAAACAGGAAAAGAAATAATTAATGTGAAGCACGAAATCCGAAGCACGAAGCACGAAACAAATTTTAAATTCAAAGCACGAAATCCGAAACATCTGTTTTGGTCATTTGAATTTAGTGTTTCGGATTTGTTTCGAATTTCGGATTTCGAATTTCGGATTTGATGAAGGCTATAATTGGCATCGGCAACCCCGGAGAAAAGTACAAACACACTCGGCATAACGCGGGGTTCATGGCCGTCGATGCGATAAAAAAGACGTTGGAGTTTGATCCGAAAGAGCTTTTGCTGGTAAAGCCGTCCACGTTCGTGAATAAGTCCGGCGAAGCGGTTCGTTCTTTGTTGGACCGGCACCGCTTTCAAAATCAGGACCTTTTGATCGTTTGCGATGACGTGAACCTTGAGTTTGGCAAATTGCGTCTGCGCCCGCGAGGCAGTGCCGGCGGCCATCATGGTTTGGAGTCGGTGGTGGAAGCGTTCGGTTCCGGGGAATTTCCGAGGCTCCGGATCGGTGTGGCCCGTCCGGCGATGCCCAAAAACCTGACAGGGTTTGTGCTTGAGCGCTTCAGCGCCGAAGAAGAAAAAAAGCTTAAAAGTATTTTGGAGAAAGTGGTTTTGATTTGCCATCGCTGGGTGACGGACGGCGTGAAGCCGGCGATGGATACTTTGAGCCGTTTACAATCGACTCCGTAGGAGTCGTCCTCGAATGCTTTAATCGAGGACCAACATGATCCCCGCTTTTCCGCCACAGTTCGTTGGACGGATCCGTCCTTCGGCGGACGCGGGGATGACAAGGGAGAGTAAAGTATATGAGAAATTATGAAGGCGTGTTTATCATCGACCCGGATATTTCGACGGAGGCGTCGAAAGGGGTCTTGGGACAGCTGCAGGAGCTGATCTCGAAAAACGGCGGCCGTGTAGACGGCATCCATGAATGGGGCAAGAAGCGAATGGCTTATAAGATCCGAAAGAGGCACGAAGGTCATTACGTGCTTTTAAACTTTCAACTGGATACCCAGCACACGAAAAAACTCGAGCAATCGCTGCGGCTGAATGATCAGCTGCTTCGTTTTTTGCTGATCAACAAAGAGGGTAAGTAAATTAAAAATTCAAAATTAAAAATGTAAAATTTAGGGGTCACTTCGTGACCTATAATAAAGGCCGCGCTAGCGACACCTCAATTTTAAATTTTACATTTTTAATTTTGAATTGAAGCAGGAGGTTCAATGGCTAGTTTCAACAAAGCGCTTTTGATGGGCAACCTAACACGGGACCCGGAACTCCGCTATATTCCGAGCGGCTCGGCGGTCACAAGTTTCACGGTCGCAATGAACCGCGTCTATAAACTGCAGACCGGCGAGAAAAAGGAGGAGACAAGTTTTGTGCGCGTGGTCGTGTGGGGCCGCATGGCGGAGACCTGCGGAGAATATCTTAAGAAGGGCAGTCCGGTGTTTGTCGAGGGCCGGCTCCAGAGCCGTTCCTGGGAAGGCGCGGACGGCCAGAAAAGAAGCACACTGGAGGTTGTGGCGATGAGTGTGCAGTTTTTGAGAGGGGCCAGCCAGGGGGGCCGTGACAAGGAGGCCGGGTTTGAGGCCCAGCCGAGCGGCGCCAAGGAAGAAATCGGAGAGATCCAATTGGAAGAATCTTCTGCGGATGCCCCGGGCAAGGCGGAGGAAGAAACGCCATTTTAAATGAGCACGCAACTTACGGAGGTCGCCGTGGCGACCGACGAGGGATCTAACAAGGAAGGGACATATGTTTGAGCGCAAATTTGAGAAGAAAACGAAGAAAAAAGGGCCCCTCAAGAAGAAAATCTTCAAAAAGAAGGTTTGCAAGTTCACACCGGAGGAAATTGAAGGCATCGATTATAAGGACGTGAACCGCCTGCGCTATTTTGTCACCGAGCGCGGCAAAGTGATCCCGAGCCGCATTTCCGGCGCGAGCGCCAAGTCCCAGCGGCACTTGGTGCGCCAGATCAAGATCGCAAGAGAACTTGCATTATTACCATTTGTAGCAGAATAAAATGATTAAATACGAAGCACGAAATACGAAACTCGAAACAAATTCAAAATTCGAATGATCAAAATCCAAAACGATCTTTTTCGTCATTAGGATTTTAGAGAACAGACTCTTATGAATGTTGAAGTCATTTTAACACAGGATGATCCAAAGCTCGGCCGTCGCGGCCGGGTCGTGAAGGTGAGTTCCGGCTTTGCGCAGAATTTTCTGATTCCACAAGGCAAGGCCAAACTCGCCACCGCGTCACTTCTTAAAAATTTTGAAGAGGAACAAAAGCGGCGGGAAAAGGAAAAAGCCGAAACGCTCGCGAATGCCCGGAAGACCGCCCAAAGCATTTCCGAGCGGTCGCTGACGATTGAGGTTAAGGTCGGGGAAGGCGAGAAGCTGTATGGCGCCGTGACCTCCCATCATATTCAAGAAGGCCTTGCCAAGCACGGGATTGTGATCGATAAACGAGACGTTCATCTGGCCGAACCCATCAAAAAACTGGGCGCCTACCAGATTGAGATTAAAGTGCATCCGGAAGTAATTGCAAAACTTAAGGTCTGGGTGGTGGCTGGGGGTGTCAGTCGTTGACATTTGACATGTGCGTCCAAGGCGGTTCATGTCAAATGTCAACGACTGACACCCAACACGAGGTGTTATGACCGCTAGAGATTTAGAACAGATTCTTCAGAAAGACCGCGTTCCTCCCCAAAACACGGAGGCCGAGATGGCCGTTTTGGGATCGATGCTGATCGAGGAAGACGCGATCCCGCAAAGCATCGAGCATCTGACTCCCGACGATTTTTACAAAGATGCCCACAGAAAAATCTTCCAGAGCATGATCAATCTTTTCAATGAAAATAAGGCCGTAGACCTTTTGACGTTGACCGACATGCTGGAAAGGGAAGGCACGCTCGACGACGTGGGAGGCGCCAGTTATCTGGCTCACCTGTCAACGGCGGTCCCGACCGCCGCGAATGTCCTCTACTACGCGCGGATTGTCCGGGAAAAAAGCGTCTTGCGCCAGCTTATCACGCACGCGACGCAGATTGTCACTGATTCGTTCGACTCCACCCAGGAAGTCGAAAATTTGCTGGACCGCGCCGAGAAACTCATTTTTGACATTGCGAACAAAAAGTTCTCAGGAGGTGTGATTCCTTTAAAGGAGCTTATCCGGAACCAGATTGAAACCATTGACCGCCTTTACCAAAGAAAAGAGCATATTACCGGGATTGCAACGGGGTTTCACGAATTTGATACGCAGACGGCCGGCTTACAACCTTCCGATTTGATAATCATCGCCGCCCGCCCCTCGATGGGCAAGAGCGCTCTGATGACCTGTATCGCCGAGCATGTCGGACTGGTTTTAAAGCGGCCCACCGCCATTTTCAGCTTGGAAATGTCCAAAGAGCAGTTGATTCAGAGGATGCTTTGCTCTTGCGCGCGTGTCAATGCCCATAAGGTGCGGACCGGATTTTTAGCGCAGTCCGATTGGCCGAATCTGACGAGTGCCGCGGCCAAGCTCTCCGAGGCGCCCATTTATATCGATGACACGCCGGGCATCAGTATCCTTGAACTCAAGGCGAAAGCACGGCGGCTCAAGTCCCAATACGATATTAAGCTCCTGATGTTGGACTACTTGCAGCTCATGCAGGGCTCCAGCAATGCGGAGAGCCGTCAGCAGGAGATTTCAGAGATTTCCCGGTCGCTAAAAGCACTGGCCCGTGAACTCAGCGTTCCGGTCATCGCGATTAGCCAGCTTTCAAGGGCCGTTGAGTCCCGCACTGACCACCGGCCGCAACTTTCGGACCTGAGAGAGTCGGGCGCCATTGAGCAGGACGCGGACGTGGTTGTTCTTCTCTTGCGTGAAGAATACTACAACCCCACCGATGAGAATAAGGGCAAGGCCGAAGTCATAATCGCCAAACAAAGAAACGGCCCCGTAGGCCCTCTTTTCCTCACGTTTATCCATGAGTACACGCGGTTTGAGAATGCCGAGCTTATGCGCCGGGAAGAGATGCCTGGTTAGTCGTGGGTCTTGAGTAATCGTTTGACTAAACTTTTGATTTATTCATAAGACTATGCTACAGTAACCCCTTAAAATTATGAGCCGAAAGAGCCCCTTTTTCATCGCTTTAATTCTAATAACCGCTTTATTTTCCGGTATTTTCGCGATTCCGGCCGGCGCTGAAGACGGTAAGATCGTGAAAGCCGTGGATGTCCGCGGCAACAAGACGGTCGCCTCGCTTACGATTCTCTCCAAAGTGAAAACCCAGGTGGGCCAGCCGGTCTCTTCTCCTGTTCTTAACGAAGACCTGAAGAGACTTTATGGCCTGGGCTACTTTCTCGATGTTCGCATTGAACAGGAAGACTTTGAGGATGGCATTAAAGTTGTATTCCTGGTGACGGAAAAACCCATCCTCTTGGAAATCAGGTTTGAGGGCAATAACCAGCTTAAAAAAGATCAGTTAAAGAAGGAAATGCAGTCCGCGGTCGGCGATTTCGTGGACCAGAAGCGGCTCCGTGACGATCTGGACGCGATCCGGCGGCTTTACGAAAAAAAGGGGTTTGCCGAGGCTGTGATTGATCAAGCGTTGGATGTGAATCCGGACACGAATCAGGCGGTGTTAAGGGTTATGATCGATGAAAAAGTGAAAGTCCGCGTTAAGGACATAAGAATCGAGGGCAACCAATCGATTAAGACCGGCGAAATCACGGGCAAGATGAAGACCAAGAAGGCCTCCTGGTGGGGACTTTTTCATTCCGGTTTCCTGAAAGAGGAAGATGTGGATGAAGATATCGAGAGGATCAAGGCCTTGTATGACGAGCAGGGTTTTAGCGACGTGGAAGTCACCCAAGAGACCCAGCCTTTGGAAGACGGCAGCGGCAACGTTCTTCTTAAGGTCATTGTCAATGAAGGCAAGCGGTACCTCGTAGGAAACATTCAACTCACCGGCAACTCGATTTTAAGTTCCGAAGAGATCGCAAAATCCGTCAAAATGGTCCAGGGCAAGCCCTTCTCCAGGCGCGGACTGCGTCTGGACGTTGCCAATATTCAGGACCTTTATTTCGAAAAAGGCTATTTGTCCGCTCAGATTCGCTCGGAGTCCCTGTACAATGAGTCCGCGGACCGCGTGGATTTGAGCTATACGATCACCGAGAACGAACTGACCTACGTGGAGCGCGTGATGATCCAGGGCAACACAAAAACAAAAGACACCGTGATTCGAAGAGAACTGCGTGCCTATCCGGGCGAGTCTTTCAGCGGCGCGAAACTCAAGCGCTCGAAAGAACGCCTTTATAATCTGGGGTTCTTTGAGGACGTGCGTTTTGACACCGAAGAAGGTTCCCAGTCCAACTCCCGCAACCTGGTCGTCACGGTCAAGGAAACCAAGACCGGTGAATTCAGCTTCGGCGGGGGTTTCAGCTCCGTGGATTCCGTGATCGGATTTGCCCAGGTGAGGCAAAAGAATTTTGACTGGCAGAACCGGAAGACGTTTACGGGCGCCGGGCAGGATTTTGGGCTCCGGTTTGAAATCGGCAGTGTCCGGCAGAACGCGGAACTCAGTTTCACGGAGCCTTGGGTGTTCGGCTATCCTTATTCGTTCGGATTTGATATTTTCCGCAGAGGATATAACCGGTCGGGAACTTCAGGCTACTTCTTTGATCAAACCAAAACAGGTTTTGATCTCCGCCTCGGAAAAGAATTTACGGAGTTCGACAAAGGCCTTTTAATGTACAAGCTGGAACAGGTCAAGATCAGCGACATTCCCGCTGATGCATCCCAAGACTTAAAAGATGAGCAGGGAAAGAACACGACCTCGAGCCTGGCACTGACATTGACTCATGACCAGAGGGACAGCGTGTACAATCCTTCCTCAGGGTATCTGGTGACGGGGACCGGAGAAGTGGCAGGCGGACCCTTAGCGGGTGACAAGGATTTTATGAAACTCACGGTCTTAGGGAGCACTTATTTCAAGAATTTTGACGTGATGGTTTTGGAGCTCAAGGGCCGCGTCGGTTTTGTGGATGAATTCGGCGATTCCGTAAAAGTGCCGATCTATGAGCGCTACTTCGCGGGCGGCGCCAACACCGTTCGCGGTTACCGTGAGCGGCGTATCGGGCCGCGGGATCCGGGCAACCAGGAGCCCATCGGCGGCGAGACATTCTGGGTCGCGAACGCGGAAGAAACCTTCCCCATTTATCCGGATCTCATTAAGGGTGCTGTCTTTTTTGATGTAGGCAATGTGTACGACCAAGTGGATGATTTTGGCAGCGGAGATGTGAAGTCGGGCGTTGGGTTCGGTGTGAGGGTCAAGACGCCGATAGGCCCTGTCAAGGTGGACGCCGGTTATCCACTGGATGATGTGCCTAACGAGAAGAAAAAGATGAGGTTTTACTTTAATATCAGCCAGGCATTTTAAACTAAGGAGGATGCTCATGAAGAAATTCGTTTCGATTAGCTTGTCCGTTTTCCTGTTTGCGGGTCTTTCGGCTTTCGCGGCCGGCCGGGCCTTCGCGGAAGGCGAGAAGATAGGCTACGTGGATTTGGCCAAGGTGTTTGATGACTACCAGAAGACAAAGGATTTTGATAAATCTCTGGAGGCCAAGGGCGCGGGCAAACAGGCCGAGCGCGATAAGACGGTCGCCGAGATCAAAAAACTGAGGGATGAAGCCGAGCTCCTGACCGGGAAAGCCAAAGAAGACAAGCAGGCGGGCATTGACGATAAAATCAAGGCGCTTCAGGAATTTGACCGCACGACGCGCGATGCGCTTCGCAAGGAAAGGGACGGCATGGTCCGCGATATCCTGAAGGAAATCGAAACCGTGATCCAGGATTTCGGCAAAACCCAGGGCTATACGTACATTTTCAATGACCGCGTGCTTGTGTTTAAGAGCAGCACCGGCGATTTGACGGCCCAGGTGAACAAGGTATTGAATGACTCTTACAAGAAGAAATAGTGAGTCAAAAAAAAGCATAAAGTTAGAAGAAATTGTCCGGCTCGTCGAAGGTGAGCTTGTCGGCGACCGGAGCGTCACCATCACAGGCGTTGCGGGAATCAAAGAAGCCCAAAAGGGAGATATCACGTTCCTAGCGAACGCCAAATATCTTCCCTTTTTGGAAGAAACTCAAGCCTCCGCGATTATTACTTCCAAGGAAGTCCACTCAAGCGGCAAGACGCTTGTGCGCACGGTTAACCCCTCCTTGGCTTTCACGCGTGTGTTGTCCATTTTTTCAGACTCAAAACCCGAAAGGCCCGAAGGAGTCCATCCGTCGGCCGTGCTTCACAAGACGGCTCGTTTGGGCGGGCGTGTTTCTATCGGTCCGCATGTGGTGATTGAAAAGGACGTTGTGATAGGAGACAACACGGTGATCGAGGCGGGGGTGTTCATAGGAGAAGCCTGCGTCCTGGGCGCCGATGTTTGGATTTACCCGAACGTGACGATTCGGGAGGCCACTCAAATCCGTGATCGCGTCATGATTCATAGCGGTACTGTCATAGGAAGCGACGGCTTCGGTTATGAAACCGTGGACGGCTCGCGTATCAAAATTCCGCATACGGGCTGGGTCCTGATAGAGGAAGACGTAGAAATAGGCGCTAATGTGTGCGTGGACCGCGGGCGTTTCTCAAAAACATGGATTCAAAAAGGCGCCAAGATAGATAATCTGGTACAAATCGCCCACAACGTCGTGATCGGGCCCAATTGTCTTGTGGTCTCCCAATGCGGCATCTCCGGTTCCTCGGAACTTGGTAAGAACGTGGTGCTTGCGGGTCAGGTGGGTCTGGTGGGTCACATCACTCTCGGCGACAATACGATTGTAGGGGCGCGCTCGGGGGTCTCAAAATCGTTTCCAATGGGAAGTGTCTTGCTCGGTGAGCCGGCCAGGCCAATCGCTGAGCAGAAAAAGATCTTGGCGGTCATCGCGAAACTACCCGAACTTTTTAAGGACATCCTTGAACTAAAAAAGAAAGCGCGATGAGTGATTGTTATACCTTCCAGCGCACTATCCAAAAGAGGGGTTCTCTAAGCGGTCCCGGCATTCACACCGGTGAGTTTTGCCGTGTCACCTTCAGCCCCCTGTCTTCGGGCGAGGGACTGCAGTTTTTTAGGGACGGCCGAAGGGTCTCCCTGACCCCCAGCGCGGATTCGAAACACTGTACCTCACTCGGGCAGAATGGGACGGAAATAAAGACCGTGGAACACTGCCTGGCGGCGCTTGGAGGCCTCGGAATCGACAACCTGAAAGTGGAGGTGGAGGGACCGGAGTTTCCGGCGCTGGACGGAAGCGCGATCGGGTTTGTCGAGTGTTTGAAAGGCCTCGGTTTTAAGGATTTTTCATCCAGGAAAGAAGCGTGCAGGATAGAAGAGCCGCTTTTCTGCCATGAGCCTGGCCGGGCCATTGTGATTTATCCTTCAGAGCATTTTCGGATCAGTTATATTTTGGATTATGAACACCCGCTTCTTCGCGGCCAAAAGGTTGATTTTACGCTGACCCCCGAAGTGTTTGAGAAAGAAATAGCGCCTTCCCGCACTTTCTGCACCCAGGCCGAGTCGCAATCCCTGAGACAGAACGGGCTTGGGATCGGCGCGACGCATGAAAACACACTCGTTATCTCAAAGAACGGGCCCGTGGGGAACCACTTTCGTTTTACGGATGAGTGTGCCCGGCATAAGGTGCTGGACATCTTGGGAGATTTGAGTTTATTGGGTTTTTCAGTTATCGGGCATGTGGTGGGGATCAGAAGCGGCCATTCGCTGAACCGAAAGCTGGGTGAAGCCATTCAAAAAGTAAAGGACAGTCATGGAAAATCCTAAAAGTAAGGAAATTCAAAAACCTTATGTGATGGATCTGGAGGATATCAAAAAGGTGTTGTCCCATCGGTATCCGTTTTTATGGGTGGACCGCGTGATAGAAATGAGCGAAAAGAGGATTGTGGGGATCAAGAATGTCACCGCCAATGAACCTTTTTTTCAGGGTCATTTTCCGGAGAGGCCTGTGATGCCGGGTGTTTTGATTGTCGAGGCGCTCGCCCAGGTCGGAGGAATCTTGGTGCTGTCCATCACAAAGGGGCAGAGACGGCTCGCCTATCTTATTTCCATCAATAACGCGCGTTTTCGCAAGACCGTTGTACCGGGTGATCAACTTCGGCTTGAGGTTGAGATCGTGAAACTGAAGTCTAAATTAGGCATTGTGAAGGGTGTCGCGAAGGTTGGGGACGAAGAGGTTTGTGACGCCGAGATTATGTTTGCGTTGGTGGACTAAGCGGAAAAAAATGCCAGAATGAACTGGTTTCGGTCGGCACCTTCGGGTCGTTTAGGCCTCATTGCGGGTCAGGGTGAATTTCCTGTTTTATTTGCGGAAGCCGTGTTTTCGCTGAAGAAAGATCTCGTGGTTTTCGGCCTCAGAAACTACACGGACCCGAGAGTGGAACAATACGCGCCTGAGATGCATTATGTGGACCTGTGGGCCTTGGGGGACCTCGTGGGTTTGCTGAAAAAAAGTAATATAAAAAATGTGGTGCTCGCCGGCGGCGTTCCCAAGAGAGAAATCTACAACAGTTCTTTTAAAATGGACGACACCGCCGAAGGTTTCATTCATTCAACAGGCAACAAAGGCGACGACCACCTGCTGAAGGCGTTTGAAATTTTTTTAAAGTTGAAGTGCGGTATCTCGGTCGTGGATTCGCGCATTTTTCTCAAAGACGCTTTGGCCCCGAAAGGCGTCTTGACGCAAAGGCCGCCTACGCCAGAAGAGTGGAAGGATCTGAGATTTGGGTACAAAATCGCCAAGGGGATCGGCAAGATGGACATCGGCCAGACGGTCGTCGTCAAAAGCGGCGCGGTGCTTGCGGTGGAAGCTTTGGAAGGGACCGACCATGCGATGCGCCGGGGGGGTGAGCTGGGGCACGGGGACGTTGTGGTGGTGAAAGCGGCCAAGCCCAACCAGGACCTCCGATTTGACCTTCCTTGCGCGGGAATTCAAACACTTTCGGTTTTAAAATCGATTTCGTCCAAGGTTTTGGGCGTCGAGGCGGGGAAGACGATCCTTTTAAGGAAAAAAGAGTTTCTGGAAGCGGCCGACAAACAGGGTGTGACTCTCGTAGGTATGTGAGATGAACGAAAATATCCTTATCATCGGAGACCAAAACAAGCAGGGCAGCGACTTGAGGGACGTCCTGAAAAAGGAGGCCCATTTTATTGCGCGCTTGATTCCGATGAACGGCCTCGCGGCGAACGAGATCATTGAAAAGGAGCCGGATCTGATCGTGATGAACCCGAAATCAAGCTACCTTGAAATCATGGACGTTTATTACGGGATCAAGAAGGAGTCTCGAACCGAGGACATTCCGATCGTGGTCATGATGGATGAAGCAGAGATGAAGCATGCAGACCTGCCTTCGGGCGTGCACGAAGTGTTGTACCGGCCCCTTCGCCCTGCGGAAGCCGTTGTTCGGATCAAAAACCTTTTGAAGCGCGTTCATAAGGTCGATCAGAAGAACCTGATTCAGCGCGGGAAACTCACGATAGACGTTTCCAAATATGAGGTGCGTGTCGGTGAGAAAAAGATAGACCTTACTTTCACCGAATTCGAACTCTTGAAGTTTTTGTGCAGTCATTCGGGGACTGTTTTTACCCGCGAAGTGCTCCTCAACAAGGTGTGGGGCTACGAGTACTATGGCGGTACCCGTACCGTGGATGTCCATATCCGCCGCCTTCGGTCGAAAATAGAGGGCAAGTCCTCGACGTTCATCGAGACCGTTCGCAATATCGGTTATAAGTTTATCTCCGAAGAGTGACTGTTCTCACTGTTAACCGCACTGCAATCTACTTGTAATATTCGTCCGTATACTCTCCTTTGAGAAAAGAAGAAAGGGAGAGGTGTTTATGGATACCAAAGTAGCTTTAGACACGATATGGACGCTTGTAACGGCCATGCTCGTGTTCTGGATGAACGCAGGTTTTGCCTGTGTCGAGGCGGGTTTCGCACGGCAGAAAAACTGCGTGAATATTCTTTCCAAGAATTTTATCGTGTTCGCGGCCAGCTCCATCGCGTTCTGGTTTATCGGATGGGGGCTGATGTTCGGTGATGGCACCGGCTTCCTGGGGCTTAAGGGCCTCTTCATGCTGCGCGGCGCCGATAATAGCCCTGCAACGGGGGACCAGTACCAGGGTGTTTATAGTGCGATTTCTTGGGCCACAGTGCCTTTTTTCGCTAAATTTTTCTTTCAGCTCGTGTTTGCCGGAACGGCGGCCACGATTGTTTCCGGGGCGGTCGCTGAAAGAATCAAGTATGCTTCGTTCATTGTGTTTTCATTTGTCCTGGTTGCGATTATGTATCCGGTGACGGGTCACTGGATTTGGGGCGGCGGCTGGCTTGCAAAACTGGGTTTCTGGGATTTTGCCGGATCGACGGTGGTCCACTCGGTCGGCGGCTGGGCGGCATTGGCCGGCGTCATAGTACTTGGACCTCGCTTTGGCAAATACGATGAAAATGGCAATGTCAGGCAGGTTCCCGGGCATAATTTGTCCTTAGCGACGGTCGGCTGTTTTATTCTATGGCTTGGCTGGTTTGGTTTTAACCCAGGCAGCACGATGGCGGCAGTCGTGAATGACATGGCAAGAATTTGCGTCACGACGAACAGCGCGGCGGTCGCGGCTATCATGACGGCCACGATTACTTCGTGGATTTTGATGGGTAAACCGGACCTTGGGATGACGCTCAATGGGTGCTTGGCGGGACTCGTGGCGATCACGGCGCCTTGCGCTTATGTCAGCGTTGAAAGTTCCTTGATTATCGGAGCGGTTGCCGGGGTGCTTGTGGTTCTGGCGGTGGCGTTCTTTGATAAGATCAGGATTGACGATCCAGTGGGTGCCCTTTCCGTGCATTTGGTAAACGGTATTTTTGGCACAATCTGCGTGGGTCTTTTTGCGCAGGACCAGTTTATCGCCAACACCACCGGCAATGGTCTTTTCTTCGGAGGTGGAACAAAACTTCTAACTGCGCAGCTCACGGGCATCGGAGCGGTTGCAGCGTTTACGTTCATCGGCGGTCTCGTCGTTTGGACGATTATCAAAGTTGTGATGGGCCTGCGGGTTTCTCTGCATGAGGAAATTGAAGGACTTGACATCGGCGAACATGGTAACATGGCGTATCCTGAGTTTAATATCCGTAAGCAAAGCTACTCGTATACGGGTGTTGCGGTGACAGGAAAGGAAAATAAATGAAACAGATTACAGCGATTATAAGGCCCGAAAAATTTGAGGCCGTAAAAGCCGCCATGGAAAAGTGCGGTTATCCGGGCGTCATGATCCACGACATCGAAGGCCATGGGAAGCAGAAGGGCGTCGAACAGGTCTGGAGAGGTGAGCGTTTTCGTATGGATCTTCTCCCGAAGATGAAGCTCCAAATTGTGGTGCCCGATTCCGAAGCCGAGAAATTGGTTCAGGAAATCGCGAAGGCCGCGAAAACCGGCAATGTGGGCGATGGCAAGATATTTATCTCCACCGTTGATGAAGCCGTCCGCATCCGTACAGGCGAACGGGGCGAGAAAGCGCTTTGATTTCTCACTAGGGACTCATGCCCAAAAGTTCCAAGTCTCCCAAGGTTCGGCAGGGCAAAGCGTTTGTCTTAAAAAAAGCGCAGGATGACAATGTGCGCTTTATCCGGCTTTGGTTTTCGGACATTCAGGGCCTTTTAAAAAGCTTCGCGATTACGGTGGATGAGCTGGAAGAAGCGATGGAGCAGGGCAAAGGTTTTGACGGTTCGGCGATTGAGGGCCTTGCGCGAAGCGACGAGTCCGACATGAGGGCCGCGCCGGACCCCTCCACCTATCAGATACTTCCCTGGCGTCCCCGCGAGAACGCCGTGGCGCGCATGTTTGCGGATATTGTGGATATGCACGGCGCGCCTTCCGAGGGAGACCCCCGCCAGTGTTTAAAGCGCCATCTTAAAAAAGCGGCGGATCTTGGCTTCACGTTTTATGTCGGACCCGAAATAGAATATTTCTATTTTCAAAACTCAGAACATACAAAACCTCTGGACCAAGGCGGCTATTTTGACCTCACGTCGCTGGATGCCGCCTCTGATTTGAGACGCGAGACCGTACTGACGCTTGAAGAGATGGGAGTAGGGGTTGAATCCAGCCATCACGAAGCCGCACCCAGCCAGCACGAGATTGACCTTCGCTATACGGACGCCTTGACGATGGCCGATAACACGATGACGTATCGCCTCGTCGTGAAAGAGATTGCCCTGAAAAACGGTGTGTATGCGACATTCATGCCGAAGCCCTTGAAAAACGAAAACGGAAGCGGCATGCATGTGCACCAGTCCCTGTTTAAAGGCGACAAGAACGCTTTTTACGATAAAAACGACAAGCATCATCTTTCGAAGACCGCCAAGCACTACATCGCAGGGCTCTTGAAATACGCGCCCCAGATGTGCATTGTGACAAACCAATGGGTGAATTCCTACAAGCGCTTGACGCCGGGTTACGAAGCGCCGGTTTACACGTTCTGGGGGAAGAAAAATCCGCATGCGTTGGTGCGTGTGCCGGCTTACAAATCAGGACGCGAGAGCGCGATGCGCGCCGAGCTTCGCTCACCCGATGCGGCTTGCAACCCTTATTTGGCTTTCGCGGTGATGCTGGCCGCGGGCCTGGAGGGCATCCGACATGGGTTTGAGCTTCCGGAGCCCGTGGAACAGAGCGTGCATTCGATGAGCGATGCCGATCGCGGCAAAAAGGGCATCCAGTTGCTTCCGCAAAGCCTCGGTGAGGCCATCGCGATCGCTCAGGATAGTAAGTTCTTAAAAGAAGCTCTGGGTGAGCATATTTACCGTTCGCTTTTGGAAAACAAGAAGATCGAATGGAACAAATACTGCGCCGAGATCACCCATTACGAAATCGAAAAATACCTGCCGATTTTATAAGGCGATCAGGACTTCCTGAGCGGCCCTTCGCGTGGCGCCCAAATCTCCCAGTTTTCTTGAAACTTCTTCAAGATCTTTTTTCATGGTTTGCTGCAGGCGTTTGTCGGTAAGGATTTTGACGGCCATCCCGGATATCTTTTCCGGCGTGGCATCGTACTGTAAAAACTCGGGGAAACTCTCCTTTCCCAGGATCAAATTGGGCAAGCCCAGATATTTCACCTTGGCAAGGTTTTTCGCGATCAGGTAAGTTAAGAATGTGCCTTTATTGGTGACGATCATCGGCACGCCCAGAAGCGCGCATTCGAGGGTCGCGGTGCCGGAGCACACGATCGCCAGATCGCTTCCTTTGATCGCCGCATAGGAATCTTCTTCCACGAGCGTGCAACGAAGTCCCCGAAGCTCCTCTTTAATGAACCGTTCGTAAAATTTCCTTGAAAGTGTCGGTGCTTTGATGAGCGCGAAATCAACGCTGGGGATCTTTTCCATTATTTTCCGGGCGGCTCCGGCGAGCACCGGGAAAAGCATCTTAAGCTCGCCTTTTCGGGATCCGGGAAGGAGGGCTATGGTTTTCCCTGCCGGTTTTTTTTCATGCACACCGCTCATCAAATCTTTGATCGGGTGGCCGACCCACACGACCGGGACGTGATTTTCCTCATAAATTTTTTTCTCAAATTCAAACACAACCAGAACCTTTTTTACATACGCCTTTATTTTCAATATGCGTTTCGGCGCCCACGCCCAAACCTGCGGCGCGATATAGTACACAATCGGGATCGAAAGCGCGTGAATCTTTTGGGCCAGGTGGAGATTAAATCCCGGGTTGTCAATCAAGACGACCAAGTCGGGCCTGGTTTTTTTTATTCCATCGAGGATGATTTTTTTGGCTTTGGTGTACTGAGGCAGGCGCTTGATCACGTCGGTGAAGCCGGTGACGTGGAAGCGGGCGAGATCATAAAAACTTAACGCGCCTGTTTCGCGGATTTTACCGCCGCCGACACCATAGATTTCGACGGGCTGGGTGCTTTGGGCCCTTATTTCATTAATCAGGCTGGATCCATGCAGGTCGCCGGAAGCCTCACCGGCTATAACATAGATTTTCCGTGTCACTTTTTTCTATGGATTTGTTTTGAAATCTTAAGCGCCAGTTCGAGCGCGTCGCGCCCTTCCTTGCCGGACACGAGGGGCTTGCGCCCCGTGCGCACGCAGTGAACGAAGTCCAACAGCTCTTCTTTTAGGGAGTCGCTTTTTGTGATATCGATCTTTTGGTGGTGAATATGGCCGTTTTCCTTCGCGTAAATCTCGGCTTCTTGGGTCACATAATCCAGCGAAATATAGGCGTCTTCCTGGAAAATCCTGATTTTTCTCACTATATCCGGCGTGATGCGGCTCGCCGTCAAGTCACACACGCATTTATTCTGAAAACGGACCCGAGCGTTCGCAATATCTTCGGTTTTTGAAAGCACGCACGCGCCGACCGAATCTATCATCTTTACCGGAGACCGGACCAGGTCCAGCATGATGTCGATGTCATGGATCATGAGATCCAGCGTGACGCCGACATCGGCGACTCTCGGGTCGTAAGGCCCGAAACGGTGGCATTGAATGAAGCGGGGGGCCTTGATCACGTGTTTAATCGCGCGGATCGCGGAATTGAAGCGCTCGATGTGGCCGACCTGAATCGTGAGTTTCTTTTTCCTGGCTATTTCGAGCAGCTCGTCGGCTTGCCGCAGATGTGTCGTGATCGGTTTCTCGATTAAGAGATGGATCCCGTGATTCAGGAACTCCTTTGAGATTCTATGATGCGCGTGCGACGGCACGACAATGCTTGCGGCGTCGACTTTTCCGAACAATTCCCGGTGATCACTGAAGGCCCTGGTCCGGAGTTGGATGGCCGTATTTTCCGCCTTTTCCTCATGAATGTCGCATACGCCGAAAAGTTCAACATTCGTCAGTTTCGAATAGACGGTCGCATGGCGGACACCGAGTTTTCCGAGGCCGATCACGGCGACTTTAAGTGCTTTAGTCATAAGCAGTTATTGTAACATGAGGGTATAGCACGGTCGACATTTTCGTAGCAGTTATGCTATGATGCGAGCCTATGACTCCACCACCTCTTTTCATGTCTGAAAGACATTCGATTCGCTTTCAGCGAATCGTTGCGCCGAAAGTGTCGGCGAAAAGGGCCGGCGGGGTCGGCGCAACAAAAGAGGTGGTGGGGTGAATGATTATCAGCGGATGATCAGTTTTGTAAAGCCGCATGTCGGGAAGCTGGGCATTGCGTTTTCGGCGATGGTCATCAATTCCCTTTTAAGCGGCATTCCGATGGTGGGCATCATCATTCCGTTTGTGGATTCGGTATTGGCCGGGAAGCCGATCCTTATCCCGCACGAAGATCAGGTGCCTGGCTTTATTCTCCATTTTGTGTACCAAATCAATTCGATGTCCCGCTGGCAGCTTCTCAATATCATCATCCTCTGGACGATCGGGCTGTCGTTTTTTAGGGCTTTATTTGAATACATCCAGTCCTATTTTATGAATGACGTGAGCCAGCGTGTGATCCGGGATCTCCGGAACATCGTTTATGAAAAGATGCTGGGATTGCCGCTCAGTTTTTTCGGAAGATCCCAGACGGGTGCCTTGGTCTCGCGCATCACCTATGACACGGGCATTATCCGCGATGCGATATCGGAGGGGCTTACCGACTTTTTGTTTCAGCCGGTGCAGATTCTCGTGCACCTGGTGCTGCTTTTAACCGTTAAATTTATTTTCGGGATTCCCTGGACACTTGTTTTTATAATCTTTTTTCTTTTGCCGCTTATCGTTTATCCGGTGCTCAGGGTCGGCAAACGCCTGAAGAAGATCAGCCGCGCAAGCCAGGAGCAGGTCGCCGATATCAATTCGACGCTTTTTGAGACGATTTCCGGCATCCGGATCGTTCAGGGTTTCGGAATGGAGAAATATGAAAAAGAGCGTTTCGTCGGCCAGAACCAGAAGCTTTACCGGACGATGATGCTCTCGATCGGCCGCATGATTTTCGTGAGTCCGCTCACGGAATTTATCGGGTTTGTGTGCTTGGGCGTCGTGTTGTGGTTCGGCGGAAAAAACGTGATTGAAAACCAGATGTCGGCCGGCGCTTTTGTGGCGTTTTTAGTCTCGCTTTTTTCTCTTTTGAGGCCTTTCAAGCGCCTAAGCCGTGTGCACGGAATTAATCAGCATGCGCTGGCCGCAGCCGAGCGCATTTTTGAGGTCCTCGACACTCCGAACGAAATAATCGAAAAAGAAAACGCGAAACATCTTTTGCCTGTCAGGAAATCAATTGAGTTCAGGAACGTATCGTTCGGATATGGCGCCTCGAAGAAGGTTTTGTCGAATATCCATCTCCACGTGATGTCAGGGGAGATCGTCGCGATCGTGGGCCCGAGCGGCGTCGGAAAAACGAGTTTGGTGAATCTCCTGCCGCGATTTTATGACGCCAGTGAAGGGGATGTGCTGATTGATGGCGTGAACGTAAGGGACGTGACCGTTAAGTCGCTTCGTGACCAGATCGGCATTGTGACTCAGGAGACCATTCTTTTTAATGACACGATCAGCGCGAATATTGCCTACGGCCGCTCAAGCACTCCGCAAGCCGATATTGAAAAGGCGGCGCGCATCGCCAATGCGCATGAGTTCATTTTGAGGCTGCCCTTAAAGTATCAGACCGTCGTCGGCGACAGGGGGTTCCGGCTTTCGGGAGGCGAACGGCAGCGTATTTCGATCGCGCGCGCAGTTTTAAAAAATCCGCCGGTTTTGATTTTGGATGAGGCCACCTCGGCGCTGGACTCCGAGTCCGAAGTGTTGGTCCAACAGGCGATTCATAACCTGATGCTGGGCCGCACGGTGCTTGTGATTGCTCACCGGCTTTCCACGATCAAGGACGCCCACCGGATT
>MHFI01000018.1:18905-26026 GCA_001804125.1 Omnitrophica bacterium RIFCSPHIGHO2_02_FULL_51_18
GAGCTCCAATTCAGGCTTTAAAAGTCGTCGGATTTCCCACGAAAAATATTGCCTGACCTTGAAACTTTGGTATAATAACACGTTTATGAACTCAAGCGGGCTTGGGTTTCCAGTGGGGAGACTCTAAGGCCGTCTTTAACCGAAGGCCAAACGGCCGGGAAGAACGGTCAAGTCCGTACGTAAGTTATTCAAATACAAACACTTACGCGTTTCCTAGAACTTGAAATAAGGAGTCACTCCATTGTCTAAAGAATTAATTCAAAATCTGCTCGAAGCGGGCGTGCATTTCGGTCACCAGACCAAAAAATGGAACCCCAAGATGAAGCCGTATATTTTCGGGGAGAAAAACGGCATCTATATCATCGACCTCGAAAAAACATCCGAACATCTCGAGCGCGCCTGTAAGTTCATCCATGACGTGGCCGCCAAGGGCGAGACCATTTTGTTCGTGGGCACGAAGCCCCAGGCCCAAGCCATTATTGAAAGCGAGGCCAAGCGTTGCGGCATGTATTTTGTGAGCCACCGGTGGCTCGGCGGCATGCTTACGAATTATCAGACGATTCGTAACAGCATCAATCGTTACCGGAACCTGCTCCAAATGAGGGGAGACGGCACGTTTGACGCGCTCACAAAAAAAGAAGTGGCTGAGCTTGAAAAGGAAATCACGAAGCTTGAGAAGAACCTGGCGGGTATCGTGAATATGAAGAAACTGCCGGGTGCTCTTTTCGTGATCGATGCCAAGAAGGAAACCATTGCGATCAAGGAAGCGAACCGTTTGAATATTGCGGTCGTGTCGATTGTAGACACGGATTCAGATCCGAATACGGTCCAATATCCGATTCCCGGCAATGACGATGCGATCCGCTCCATCAAATTAATCACGGGCATTATCGTGGACAGCGTGATTGAAGGCCTTCAAAAAGTAAAGCGCAACACCCAACAGACCGGGGACGTGGAATCAGAGGGCGCCGGCGGCGATTCCGAAGCGGTGCTTTCAGAAACCAAAGAGCAGAAAGAGTAGCGCTTTTGTGACAGTCGTACCGCTGGATTTGGTGAAGGACCTGCGTGAGAGGACCGGCGCCGGCATGATGGACTGCAAGGCGGCACTGGAGTCCGCCGGCGGCGACATAGAAAAGGCGATTGATATTTTGAGAAAGAAGGGCCTCTCCCAGGCCGCGAAACGTGCCGGCCGCGAGGCCAAGGAGGGTTTTATCCTGGTGAGGCAGGAAGGCGGCAAAGCGGCTCTCGTCGAGATAAACTGCGAAACGGATTTTGTGGCCAGAACCGATGATTTTAAAGGACTGGGTCTCTTGGCCCTGCAGGAAGTTTTCGCGCGAGGTGAGAACGGCCTCAGCGCTGAGAAGGTGACACAGAGGGTCGCCGACCTCTCCGGAAAAATCGGCGAGAAGATCATGGCCCGGCGCGCCAAAGTCGTGGAAACCAAAGACGGGACGCTTTTCACCTATCTTCATTCGAATCAAAAATTGGGAGTGATCGTCGAGCTTTCCGTCCCCAACGCTTCTGTGAAGAATGATCCTGGTTTCCAGGAGCTCGGGAAAAATATTGCGATGCAGGTGGCGGCGTCCAATCCGGTTTGTGTCCAAAGGGCAGATGTTCCCGCCCAAGTTCTTGAAAGAGAGAAGGCGATATTTCGCGAGGGGACACAGGGAAAACCCGAGAATATCATTGAAAAAATCGTACAGGGCAAGCTCGGCAAGTTTTATCAAGTCAGCTGCCTCTTAGATCAACCCTTCATCAAGGACGATAAAATTTCCATACAGGAGCTTTTGAACCAGACGTCCAAGAGGCTGGGCGGAAGTTCTATTCAGATCAGGCAGTTTGTCCGGTTTCAGTTGGGGGAAACGCTTCCTCCGTGACAAAGTCAAAGGCCGAATATAAGAGAGTACTTCTCAAGCTGAGCGGAGAAGCGCTGCAGGGCGCGGTCGGTTACGGCATCGACCCCAAGGTTGTTGAGTCGATTGCGGCACAGCTTATTGAAGTCAAAAACATGGGCGTGGAGCTGGCCGTCGTGATCGGCGGAGGCAATATCTTTAGGGGCTTGGAGGCTTCTTCGCGCGGAATGGACCGATCGACGGCCGATTACATGGGTATGCTCGCGACCGTGATCAACGGCATGGCGATCCAGGATGCGCTCGAAAGAAAGGGTGCTTTCACAAGGCTTCAGACTGCCATCACGATGGAGGCTTTGGCTGAACCGTATATCCGCCGCCGCGCCATACGGCATCTGGAGAAAGGCCGCATCGTGATCTTGGCAGGCGGCACCGGAAATCCTTATTTCACAACGGACACCACCGCGGCCTTAAGGGCCACGGAGCTTGGCGCCGAAGTGATTTTAAAAGCGACGAAGGTGGACGGCGTTTATTCGGCGGACCCGAAGAAAGACAAGAAGGCCAAGCGTTTTAATAAACTCAGCTACATGGCCGTATTGAAAAAGGGCTTGAAGGTCATGGATGCCACGGCGATCAGCCTTTGCATGGACAATCATATTCCGATCATCGTATTTGATTTGATGAAGCACGGCAATATCCGCCGGGTCGTCACCGGCGAAAATATAGGTACAATCGTATCCAAATAAATTCAATGGCCTTGCCCAATACACTCGTCAGAGAAGTTGAAGATAAGATGAAGAAATCGCTTGAGGTGTTGCAGCATAATTTCTCAAGCATACGCTCCGGCCGTGCCTCGACCGGCATGGTGGAGAACATCAAGGTTGACTATTATGGCGCGCAGACGCTGATCAAACAGATGGCCAATATCACGATCCCTGAACCGAAAGCGCTTTTGATCCACCCGTGGGACGTATCGGCGATCAAGATGATTGAAAAGGCGATCTCCGACTCCGATCTTGGGATTGCGCCCGTCGTGGACGGAAAAGTAATTCGTTTGGTCGTTCCTGCGCTGACGCGCGAACGCCGTGAGGAACTGGCAAAGATTGCGAATAAAGTCGCCGAGGACAGCCGTGTCGCGATTCGTTCGATTCGCAGGGACGCGAATGAATCGATCAAACAATTTGAGAAAGAAAAGAAAGTGGCCGAGGACGAAAGTTTCAAGCTGCAGCAAGAGATACAAAAGCTTACCGACCGTTATATCCAGTCAGTCGATCAATCACAGGCCTCCAAAGAAAAAGAAATCACGCAGGGCTGATCACACTTATTTTTTCTTGCCCCTTTTGTTTCAATCAGTTAGCCACTAATACCAATCTGTGTGTCCTTGGATGAATTAGGCGCTTTCGTGACCTGTTATGGACACTTTTTGGACACCGGCGCCGAGTAAGTTTTTTGCATTTTTTGAAATTGACCCACCATAGGGCAAGGAATAGAATGTCACAATGCGAGGTTACCGATGAAGTCGTTAGACATTGATTTTTTAAGCCGACAATCAATCCCTATTGAGATGGGAGGATTGCTTCAAAAACTCGGTGAGTATAAAGGCAGACAGGATTTATTCCAGCATCAGACCCCTCAATTTTTGGCAACGCTTAAAGAGACAGCCATTATAGAAAGTACAGAGTCATCGAACAGGATCGAAGGCGTGACTGTGCCTTCAAAGCGTTTCAAGGAACTTATGGCTCATCCGACCAAGCCGAAAGACCGCTCGGAAGCGGAAATTCTCGGTTATCGTGAGGCGTTGTCGAAGATTCACACGAGACCCGAGTCATTCCTTATTGATGAAAAGACGATTTTAGATATGCACCGACAGATTTATTCACGCACGGATATCCCGGCTGGTCAGTGGAAGAAGCGGGATAATACCATTGAGGAGCGTCTTTCTGATGGACGATGGATCACAAGGTTTGTGCCCGTCTCGGCCCGTGAGACGCCCGGCACTATGAAAGAATTATGCGCCCGGTTTAACCGTCTCATGGACAAACGGCGAACGAGCCCGCTTATTCTCATTCCGGCGTTTATTTTCGATTTCCTGTGCATTCATCCCTTTAGTGATGGCAACGGCCGTGTATCGAGGCTCTTGACGGTTTTGATGCTTCACCAAGCCGACTATACGGTGGGCCGGTACATCAGTATTGAACGTTCAATCGAAGAATCAAAAGAAACGTATTATGAATCTCTTCAGAGGTCATCCAAAGACTGGCAAGAGGGCAAACACAGCCTTAAGCCGTGGTGGGAATATTCTCTTGGTGTGCTTATCGGGGCCTATCAGGAATTTGAACGCCGTGTCGGCACGATCGCAAAGACTCGTGGGGCGAAAACGGCGATCGTGGAAGAAACAATCGTCAATCTCCCGACAACTTTCAGTATTTCGGATGTTGAGCGCTTATGTCCCTCGGTAAGCCGGGATATGATCAGAGTTATCTTAAACCGTTTGCGCAAAGAAGGTCACATCGTGAGCCAAGGCACCGGCCGTGGGGCCCTTTGGGAGAAACGTGGTAATCCACTCATTAAACGTGGTAATAAACGTGGTAATAACTAAGCCAGGCGCACCTTTCGGCATTATCGGTAAGAATGACGGTCAACCTTACAACCTTAGAAAATCGTTCGAGACAGCTTTAAAGAAGTCTGGTATATTAGGCGCTTCGTTTCATATGCCTAGGCATACGGTCACTTCCCAATGATACAGCATTCAGAGCCGATAGCTCAGTTGGTAGAGCACTTCCCTTTTAATGCGAAAGGGTTTATTTTCGTAAGTCGTTTGTATCATTGCAAGTCTGTCAGTCGCAATAAGTAAGCCACACTTACCAGTCTTGTTTTGTCTTAACGAATCTTAACGGTTTTGATTGTCTTCTAGACACTATTTGGACACCAAGCGTATACCCCCCGCCACCTATTGGATTTGGTTGCCTGCTTTTGGAGTATAGCTATATATCCACCCCCGCACCCTTTCTTTCGTTAGGGACGTTTTTTATTGGGAGGGGGCAAGTATGAGTAAGTGAACAAACGTGCGGGGAAAATCACGGAAATTTTTGGAAAAAGGATATCCAAATTATTTTGGCCCCTACCAAATCCATGAAAGTTCGTACAATTTCGTAAAATTTAGTAAGTAGATATGTCGCCCATTTTTAGTGTATAATTCAGGGTATGACAACAGCAACCTTAACTCAAAAAGAGTCTTTGTACAAAAAGGGTATCGAGCATCTTGAAGAACCTCTAAGAAATTGGGAAGAGGATTTTTCAGCCACCAAATATGTTGCCGTCTCGGTAGCTGCTGAGAAATGCTATGTTTCTTTTAATGATCTTCAAATTGGCATTGTCTCCTTAAAAGACGACGAACAAAGAAAAAAACATCATCTGCTTTGCTATAAATCGACCTATGACTTTCTTGCATTTGTCGAAAACGACGTTGACACGGATTTCTGTCTGGATGTGCTAAGAGAATCGGAGCCGTTTAGGCGGTTATTTAGCCACTATAGCAAATATTGCGCCGACGTCGAACGCAAATACGACATAGAAACTGAAAGCGAAAAGGCCCTGAAATCTAACCCAGAATTTCTTAGGCTTATTCAAGAGTATACGGTGTGAGTGGTTGTCCAACCATTCATGAGCACCCCGAATTTAAAAAATCTTTTAATTCTTCAGATCCCGACCAAGTAAAACTGATAGAGAAGATAAAAAAGTTTCTTTATTCCAGTTCCTATATGTCTTTCGGGGAGTATTTGAAATACAAACTAAGCGGTTTCAAATCTCACCCAAAGGGGCGATCACAAAGAAAATGCGTTTTTATACTTTGCAGAGACTGTAAAGCAGAGGTTTTGAAAAAACGGTGCGACTTTTGTCAGACCACCGGTCACACGATGAACGACGCCGTTTTGTTTTATAGCATATCTGACCACGATGCAGATTATAAAAGAGCCAATGAAGCCGCTTTTTATTACAAAAGCCAGTAATTCATTTAAGTCCGCGTTAAAAATCTAGCAGTTTCGAAGGGGTAATCTTAAAGGCTCTGGCAAGTTTTTCTATACTTGATAAGCAAATGTCGTCAGGCATCCGGCTCTCTAAGTTTTGCACGTGTTTATAATCCAACCCTGAAAGTTCTGACAATTCGAGCTGAGTTAAGCCCTTCTTAGTCCGCAGACTTTTTATACGTTTTGCCAGTTTAATGTTGATTTGGGAGGTGGCCATCAAAGGCCATTATGTGGTAATTCTTCTCTTGTATAAACCGGCTATGGCCGGTGTATAATTACGTTATTAAGAGGAGCCACCCATGAAGAAACAGGTACCTCTATTTTTTCTTTCCCTGATTATTGCTCTATCAATTTCTGATACAGCTTTAGCTGAATATGTTCGCGGGCACTATCGGAAGAACGGTACGTATGTCAGCGGTTATCATCGGTCTGATCGAAATAGTTCGGTTACTGATAACTATTCTTTTAAGGGTAATGTTAATCCCTATACCGGTGCGGTAGGAACGAACTATTATCGAAATAGTCCTTCGAGCCCTTACTATGGCACAAATTCTTCCAGAGGATGGAGCGCCCCGGTTTCAAACTCATGGAATAGTGGGTCTACAGGAGTGTTTAATAGTCCTTTGACGGGCTTGAACGGCTCATCTAGTTACGGTACTGGGGCTGTTGATAAAATAAGAAATCAAATGTCTCAGAAACGTCGCTCAGACCAGTTTTATTGATAGTAAAGCAAATCTAAAAACGTTGAAATGAGATCAAAGTTTATCCTATGGCTTTTAACAATCTTTAGCTTATGTGGAATCTCACAGGCCGCAGAAGATTGGGAATTGAAAGCTCTTCAGGACAAATACCGGCTGCTTCGCCCCGGAGGAGATCTAAATGCCGATTCATCCTATCAATCTGAGCTAGCCGAACTAAAAAGGATTCAGGCGATTAGACAGCAGCAACAGCAAGAAAATCTGGCGGCTCAGCAAGAATATGTCAGGTATCAAGAGCAATCATTCAATCAGTATCAGCAAACCCAACTTCAATATTTACAGTCACAATATCAGTCGCAGCAAAACTATTATGAAAATCAGCAGAGGCAAGCCCAAACCCAAGCTTGGACAAATTTAGGAATCAATTTATTACGAGGAATATTTCAATCATTCGAACAACAAAAGCAATCAGATGCTCAGAACAAAATATTAGAGTACAACAAAACGATAGTTCTTCAAAAGTACCCGCAGCTTAATGATGATAA
>MHFI01000019.1 GCA_001804125.1 Omnitrophica bacterium RIFCSPHIGHO2_02_FULL_51_18
GCGGCGTCAAGCTGCGAGGCGGAGTGCCGCGATCAAAAAGATCGCGGCCCCCTCGGCAATTTTTTTGGCACCCTGTTTTCCGCCTGAAATTATTCGCCCTAAATGTTATAATACCCCGCACACAACAAAGGAGACCCCCAATGGTTATAGCCGGTTCATTAATTGCCTTATCGCTAGGGTACAAGGTGTTTTTAGACGCTACCAAGGAAAAAGGTTCCACGCGGTCCTTCGGCCGGATCCTTGGGACACTTGTGATTATTATCGCTTTATGCGGCACGGTTTGCGGCATACTTTACAAGGTCTGCTCTTATAGCGGCAAGGCCGATTGTAAGTTGATGTCCAAATGCGCTCATGTCGGTTCGATGATGTCGTCCATCTGCCCCATGGGGAAGAAGGGCTGGTAGACCCGCTTCGCAAATTTAATTAACTTATGGGTTTAAAAACAAGGAAGATCAAGGTCCGCGGCCTTGAAATAGGCGGGGGCGCGCGCGTTGCTGTCCAAAGCATGTGCGCGACGCACACTCAGGACATTGACGCTACACTTTCTCAAATAGCCGCGCTTGAGAAGGAAGGGGCCGACCTTATCCGTGTGGCGGTGGACAACCCAAGCGATGTCGAGGCGTTGGCCGAGATGAGAAGCTCCACAAAAGCAAGGCTTGTCGTGGATCTTCAGGAAAACTATCTTCTGGCCGAAAGCGTCGCGCCGCACGTCGATAAGATACGCTACAATCCGGGCCATTTGCATCATCTTGAAAAGCAGAAATCCGTTGAAGAAAAGGTAAAGTGGATTGTTTCGATTGCGAAAGCGCACGGCAATGCGCTGAGGATCGGCGTGAACTGCGGCTCCGTCGCGCCTGATTTTCTGGCGCGTTATAAAGGCGACCACGTGAAGGCGATCGTGGAAAACACGGCCTGGCATTGCGAACTCCTGGACAAGCTTCATTTCACGAATTATGTCGTGAGTCTTAAGGACTCCGACCCGTCCAAAGTCGTGATAGGCAATAAAGAGTTTTCAAAAAGGCGGCCCGATGTTCCGATTCATCTGGGGGTCACGGAGGCCGGGCTCTTGCCGGAGGGCGTAATCAAGACGCGCATTGCGTTTGAGCAGCTTATTCCGTTGGGGATAGGGGACACGGTGCGCGTGTCGCTTACGCTTCCCAATTCCGAAAAGCATCAGGAAATTCATTGGGGAAGGCAGATTTTAAAAGATATTGAAGAAGGCAAGTTCGTCTCGGTGCCTGATTTTGGGAAGGGCCTCAATATTATTTCCTGCCCGTCCTGTTCGCGCGTCGAAAACGGCGATTTCGTAAAGCTCGCGATGGAAGTGAAGAAAATGTCCGCGTACGCGAAAGAAAATAAACTCACGATTGCCGTCATGGGCTGCCGCGTGAACGGGCCCGGCGAAACGGACGATGCGGACTTGGGGCTCTGGTGCGGCCCGAGCACGGTGACGCTGAAGCGTAAATCCGAAGTGGTGGGCTCGTTTCGTTATCAGGAAGTTTTGCCGGCTCTTAAAAAAGAGCTTGATTCATTGATTTGAAATTTGCGGTAGTGTGGTAAAATAGGCGCCACGAAATTTTAAGCAGCTCACCCAGGGAGATGGAAAATATGCTAAAGAGAGTTTTAAGTGTTTTGGTTTTGGCAGGGATCGCATCCGTCGGTTTTCAAACGACTTCTTATGCGGACGCGGAGCTCGACGGGAGGATCCGCGAAGCAAGGCTTGTTTTAAACGAAATCATGGCGGCTCCCGATCATAGCATTCCTGAGGAGCTTTTTGCCAAGTGCAAAGCGATCGCGATCTACCCGAATGTGCTGAAGGCGGGTTTTATCATCGGCGGCCGATTCGGCAAAGGGGTTGTGCTCTCGAAGGACGCGAACGGCAAATGGGGTCCGGTTGCGTTTTCTACGATCGGCGGCGGAAGCTGGGGGCTTCAGATCGGCGGTTCGGCGACGGATCTGATCCTTGTAATTATGAATGAACGGGGAATGGACGGACTTTTATCGAGCAACTTTAAGCTGGGCGCGGATGCCGCTGTGGCGGCGGGTCCTATCGGACGCACTGCGGATGCCTCGACGGATCTGACGCTCAAAGCCGGTGTTTTGGCGTACTCAAGAAGCCGCGGGCTTTTTGCCGGCATCGCGCTGGACGGCGCGGTTTTAACGGAAGACAACAATTCCAACACGATTTATTACGGAAAGCCGATGACTTCCCGGGAGATATTGATCAGCCAGTCCGCGCAGATTCAGCCGTCTTCCAAGGAACTGATCGATACGCTGAACGATTACTCGGCTCGCTGGCCCCAGCGAACCGGCAAATAATTCTCGCGTTTTCGTAAACCGCAAGTTAGGAAGTCATAAAATTTTTGCTAAATTTTGCTAGCGTAGCTCAGTTGGTAGAGCAGCGGTTTCGTAAACCGCAGGTCGTCAGTTCAATCCTGACCGCTAGCTTTGGGTTAAAAGAGGAGAGTATGTGGTGGTAAGTGTTTTGACAATTACGGACAGGAATTTTGATGAGGATGTAATTAAATCCAACATTCCTGTGCTGGTAGATTTCTGGGCCGAATGGTGCGGGCCGTGCCGGATCGTCGGGCCTATCCTGGATGAGCTGGCGCCATCCTACGCGGGAAAGCTCAAGATCGGCAAGATGAACGTGGATGACAACCAGGATTCGCCCGCGAAGTTCGGCGTCATGAACATCCCCACGATGATCGTGTTTAAAAACGGCAAGGAGACCGGACGCATCGTGGGCGCGATGAGTAAAGCTGAGCTTCAGAAGAAGATTGACGGTGCGATCGCAGGCTAACTCTATCGCCGTTTTTTGTTCCGGCTTCGGGTCGAACTTCCAGGCGATCCTGGATGCGATCAAAAAAAAGAAGCTGAACGCCCGCGTGGCCGTCATGGTCTGCGACAACCCGAAAGCTTATGCGCTCAAGCGCGCGAATAAAAACAACAATCCCATTTTTCTTTTTAATCCCAAGACATTTTCTTCGCGCGAAGACTACGAACGGATTATTGTTTCCATTCTAAAGGCTGAAAAAGTGGATTTGGTGGTGCTCGCGGGGTTTATGCGAATACTGACCCCTTATTTTATCCGCGCTTACAAAAACCGCATTCTCAATATTCATCCTTCATTGCTCCCGGATTTCAAAGGCGCCCATGCGATCCGCGATGCGTACAAGGCAGGCGTGAAAGAAACCGGCGCGACGGTGCATCTGGTGACGAACAAGCTTGATTCAGGGCCCGTATTGCTCCAGGGGAAGGTGAAAATTTCAAAAGACGACACGCTGAAAAGCCTTGAAGCCAAGATCCACCGCATGGAACATCAAATCTATCCTTTGGCGATCAGCCGTTATATGCAGCAGTTGAACTAGGAAAAATTTTCGGAGGGAAACCTAATGGCAAAAGTATCCGTCAAAAACATTAAGGCGCGCGAAATTCTGGATTCCCGCGGAAATCCCACGGTGGAAGTTGATTGTTTGTTGTCCGACGGCTCGTTCGGCCGCGCGGCGGTGCCCAGCGGCGCGTCGACCGGTGAGCATGAGGCCGCAGAGCTTCGCGACGGCGACAAGAATCGGTATCTTGGCAAGGGCGTTTTAAAAGCCGTTGGCAACGTCAACAAGATTTTGGCCGGGGAATTGAAAGGAACTGATCCTTTTGATCAAAAAAAGATAGACAGCCGGCTTTGTAAAATAGACGGCACCGAGAACAAAGAGAATCTGGGAGCCAACGCGATCCTCGGCGTGTCGCTTGCGGCCGCGAAGGCCGCGGCCGCCTCAAAAAATCAGCCGCTTTACGTGTATCTCGGCGGAGCAAAGGCAAACCTCCTGCCGGTTCCGATGATGAACATATTAAACGGCGGTGTCCACGCAGACAACAATGTGGATCTGCAGGAATTTATGATCATGCCTTTTGGCGGGCAAACTTTTTCCGAAGCGCTTCGTATGGGCGCCGAGGTTTTTCACCACTTAAAGAAAATTCTGCATGACCGCAAGCTCACGACCTCTGTCGGAGATGAAGGTGGTTTTGCGCCGAACGTGCGCTCCAATGAGGAAGCGATTGAAGTGATTTTGGAAGCCATCGAAAAGGCCGGTTACAAGCCCGGTTCGGATATAAAGCTTGCACTCGACGCGGCCTCCAGCTCATTTTACGAAGAAGGCGCCTACTGGCTTGAGGCGGAGCCGGAGCCGAAGAAATCTGCCGAACAGATGGTCGATTTCTACGCGAACTGGGTTTCGAAATATCCCATTTTTTCGATTGAAGACGGCCTGTGGGAAGACGATTGGATCGGTTGGAAGAAGCTTACCGACCGCCTGGGCAAAAAAGTCCAGCTTGTCGGCGACGATCTTTTCGTCACCAACGCCCGACGCCTTAAGATGGGAATCGAAAAGAACGCGGCGAATTCGATCTTAATCAAAGTGAATCAAATCGGAACGCTGACTGAGACGCTTGATGCGATTTCACTTGCGCACAAAAGCGGCTACACCGCCGTTTTGTCGCACCGCTCGGGCGAGACCGAGGATACCACGATTGCGCATATCGCCGTTGCGACCAACTGCGGACAGATCAAAACCGGTTCCGCAAGCCGCACCGACCGTATCTGCAAATACAATGAACTTCTCCGCATTGAGGAAGAACTCGGGAAGAAAGCGCGTTACGGATTGAAGGTGTGAAAAAACCCGGGGTGGTTCTTGTCCTTATTTTGCTTATGGCAGCGTTTATCGCGCTTTTGACCCCGAAAGTCATCCGTAACATAAAACTTAAGGCCCGAAGCCAGAATCTGACGGAGGAGACCCAAAGGCTCAAGCGCGAGAATCAATCGTTCGAGAATGAGCTGAGGCTCTTGAGGGAAGACCCGGTTTATCTTGAAAAAGTCGCCCGAGAAAAATTTAACAAGGCCAAACAGGGTGAGATTGTCTACAAAGTCGTCAAAGAATAATCGCGCTAACACCTATCTTCGAATAAATTTACGGCTGTATTTTATCGACATTCCCGGCTTCGGATGCTAGGCTATAAAAGATGTCAGAGATTCACCCCACCGCTATCCTAAGCTCTGAAGTCACGATCGGCCGAAACGTCTCCATCGGGCCTTACGTCATTGTCGAAGAAAATGTGACGATCGGAGACGATACGACGGTGCTGAGCCATGCTTTTATCGGCCATAACACGACGATCGGCAGGCATAATTTCATTCATATGGGCAGTGTGATCGGTCACGAAGCTCAGCATAAGCAGTCCAAGGGAGTCCATAGTTTTCTCACCATCGGCGACCATAATGTGTTCAGGGAGTATGTGACGGTCCATCGGGGCTCGACTGAAGGGGCGTACACACGGATCGGAAATCATAATTATTTTATGGCGTCTTCCCATGTCGGACATGATTCACAGGTCAAGGATCACGTGGTCATGACGAACGCCTCACTGCTCGGCGGCCATGCCGTTTTGGAGAATCATTGCGTATTGGGCGGCGGGAGCGGCGTGCATCAGTATTGCCGGGTCGGAACTTACGCGATGCTGGGAGGACTCTCCACCATCACGAAGGATCTCCCGCCCTACGCGCTGGTGGATGATCATGATGATCATGTCGGGTCGCTGAATATGACAGGTTTGAGGCGTGCCGGCTTTTCGGAGGAAGTGAAACGCGATATTAAAAACGCCTATAAACTATTATACCTTTCCGGTCTCAACCTCACGCACGCGATCGAGGCGATTGTGAAGCAATGCCATTCCAAGGAGGCGTTGGGACTTGTTGAATTTATCAAGGACTCCAAACGCGGCATTCTTGGCCATCGCAGGAAGCGTTCTTACTGACCGACAAATGGTACTTGTACAGCGCGATTCCGCAAAGGACGATAATGGCGGATCCTGCCAGGCTCGTGAGCACCGCCGAAATCGGGGCTGTGTAATTCAGCATCACGGCCGTGCCCAAATTTATTTGCGTGATGCACCAGAAATACAGCACTTAAGTTTATCATACCATAAAATTTTTCCCCACGATTTCATAGTGTCATTGACTTGACTGCCTGGAAGTTATATACTCAGGCACACATCGCGGGGTAGAGCAGCCTGGTAGCTCGTCGGGCTCATAACCCGAAGGTCGGCCGTTCAAATCGGCCCCCCGCTACCATTTTGGGTTCTACCCCAACCTCCTCTTGCATCGCAGTTGATACTCGGGTATACAGGGCGCATTTTTTCATAGTTTTATCTCCTTTAATATTTCACATGAAATCCGATAGGCTTCTTGCGAGGTGGTTTGGGGGAATTTAGAAGCTCCCGGATTGCTTCAAAAACGATCTTAAACTGCTGATCGTGCTTGTCGTATTTTCTCTCAAGCTCTTCTATCTTCTGGCGAATGAGCTCGTTCGTAGCGATCATCTCCCGAAGCTTAGTGAAGGTCCTCATAATAAGGACATTGGCTTGCACGGCACGGGGACTGTTTAAAACACCCGAGAGCATGGCTACGCCTTGCTCGGTAAAAACGTGTGGCAGGTATCGGCTGCCACCTCGGGAGTTCTTTTTTGAGGTTGCAAAATGCAACCTCAAAGATTCGGCCTCCTTGGGTGTCAGCCGAAACATAAAATCACTGGGAAAACGCGCCGGATTCCTTTTTACATTCAAATTCAAGAACTTTGTCTGCACCCCATAAAGCTCCGCTAAGTCAGAATCAAGCATTACGCGTTTTCCACGGATCAAATAAATCTTTGAAGCAACGGATACAGCAGGTACTACTCCAACGGCATTTTTTGACATAGCTCAAGCTCCTTTTCTGATTTGTCCGCCGAAAGCGGATCCGCCTTCGGCGGAAAATAAATGATCAGTTTTATCATTTCTTTCGTTCAGGTGAGCTGAACTACTTCGGGCAAGGCAGAGTGGTAGGAAAGAGGCCCGATAATGCGAGGAACTATTCGTATACTAGCACTTCTTTATACGTCAGGCAAGATGGCGGCGAGAATCCGCGTTTTTCCTCACCGCTTGACCATAGGCCCTAGGGGGCATAGCATATAGACTTGTTTTGTTCTAGACGACAAGGAGCTAAAGTTCAATGAAACATCATGGGCATTCTCACGCGGGCATAGACCCAAGCATCGTTAGCCACGAGCGCGGTCTTTGGGCCGTGAAGTGGTCTTTTGTGATCTTGGGGCTTACGGCTCTTTTTCAAGTTTTTGTCGTCATTGCCTCGCACAGTGTGGCGCTTTTGGCCGATACGATTCATAACATCGGGGACGCGGCAACGGCCATTCCTCTGGGGATTGCGTTCATGTTTGCACGGCTTAAACCCAGCAAAAGGTTCACCTACGGTTATGGCCGCGTCGAGGATCTGGCGGGAGTGGCGGTTGTTTTAACCATTCTTTTTAGTGCGATTGTGGCGGGCTACCAGGCTATCAATCGTTTTATTCATCCTATGCAAGTGGGACATCTTTGGGCTGTGATGGTCGCCTCAGTGATGGGCTTTCTCGGAAACGAAGCCGTGGCAATATTTCGTATAAAGGTAGGAAAGCAAATTAACAGCGCCGCACTTATCGCTGACGGTTATCACGCAAGAACCGATGGCTGGACAAGCCTTGCGGTGCTATTCGGAGCATTAGGGGTACATTTTGGTTATCCCTTGGCAGATCCGATCATCGGTCTCGTCATTACAGTGGCGATTCTCTTTATTGTTTGGGATTCGGCCAAAGAAGTTTTTACGCGTATGCTCGATGGAGTCGATCCGCATATTTTGGATGAAATTGAGCACGCGATCCATCACGTGGATGGAGTGAAAAAAGTGTCAAGCATCCGCGCTCGATGGATTGGCCACAAGCTCCATGTTCAGGCGGGAATAGAAGTGGGGCCTGATCTTTCACTTGGGAAAGCTCACGAAATTGCCGAAAAGGCGGAAGAACAATTGGAACACCATCTTCCGAACCTTGGGAATGCGGTCGTAAACGTTGATCCCGAAGGGCATTCTCACTAAAGTTTATTTGAGTCGATTCCAGCATGAGCCCATTGACGATTTTTGGATTGTTTTCGGTCACGGCGATGCTGGTTTGTTATGCGCTTGAAAAGCATAGTCCGTGGTTTATTTTGGCGTTTGCCGTTGCCTGCATTCTTGGATCGATTTATGGTTTTCTTCAAGGGGCTTGGCCGTTCGGATTGGTTGAAGCTGTCTGGTCTATTGTTGCGGTTCGACGTTGGTGGATTGTATGGGAGCACTAGGATTTCAGTTTACTTTAGACCCTTTTTTTGTTTTAATAGTTTCTAACATTCGAAACTTATAAAAGAATGAAGGGAGCCTATGAAAATAGGAGTCGTTATTTCAACCAACGATGCGGAAACCTGCTGGAATGCCCTGCGTTTTGCGAATTTCAGCCTTGGACAAAAAGATGAGGTTAGGATTTTCTTAATGGGTAAAGGTGTCGAATATCAAGAGGTGAGCATTGAGAAGTTTAATACCATCGGACAAGCAGAAAAATTTCTTCAGTCGGGCGGCAAAATATATGCGTGCGGAACATGCATCAAATCCCGCAATCAGGAAAGCTCGGAAATGTGTCCTATTTCCACGATGAAGGAGTTGTATGAAATCATCAAGGAAAGCGACAAGGTAGTGACATTTTAAATGAAAGGGTCAAGTAGGATGGAAAAGATCGATGATAAAATTTTTCTGATGCACGCGGAAGTATGCAAGGCCATGGCCAACCCCATTCGGTTAAAGGTGCTCAGCACGCTTCAGTATGGGGAGCAATCCGTGGAAGCGATGGTAAAGTCGCTTAAACTACGAAAGGCAAATCTTTCCCAGCATCTGGCGGTGCTACGGCAACGTGGAATCGTCGCGACAAGACGGGATGGTCTTCATATTTACTATCGCTGCGCCAATCCTAAGATGCTTAAGGCCTGCGCCATTTTGCGTGAAGTTTTGCTCGAACAATTGGCTGAAGGCGGACGATTGATTAACCAGGTAAACCGAGGAAGGAAATAACCCATGGAAACCCTTCACTCTCTTATTAAATTTTTGCATATCCTCACGGTTATTTTTATGGCGGCGCCGCT
>MHFI01000020.1 GCA_001804125.1 Omnitrophica bacterium RIFCSPHIGHO2_02_FULL_51_18
CATACACCCTCCTTATTTTAATGCTGATGCGTTGAATAACCCTTCGTTTCCAATGATTTTCGCAGGCCGCGCCGCAAATTGAATTGCAAAATTAATTAAAGAAATAAAAAAGGCTCGGTGAGAAGCCTTTCTTGAAGGATTCTTAGAAAGAAACCGGAGGAGCGTGAGTAAAATGGTTTAAAAGAAAAACTGCGGGCGGCGATGCCCCCGGAGGAAATTCTACTTCATACTCAGGACGCGTATTCGGCCGAGGAATAAATCTCTCAAGAACTACGGTTTTGAAAAATGAATCTTTGGCAAACGTTATGCCGTTTGTATAGCTTTGAGCATTTTGGATCGCTGCCAGTGATGGGCAGCATAATGTGGCAGCGTCATGCTTTTCTGAATTGGATTGTTCTTGGTTTTGGCTGGATTCACGGCAGTGCTCGGTACTATTCTTCACTGGCGCCGAATGGTTATGTTCCTCGGAAGCAAAAGCACATTCCACCAGGCAGAAATTGCAAACGAATAAGAGAGAAAGGGTTAGCGCCGCTGAAGTAACTTTATGGATGATTTTCATAGTCTCAAATTATAGCTCTACTATCATTTATTAGCAAAACATTCTACTTTCCAACACAACCCCATTTGAGCTTATCCAAATCCTTCTCATCTCGCAACGTGCAAATGCGGGCGAACGGCGACAAAAAAAGCTAAACGGCCGCTTCCCCCTTCTCGCCGGTCCGGATCCGGACTACTTCTTCGATGTTATAAACCGCAACTTTGCCGTCTCCAAGCTGGCCGGTCCCACATATCCGTAAAATGGTGTTGACCAAGTCGTCTGAGGCTGCATCCGTGCAATAGATTTCAACTTTGGTTTTTGGCAAAAACAAATACGAGTCCGGACGGGTCTGCTCATTGCCAAACCCCTTCACCTCGCTGACCGTCATGCCCGGGACACCCGCCGCGCGAAGCGCCTGCTCAAGATCCGTCAGTTTCTTGCTTTGAATGATGCATTCTATCTTTTTCATAAGCCATAACCCTTTCTTTGAGCCGTATAAACTTCGACGGCTTTGGGAATGACTATAGAACCTATTTATGACAAAAACATTTCCGGAATGTAAATAAAGAAACTGCTTAGGGAGGACTCTGTCAGGCGTTGGAAGCTTGTTCGATGGTCTTTTTCAAATCTTCAAGGAGGAATTCGCCTTTTTTAAAAAATGCGAAATAATCGGCCGGTTTAAAACGGCTTTCAATGTCCTCTTTTGAAAATCCGGAAATCAAGATGATCTGCACCGAAGCATTGATGCTGCGAAGCACCGGCAGGAATTTATCGCCGTTCGCTATCGGCATATTTACATCCAGAAGCACAATCTGAGGTTTCTCTCTTTTAAAAATATTGATCGCCTCTTCCAGGTTGTTGGCTGCATGGGCGTCATATTTCTGGGACTTCAGAAAACCCAGCATCATGGAAGTAAAGCCGGACTCATCGTCTACGATTAAAATTTTCTTATTTTCCATTTTGTTTTAAGCCCCTTTAAGCGCCTTCCTCTAATTCCCGGTGTTCATGAGAAATAGGTTCGATGTGCACCACCACATCAATCACCCCTTGAATCTCTTTGCGGATATCCCGCTCCACCCGGTTCGCTAAACTATGGGAATCGGCCACCGTCATATCCGAATCTACCAGCACATGAAGATCGATATGAATGTTATCCCTGCTGCCGCGAGTGCGTATCTCATGGCAAGCCCTGACCCCCGCGACCGTGCGGACTATTTTCTCGATGTTGTCCGTATCTAAAACCGCACGGTCACACAATACATCCGAGGTCCGCTTCATGATCCGGACAGCCGTCAGAATAATAAAGCCCGCGATCCCGCCCGAAAAAACCGAATCTACATAAGGCACTTTATAATAAATTCCGAAAAGCGCCGCAAAAACCGAAATCGTGACAAAGATGTCCGTCAGCGTATGCTGTGAATCGCTAAGCAAAAACTCGCTTTGAAGAAGCCTCGCCTTCTTCCGCTCATAAAACACCACAAACAAATTCACAAGAAGCGTAAAGCCCATGAGCCCGAAACTTAAGCCGTTGACTTCGGGAGTCCGCGGCCGGATAAAACCCTGCAAGGCTTCCCTTAAGATGCCCCCCGCTACCGCAATCAGAAAAACGGCAATTAAAAGAGCCCCAAATGTTTCATATTTACGGTGTCCGTAGGGATGGCTGTCGTCTGCCGGACGCCCCGAAAAATAAATGGCAATAAGGCCCACAATATTCGAAGCGCCATCCGCAAGCGAATGAACCCCATCCGCTGTTATCACCATGCAATGGGTCCAAAGCCCCAGCGTGATCTTGAGCAGTGATACGAGCCAATTTAAAAAAAGCGTGAGCCAAAGAACGAAAGCGATCCGTTTTGTTCTTGCAGTCAAGCTTAAGGCCGGCTTCGGAGAAGCGTTCATAAGAAGCCTTTAGGCTGGGAAGAGCTTATCGAGACTCCGGGTATTAGCTCTTTTTATCCTTGTCAATTTCCCTCAATAAATAGTCGTCGAGCACTTCCTTCTTGGTACGCCACTGGCCGCCCACCTTGAAACCCGGCAGTTTCTTCTCTTTCAGCAGGCGGTAAACAGTCATCGAATGCACCCCTAAATACTTTGCCACTTCCTTCAGGGTCATGATCTGCGTTCGCTGCGGCCTCTTTTCGTAAGATTGGTTCCACTCTTTTTCTTGTCTTTTCATGTTTTTACTTTCCTTGACTAAGATTGACTAATAGGTTTCTTTTTAACTCTAATAATCTAACACATTCTTTAATAAGATTTCAACTATTTTTATCAAAAATAACAAGGCCTAATTTTGCTCGATCGCCACGCCTAATTTTTGGATGCCGGCTTGCTTGGAGGCATCCAAAACCTTCACGAGCGTGTCTACGGAAGCTAATTTGTCTGCGCGCACCAGCACGCCTGCACTTTTGGCAAGTTTGGCGCGTAACTGGAGCTCTTTCTTTAAGGCGGTGGACAACACACGCGTCTTGCCGATATAGATTTCATTGCCCTGAGTCACCGAAACCACGAGCGGCCCTTCAGCACCCGCTCCTTCGGACGCCTTCCCCTCGGGAAGCTTGACTTCAATCTTGGATTCCTTGTGCGGATTGAAGGTGTAAAGAAGGCTGAAACTGATGAAAAAGAAAATAAAAAGGTTCATCACGATGTCCGTCATCGCGAAGGACTCGAGCGACAGAAATGATTTGGACGACGGCTTAATTTTCACCCAGCCCTTCCTATCCTCGCTCTAAAATCATATTTTGGAAGGGCTGGGTTCACCGCCGGCCCCGCGATTTACGGAGCAGACTTACGAGTTCATCGCCGTAATGGTTGATGTCCTGGCTGATTGCGTGCACCTTGCCCAGAAAAAAATGGTAGATCACAAAATAAGGAATGGCGACGATCAGCCCGGCAGCGGTTGTCAGCATCGCCTGATAAATTCCCGCCGCAAGCGCGCTGACCGTCACGGAGGTAGAAAGCCTCTCCCAGGCCATAAAGGCCTGAATAAGCCCCAGGATAGTCCCCAAAAAACCCAGGAGCGGCTCCACGCCTATCACCACCACCAGAAAATTGAGATTTCTCTCCACCTGCTGGATCTGGCGGCCGCCTTCGCGTTCCATCACGCGTTCGATTTCGGAGGCTTCCTCATCGGAATTTTCAAGGCCCACCCTGAATACTTCAGCCAGCGGATGACTGACCTTGGCGCAAATACCCGCCGCTCCTTCCGGATTGCCTTGTTTCACAAGCGAGAATATTTTTTTGGCAAATGAATCCACATCCAACCGTATGGACCAAAGAAACCAAAATCTTTCGAGCACGAGCGCAAGCGCAACGATGGAACCCAAAATAATCGGCACCATGACCCAACCGCCCTTAAAAATAAGATTCTCCATAAACTCTCCTATTTAAAACCCTTTTTCTTGACCCATGCCAAGGCCTCTTCCTTTGACGACAACTCATCTTCCAGCTGCGCTTCCTCAACAGCCCTTAAGATCCTGCCGATAAGCGGGCCCTCCGGATACCCAAGGGCCAAAATATCCCGCCCGCTTAAAAGCGGTTTCGGCTTAATCTGTTCTTGGGTCAGGGTTTTGACCTTGCGCTTCAAAAAATGCCAATTACTCAAATCCCCGTGGCTCGCCAAGCAATCGATCCGGTGTTGCGCAAGTTCAGTCTCAAAAGTCACCCTCTGAAGGAATTTTTTTAGAGTGCTTTCCCTCATTTGCTTCACATCCTTAAAACGCATGTGCCCTTCGACGCAGGCGACAATCTGGTCCTTGGTATCGTTCGGGAAACGTAAACGCTCCAAAATCCTCTCGGCGATTCGCGCTCCGACACGGTCGTGGCCGTTGAAACGAATTCTATCCGAACGTCTATACGTATCCGGCTTTCCGATATCGTGCAAAAGGCATGCAAACACAAGCACGAGCGCCGGGCTTTTAAGCTGTTCCAAGAGAAGCCTCGTATGGACAAACACATCGCCTTCGGGATGAAAGGCCTTCGGTTGCGCCACGCCTTTCATTTTTTCGACTTCAGGCAACACCTCCTTCAAAAGCCCGCTCCTATCGAGAAGTGTAAGCGCCGTCCCCGGATGAGGGCCCGTAAACATCTTGATAAGCTCATCCCGGATTCTCTCATGACTCACCTCGTGAATTTTTTTATTAAGTTTTTTGACCGCACGGAAAGTTTTGGGCTCAATTTTGAACCCCAAAACGCTTGCAAACCGGACTGCACGGAGCATGCGTAATTTATCTTCATTAAACCGTTTGGACGGGTCTCCAATGGCCCTCAAGACCTTTTTCTTGAGATCCTTCTGCCCGTCCACCCAATCGAGCACCCTTTTTTCGACCGGATCATAGAAAAGGCCGTTCACCGTAAAATCGCGCCGGAGCGCGTCTTCCCGGGCGTCCGTAAAACGAACACCGGCCGGGTGGCGGCCGTCCTTGTAACCTTTATCGGCGCGAAACGCCGCCACTTCAAAATTCTCACCGTCGACAACGACGATCATCACGCCAAACTTGGCGCCTACGGGAATAGTCCTTGGAAAAATTTTGGCGATCCGGGCCGGACGCGCATCGGTCGCTACGTCGAAATCCTTCGGGTTCTTCTTTAAAAGAAGATCACGCACGCAGCCGCCCACAAAGTAGGCCTGGAAGCCATGGGAGCGAAGGGTGTGAATAATCTGAAGAGCTGATTGTTTCTTAGACATGGGGATATAAATAATAGGGAGTCATTAAGAGATCCCTCGTCGCCGCTGGGCCGCGACCTCTTGTCGCGGCACGCCTCTCGGCGCACAATGTCCGCGCCGTAGAGGCCAGGCCGCGGCTCCTCGGGATAAGTTCGCACGGCGGATTTGGCGCTCCCCGCCAAAAAACTTGGCGAGTCGCGCAAATCCGGTGCTCACTTAATTAAGGGTTTTCTGCCCCGGCTTCCACTCGCAGCCTGTGAGCTTGCCTGATTGAAACGCCTGGAGTGTTCTTAAAGTTTCCTCGACGCTTCGGCCCACCGGCAAATCATTCACGACGGCTGAACGCAAGATGCCACCCGCATCAATAATAAAAGTACCACGGAGCGCGATCCCCTTGTCCTGAAGAAGCACATTGTAACTGCGGGAAATGCTGTGGTTGGTATCCCCGAGCATGGGAAACTGGATCTTGCCAAGCTCCTTTTCGGCCCAGGCTTTATGAGAATAGACACTGTCCGTGCTGGCCGCCAATACCTCGGCGCCCAGCTTTTTAAACCCTTCGTAATTTTGATTGAAACTTTTGATCTCCGTCGGGCAAACGAACGTAAAGTCGAGCGGATAGAAGAAAAGCACCACCCACTTGCCCTTGTAATCGGAAAGCTTCACATCCTTAAAACTTCCGTCCGGTAAAAGCGCCTGAGCGGCAAAATCCGGGGCCTTCTGGCCGACCTGTATGTTGTTTTCAGTGCACGTTGATGTCATATTTAAACCTCCCCTTTCTCTAAAGTAAAGCGGCATTATACCTCAGAGACAGCCACCTGTCTATGTGCCGATTTGGACTTCCGCACCCATCCTATTTATTAGCAGGCCGCATGCCTTTTCCGTAAATGACGGGATCCCTCGGCCACTCGGAAATAACTCGGCGCCGTTTAGCCAAACGGCGCCTCGGACAATTTCCGATTGGCCGCTTCCCTTGTCATTTACGTCAAAGGCATAAGCGCGGCAATGCTAATAAATAGGATGGGTGCTCCAGTCGCACAAGGGTATCTAGTAGAAAACTCAAACAACCGGTCAAAGGGAATGAATTTTAATCTTTGGCAGGAGCTCGGGGATGTCTTCTTTTCGGCACAGCTTCGTGCCTTCAGTCATGACGGCCGAGGTACTGGCCGCCACCCCGAGACGAGCGGCTTCCCGAAGGCTCATTTTTCTGCAAAGCCCAAGCGCGAAACCGCCGATCAAAGAGTCGCCGGCGCCGACTTTGCTGCGTACAGGCACCGAAGGAGTCGTGACATGAAATGCATCGTCGTGCGTCACAAACAACGCCCCGCGCTTGCCCAGAGAAACCACGACGACTTTTACCCCCCTTACAACCAAAGACTTCGCGGCCTTCAGATAATCGGGAATAGTCTTAAGCTCCCTATTCATCAAGCGCTGCATTTCATACTCATTGGGCTTGATCATAAACGGTTTCGCCTCAATGCCGGCCTTGAGTGCGTCGTTATCCGCGTCTAGGATGCACGGTGTGCTGTCTCTCTGAAGCGCCGAAATAATTTCCTTGTAGGTGGAAGCCGGCATGCGGTGCGAAAGGCTTCCCCCAAGCGCCCATAAAAAAGGTTTAGGTTTATGTCTCAGCAGTTTCTTCAATAATAAGGACACCCGCGTGTGATGGATCACGGGTCCTGGGGCGCTGATACGGGTCTGGGTATGGTCCCGAATATCCGTCAAAATCGTATTTATCCGGGTGTCTCCCTTCACCGGGACGGCGGTGAAAGGAATATAAATCTTCCGCACTAAATATTTCCACAACTCGCCCGGAAAGCCTCCGACAAGGGCGTACGCATAGGTCCTTCCGCCCAGCTCTTTGATAACTTTGGAAACATTAAGGCCTTTCCCTCCGGGATCGCGGAAAATAGCCTTGGCCCGGTTGGCGTCGTCTTTCACGAGACTTTCAACGAGGATGTGCTGATCAACCGAAGGGTTGACGGTGATCGTGGCAATCACCCCACCACCTCCTTCAGCGGCGCGTTCAAATAAAAAAGTATCTTTCGTTTATCTTCCTTGATAACTGTCATGTTTTTCTGGAATTCGAACGGTAAATTTTCTATTTCCGTCCTCCGCGTCAAACAATAAACCTTGTTCTGCCCGAAGAACATTTTATAAAACTCTTCTTTTGAAATGTACTGTTCACCCGCGTCCGTATCCCCATCTTCTCTGGCAAACTGAAGCTCACCCTCAAGCCCGATAGCCTGGACAGGTTTATCCAAATAAAATCGAAAATCATAGAGCGCGCCCGGATTCCCGTATATCACCACAAGATCCTTGTCGTTCATGAGCGGGTTTAAAGCTTCGGCGAAGTGTTTTGTGGTGTAATTGGGGTTGGATCTTTCCATCGCCGCCTGGACCGGAAAAGAAGCCGCGACAAACATGAGAATCAGCGTATAAAACAATCGATTTGTATCCCGTTTTAAGACCCAGAAGAGCCCTGCCGCCGCTCCAGCCGCGGCAATCACCCCGAGCCACCGAAGGCACGGCAATGTCTCACGCACAAAATCTCCCGGATGGCGATCAGCGTAAATAGGCAGTACCCATAGAAAGACCAGGCTAAAAAAAATAAGAAACAAAAGTGGCGAGGCAACCTGCTTCCATGACTTCACTTTCCACCCTTCAGACTCCCAGGTCACCCACCCGTCGGCTATGACTATCGATAAAAACGGAATTGAGGGAAGAATATAGGTAGCCAGCTTCCCCTTCGAAAAAGAGAAAAAAACCACGAGCGCCGCGCCTGAAATCAGAAGAAAAAGTTTTTTGTGCCGCGTCGCTGGGTTCGAAAATGTAAGCGAGTGTTTAAGCGGCGTTAGGAAAAAAATCCATGGAATCAGCACGACCAGCATAAAGCCGTAATAAAAGTACCAGGGCCCCTGATGCTCGAAACTGCTTGAAATGAATCGTGCCATGTTCTCATGAAAAAAGAAAAATGACAGAAACTCCGGCTCGCGCTTTGCGATCTCGAACATCCATGGCGCCACCAATAAAGCGCAAACCACAAAACCGGTGACCCACCGCATCCTTCTTAAGACCCTTCCGACTTGGCCTGTCAATAACGCGTAAACAGCGATCGTAATAAATGGAATAATGAGCCCTATAAAGCCCTTCGCAAGAAACGAGAGGGAAACACAGGCATAGAAAATCACCGTAGTGAGCCTGCTGAATTTGGCTTCGGTGGCCGCCAGATAAAACGCGTAAAGTGCGGAGACCACAAAAAATGAAAAGACCATGTCAATCACCAGATACCGCCCCACCTGCAAATACCAAAAATTGGAGACTAAGATAAGTGACGACCAAAACGCCGTTTTTTCGCCGAAAATCCTGCGGGCAAATAAAAAAGCGGCTAAAACGCCAATCACCCCAAAAAACGCCGGAACAAGGCGCGCCGCCCATTCGGTAAAACCGAAGCATTGGAATGAAAGCGCAATCAGCCAATAAAACAGCGCCGGCTTTTTCAGGTAATCCACGCCGTAAAGCCTTGGCTCCACCCAGTCGCGCCTCTCCACCATCTCCTTGGCGATCTCGGCATAACGGCCTTCGTCGGGATTTCTTAAAGGGCGCTCTCCGAGACGAAAAAAGAATAAAAACGAGCTGACGCACACTATAGTCAGAAATAAAACCCATCCTCTCAAGCGGACAACTCCTTCCTCATTTTTTCGGCGGCAATCTTGTCCTTGTGGTCATACCAGCCGCGTATCCAGACCTGCCAAGCGTCATAATTCTCATACTGCATGCGTTTTAAAGAGGTGTGAGCGCCGGAGCTCTTCGCGTGAAGCTGATACCCCTCATGGACCGTCCAGGTTTTTGTTTTCGTGCGATCAGCCAACACGTGGGCAGCCTCAACTTTTTCCTGAAACACTTTAAGCCAAGTGCCCCGATCTGAGACCGAAATAATACAACCCCCCTGCCTGATTTCCATCAGCAGGTCTTTCGTGCTTACCTGCAAGGCTCCGCTCCCGGCCGCCGGGGCCGCCTCCGTATCAGCCTCGCAGATCACAAAAAGATCCCCTTTCTCGAGATAGATCTTGTTCGGGGGCTCATTTTTGAGCTCGAGATACGAATTGGGACTTAGCTTCAGGACGCCCGTAAAGTCCCTGTTCAATTTGATCTGGACGGAACTCTGATTGCCGGTTTTGACCCGGGTGCCTGATTTTAAAAGCAGGTTCCGGAGCAAGGGCTGCCAGCGGCCGCTCTTAAAACCGGCAAATTTGACACTGCCTGTGACGTCAAACACCTTGGCGTATTCAATCTCAAGGGCGTTGAGCGGCGCGGCGCAGGCGGCGAAAAGAAAAATGAAGCCTGAAATGGACAGCTTGTGGAGATGGGGCATGAATCAGAGGCTGGACAGTAAAAGCGTGGCCAATCCTAAATAAGTGGCAACGGTGATGATGTCCGTCAAAGTAGTGATTATGGGCCCGGTCGCTGTCGCAGGGTCAATGCCCAACCGGTCCAGTAGAATCGGCCCGAGCGCGCCCATGGTCGCCGCCACCGTCATAGAGGTCCACATCCCGATGACTACAACAAGAGAAAATGCCAAATGATAACGGCTTCCGTAAATCAGATACGCGATCAGGCCCAAGACCGCGCCATAAACCAGTCCCATGATGATGCCGACCCGCATCTCCCTGAAAACGGTCCTCAGTTTGTGCTGCCCGTTGATTTGGCCGAGCGCCAGGCTCCGGACCATGATCGTGGCGGACTGCGACCCCACATTGCCTCCCATGCCGGCAATGATCGGCGAAAATGACGCAAGCGCAATAATCTTTGTCAATATCGGCTCAAAATACCTGACGATAACCGAGATAAAAACCCCTGCGCAAAGCGTCACGACAAGCCACGGCATGCGAAACTGCACGATTCTGAAAACGGAGCGCTCGCTTAAATCCATCGCCTTCGTACCAACCATCTTTGCAATGTCTTCGGTGGCTTCCTGGCGGACAACCGAGAGAATGTCCTTGACCATCAGAACACCCAAAAGCTTTCCGGTTTCATCCACGACCGGTGCACCTGTCAAACCGTATTTGGAAAATATTTTCGACACCTCTTCCTGGTCCGTTTCGGGTCGAATCTTGACCCCCTCTACCGATGACATGAGCTGTGAAAGCTCTTCATCCGGCGGCGCGCTCACAAGATCCTGGAGGCTTAAACTTCCCAGAGCTTTTCCCTGATCGTCCGTCACATACAGCGAATAAAGATGCTCCTTTTGATTGGGCCGGGTGATGGCCTGCAGCAGTAAAAGCGCCTGCTTGGCGTTCATCTTGGGCGAGAGCCTCACAAACTCGGGATGCATGAGGCTTCCCGCCGATTTTTCCGGGAACGTCATCAGAAGATCGATGTGTGAAAGCGCTTCCTGGCGCTTGATAAGCCCCGTCATTTTCTTGACCGCGCGCGGGGACATTTTATGGAAAATCTTCGCTAAGTCCGGTGAATGCATGCCCTCAAGGATCGGCGTCACATTCTCTTCGCTGAGTTTCCCGAGAAGAAAACGCTGGTCATCCACGTCAAGAATTTCAAACAGTTTCAGCGCGGATTTGGCGGGCAGAAGTTTGAAAATCTGCAGGCGCTCTTCCTCATCAAATTTCTTCCAGCAATCCGCGAAATCCAGCGGACTGCATTCCCGCATCACCTGTTTCAGCAAAACATAATTCTTCCCCGCCAGGAGTTCTTTGATTTCGGGAATTAATAACGCTATTGAATGCAGTTGTTCCATAAAGGGCCGGGTTTACTCAGTAAGTGGTAAAGTTGTAATAACCGATGACCTCGACCGGGCATTTGGACAGGGAAACCAAACGGTCATGGTGCTTTTTCATGAAACGCGCGTGATGTTTTTGCGTTTTCCACATGTAAAAAGAAGCATATTCGCCTTTTGCGTTGGTGCGGAAAAGCATATGGTATCCGATGAAGCCCCGGTGCCGCTCGGCTTCCTTTTCCCAGATCTTGCAGTCATTCACATAAAGGGGCACGTTCTTCTTCTTGATTTTAAATAACACCATATGAATAAACATTTATCGACTCATTTTTAATGTCATTCCCGCAATCTTTTAGCGGGAATCAAAACAGATGTGATCTACGCTCCCGTGAGGATTACCGATAAGATCCCTCGTCGGTCGCCGCGGCGACCTCCTCGGGATGAGTTCGCACGGCGGACTTGGCGCTCCCCGCCAAAAAGCGTGGCGGGTCGCGCAAGTCCGGTGCTCACTCACTTTAACCGTGACCAGGTTTGTTCGCCGACGATACCGTCGACCTTAAGATTGTTCCTTCTTTGAAACTCACGGATGGCTGCCTTTGTCTTTTTGCCTGCATGGCCGTCGACGGGGCCGGGATCGAACCCTGAACGAATCAGAGCTCTTTGAACGTCCTCCACGGACACGCCCGATACGCGGATGAGGGGCGATTGACCGGAAGTGCCGGGAGTACCGGAATGAGTCTGTTGAAGCGCCTGCTCGTAAGTCTCGACTTTAGCCTCGAGTTCCTGAATCTCGCTATCCTTTGCCTGAAGTTCTGCCTGCATCCGGGCGATTTGGTTCTGCTGCTCCGCCTTGGGATCCGGTCTCCTGGCCCGCGTCGTTGCGCATCCGGTGACAAGAAATAAACCGGCAGCAAAAAAAACTGACCCTATGGCTAAACGCTTCCTCATGAATTCTCTCTTGAATTATCAGACGATTATACCTACACTCTTCCTATATGCAAAACAAAAATTTCGGCCGGCGAGGACTCTGATGGAGTCTTTGGTGGCCGCAAAAAACATCTGCAAAATCTACCCGGACACCCAGGCGCTCGACAACCTCTCGCTCACTTTAAAACGCGGCGAGATCCTTGGACTCCTGGGACCAAACGGCGCGGGAAAAACCACCGCGATCCATATTTTCCTGGGGCTGCTCACCCCCACTTCCGGGGAGGTTTCCGTATTCGGCCTGTCGCCGCTGAAATACCGCCATGCGATTTCGCAGAGGCTCAATTTTTCATCCGCCTACGCCCAGCTCCCCTCCAACTTAAAGGTCATGGAAAACCTCGCGATATTCTCAAAGCTTTACGACGTGAAAAATCACAAAAATAAAATCGATGCCCTTTTGAAACTTTTCGAAATTACTTACCTGAAAAACCGCCTGACTGGTGCGCTCTCGGCCGGAGAAAAAACGCGCCTCAATCTCTGCAAGTGCTTGTTGAATGACCCGGAGCTGTTGCTTCTGGACGAGCCGACCGCCAGTCTCGATCCTGAAATGGCGGACACGGTGAGAAAAATCCTTAAAAACATACAAAAAGAGAGGGCCATCGGCATCCTCTACACCTCTCACAACATGCCGGAAGTGGAGGAAATTTGTGACCGCATCCTTTTCATCAACGAGGGCAAAACGATTGCCGAGGGGACGCCGAAAGAAGTTCTGCGGGATTTTGAAAGCAAAACACTCGAACAAGTGTTCATCCGGATCGTCAGGAGCGGCGATCTGATTTCCGGGAAAGCCCAATGACCCAGACGCTTGGACGGATAGGCGCGATGTTTCTCAGGTATTTGTATCTGCACAAGCGAAGTCTGCCCCGTACGTTTGAAATTATCCTTTGGCCGGTCATGGAACTTTTAGTGTGGGGTTACGTATCGATGTACCTGAGGAGCCTTTCGCAAAATAGTTTACTGAATGTCACGTCCTCCTTGATCAACGCGATGATTTTCTGGGACATTCTCTACCGAAGCCAACAAGGGGTCAGTATTTCGTTTGTCGAGGATATCTGGACGCAGAACATCCTGAATCTCCTGATCTCACCGCTCAAAATCTGGGAATGGATAGCCGCGGCGATTCTTTACGGCATCGTCAAAATTCTCATTATCGTCACGATCCTGTCTTTGATCGTCGCGAGCCTTTTTCATCTCAACTGGATTTCCAATCTTTCCTTTTACCTTTTACCTTTATCCTTTAACCTTCTTTTATTCGGCTGGGCGCTTGGGATCTTCACGGCCGCGCTGATGATCCGTTGGGGACACGCGGCGGAGGCGCTCATCTGGGGCATTCCTTTCCTGATCCAGCCGCTGGCTGCCGTGTTTTATCCGCTCTCCGTGCTGCCGCCCTGGCTGCAACCGGTCTCAAAAGCCCTGTCCGCCACTTACGTGTTTGAGGGAATGCGCTCGGTAATCCACACGGGCCGGATGGATGCGGCATTTTTTTTCATCCCGCTTTCGCTGAACGCCGCCTATTTGGTGCTCGCCTCGTTTTTCTTTCAATGGATGTATGAAAAGTCAAGGCTCACGGGCCGCCTCGGGCGGCTTGGCATGGATTGAAAGGAGCGTACTAAAATTGCCCACGTTATTCACTAAAATCATAAAAGGCGAGATACCCTGTCATAAGATTTTGGAAGACGAGAGGTTCTTCGCCTTTTTAGATCTTAAGCCGATTCACGCCGGGCACACGCTCGTAATCCCGAAAAAAGAGATTGATTACATCTTCGACATTGATGATGAGTCCTTGGGGGGACTTGTAATCTTTGCCAAGAAGGTGGCGCAAGCCATCAAAAAAGCGGTGCCGTGCAGAAAAATCGGCGTGATGGTTTACGGGCTGGAAGTTCCTCACGCCCATATTCATCTGGTTCCTGTCCAGGGCGTGCCGGGAGAATTCAGCTTCGTGCATGCCAAAAAAGCTTCGCAGGAAGAGCTGGCGCTCACCGCGAAAAAGATCCGCTCATTCCTGTAAAATGTCAGTATTAGTTTTCCTTCGGCTCGTTGCTAAAACGAGTCGGGCCGGGACCACTGCGCCGGGGACCGCTGCGATTGGAATAGCGCGGCCGGCTGCCGCGAAAAGGTCCGCGAAAACGGGGGCCCTGGGATTTCGCAATCGAAACCGTGATCTTACGGCCCATGAACTCCGTGCCCCCCAGTTTTAATGCCTTCTCAAGTTCGTCGACACTCGCCATCTCCACAAACGCAAAACCCTTGGGCTTTTTTGTGCGCCGGTCCCTCACCAGATGCACGGCGAATACCTGGCCGTAAGTCGAGAAAAGCCTTTTGATATCCTCGTCCTTCGCATTGTAATTCAGGTTGCCGACGTAAAGTTTCTTGGAGCTGTCTGTGGCAACACTCTTTGGAGCGAAAAGTCCGCCGAAAAAGTCGCGGATGCTGTCTAGAATGCTAATGTTTTCCTACCCTCCTGTTTGACTGGCTTAAACCAGAAATTTGACCAAGCCCTGATAGACCCGTGGCTTTTTTAAGTTCATTCACTTCACGGGGCGTAAGTTCCCTTCTCTCGCCGAACCTGAGGTCCTCTATGGACAAAGGCCCGTAGTTCAACCGTTCCAATTCTATCACCCGGTGCCCACTTTTCTCAAAAATTCTTCGTATTTGCCTTTTTTTGCCTTCATGCAGTTTGACGAATAAAGAAGTTTCGCGGGACGAAAGTTTCTCCACCTCAATCCGGCAAGGAGCCGTTTTTCCTTCCTCGAGATCCACGCCGCCTTCGAGCCTTTTGATCTTAGCCTGCGTGACGACCCCCAACACGCGCACGTGGTAACGCTTTTCAATGCCGAATTTCGGGTGCGTCAGGCGATACGCCAGCTCGCCGTCATTGGTCATGAGGAGCAAACCCGTCGTGTCGCGGTCGAGACGGCCGACCGGAAACAACCGCTCGGGAACGTCCTTAAAAAAATCGGCGACCGTACGCTTGGCGTTGGGGTCCTGCATCGTCGTCATCACGCCTTTGGGTTTATTCAAAATAAAATACCGCTTCTTTTGCGGAACATCCGTGGAAAGCTCCGTGTCATCAACGGTGACTTTGTCATCGGGGAAAACCCGGCGGCCCTTCCCGCGGATAATACTTCCGTTTACGCGCACGCGGCCTTCTTCAATAATGGCCACGACGCCCCGACGCGAGGCAACCCCAAAACGCGCTAAGACAACCTGCAACCGTTCGCCTTTTGTCTTTCCCATGAGTCATTTTTCCATAACCTGTCATCTTGAGCCCAACATATTTCTGTCGGGCGAGAGATCTTTCTTTGTCATTTCGAACGAAGTGAGAAATCTTCTTTATGAGATTTCTCGTCGCTTCGCTCCTCGAAATGACAGAGAATCAGTAATTATTCTTCTTGTCTTCGCAATCTTTTTCTTTGAAGCGGGTCAAGCACCCTTTTGCGCAGACGAATGCTCTTGGGCGTCACTTCGACAAGCTCATCGGGCGCGATGTATTCGATCGCCAGTTCCAGCGGCAGTTCTTTGGGCGGCGTGAGCACAATCGCATCATCCGACCCGGAAGAGCGCATGTTGGTGAGCTTTTTCGACTTGCAAGGGCTCAAGTCCAGATCTTCGTCCCTGGAATTTTCGCCGATAATCATTCCCTGGTAAATCTCGACGCCGGAACCGATGAAAAGCGCGCCTCTGCCTTGTGCATTATTCAAGCCATAAGAAGTAGACACGCCCGGCTCACTGGCAACAAGCGACCCATGCGGCGCGGACTCAATCTTTTCCGTGACCATCGGTTGATACTCATCAAACACGTGGTGCACGATCGCGGTGCCGTGCGTTTTTGTCATAAAAACACCTTTGAGCCCGATCACGCCGCGTGTGGGAATCTGATACTCAAGATGCAGTTCACCCGTCCCTGCCTGTCCGGCAGGCAGGGGCGCCTGAATCATATTTTTTAAGAGGCCCCGGCGTTTTCCTATTTCCTCGATCACCGAGCCCTGATATTCGGACGGCACGTCTACAATCAAAAACTCAAACGGTTCATACTTCACGCCGTTTTTTTCATGGAGAATGACTTCCGGCTGGGACACCTGAAGTTCATAACCCTCGCGGCGCATGGTTTCAATTAGGATTCCAAGATGCAATTCCCCGCGGCCGGCCACCAAAAAAGTGTCGGGGCTGTCGGTTTCCGTCACGCGAAGCGAAACATTGGTTTCAAGCTCCTTAAAAAGACGGTCACGCAAGACTCTCGAGGTGACGTACTTGCCTTCGCGGCCGGAAAAAGGACTGGTGTTGACGCCGAACGTCATCTGCACGGTTGGTTCATCAATCACCGGAGGCTCAAGCGGCATGGGGTTAGCCGTATCGGTGATCGTATCCCCTATGCCGATGTTTTCAAATCCCCCCACCGCGACAATCTCGCCTGCTTCCGCGCTCTCTACCTCGGCGCGTTCAAGACCCTGATAAACAAGAATATTTGTAATTTTGGCTGTCACCCGGCTTTTATCTCGCCGTACCAGCATCGCAATATCATTTTTTCTGATCATCCCGCCGGTGACCTTCCCGATACCCATCTTGCCCTTATAAGAATCCTGCGAGAGCGCGAGTACCAAAATTTGCAGAGGGCCCTTTAGGACCACCTTCGGAGGCGGGATCTTCTCTAAGATAACGTCTAAAAGCGCGTTGATATTTTTGGCCGGCTTCGCCATATCCAATGTGGCGGTGCCTTGAGTGGCCGCAGTATAAACGATCGGAAAATCAAGCTGTTCCTCATTCGCGTTCAGATCACAAAATAGATCAAACGTACGGTTCACGACCTCCTCTATCTGCGAGTCCGCACGATCGACTTTATTGATCACGACGATCACTTTGTGGCCAAGCTCAAGCGCTTTTCTTAAAACAAAACGCGTCTGAGGCATCGGGCCGTCCTTCGCGTCGACCAAAAGGAGCGCGCCATCGACCATTTTGAGCGTACGCTCAACCTCGCCGCCGAAATCAGCGTGGCCGGGGGTATCGACAATATTGATCTTTATGCCCTTATAAACAACACTCGCATTTTTGGCACGAATCGTAATCCCGCGCTCTTTCTCCAGATCCATCGAATCCATGATGCATTCACCCATTTCTTCGATATTGCGGTGAACGTGCATCTGGCGCAGGATCCCATCCACCAACGTGGTTTTGCCATGGTCGACATGCGCGATGATCGCGACATTTCTGATCTTCTGTTGAGTTATCATAAGTTGATTATTCACAATAGGTTACACAAAAATAAAAACTGCGAATCAAACCGACTTCGCAGCGCCAGGTAGAACTGCTATAAGCACGGGTAGTGTACCATAGGAAGGGTTCGTGTTACAATACGCCCATGATTAAGCTTAAATCTCTCACTTTAAAGTCGGGAGTTATCTCCTCACCAATGGCGGGGTGCACGGACCTCGCGTACCGGCTTATTTCGCGCTCCTACGGCATGGAGTTTTGTTTTTTGGAGATGGTCTCCGCCGAGGGCCTGATTCGCGGCAACGAGAACACCGGCGGCCTCATGGAAACCCTTCCTGAAGACAAGCCGCTCGGCGCGCAGATATTCGGCTGCCGGCCCGAAGCGATGGGCGAGGCCGCCAAAAAAATAGAAGACATGGGCTACGATCTTTTAGATATCAACTTCGGCTGTCCTGTCCCCAAAATTGCCGGCAAAGGCGCAGGCTCTGCGCTCCTTGCCAGACCCGACGAAGCGCGTGAAATCTTTAAAGCGGTCGTGAAAGCTGTCAAAAAAATCCCCGTCACCGTCAAGATGCGGCTGGGCGTCAAGGACCCTTCAGGCAAAGAGGCCGCCGCCATCGCCAAGATTGCCGAAGAGTGCGGCATGAATGCCATCACGGTTCACGGCCGCACGCGCGAACAAGGTTATTCGGGCAACGCCGACTACGAAGCCATCGGCCTCGTGAAAGCAACCGTGAAAATCCCCGTGATCGGCAACGGGGATATCTTAAGCGGCGCGGACGCGCTGCGCCTCAAAAAAATCTCCGGATGTGACGGTGTCATGATCGGCCGCGGGGGGCTGGGAAACCCCTGGATCTTCAGACAGGTCGAGCATGCGCTTCAGGGCAAACCACTTCCCCAAGAACCGGGCTTCGAAGAAAGAAAAAAAGCGCTGTTGAAACACCTCGACCTTGAACTGACTTATCGCGATGAGCAAACCGTGGTTTGCCAGATGCGGAAAATCGCCTGTTGGTACTTCAAGAACCTGCCGGGCGCTGCGGAGTTTCGCGGAAAAATCAACGTGTGCCAGTCGGTGGAAACGCTCAAGAAACTAATTGAGGATTTTGGTTAAAGGGTGGTTAAAGGGGACAGCCATTTAAAAGGGGACAGCCATTTAATTTATAAATGGCTGTCCCCTTTTAAATGGCTGTCCCCTTTTAAGAGCGGCTTATCTTCAGAATCTTGTACTTCAGAGTCCCGGCTGGAATCCTGATCTCGGCGGAATCCCCTGCCTTCAGGCCCAAAAGCCCCTTCGCGATCGGAGAATTAACAGAAAGTTTGCCTTCGTCAAAATTGGCCTCATCGTGAGGCACGATCGAGTAGGTGATCTCCTCGTTCGTCCTGGCGTCCTTTAGTTTCACGGTCGCGCCGATAAACACCCGGTCCTTGGGAATTTTCGTGTCATCGAGAATTTCGGCGCGCGTCAAACGGTCTTCCAGCTCGGAGATCCTTTTTTCGTTGAACGCCTGACTGTTTTTCGCGGCATCGTACTCGGCGTTCTCCTTTAAATCGCCGAAAGCCCGTGCCCGCGCGATGTCTTCCGCGATCTCCCTGCGTTTCACAGTCTTCAAATGTTTCAGCTCTTTCCTGAGCTTCTCGTAACCTTCCCTCGAAATCAAAACCTTGTCTTCCACGCTCTCAAAATTCTCCTTTTTATGAATTCACGAATAATTCAGTCTAGCATAAATTATTAGCAAATAAAACCACGGGCCGAATGACGGCGTCACCCAGCGCTTTAATTCCTCTATCGGCAAACCGACGGCGTTTGAGAAGGAACCCTTCAGTTTTTCGACGATCGACGATTGTCTCGACTGGATCGCATAGGCGCCCGCTTTATCGAGCGGACTGATCTTCCTAAAGTAAGAATAGATATCCGCCGGGGACATTTTTTTGATGAACACTCCTGTTTTTTCGGAAAAAAGTTTCTTTTTTATTATTTGACCCGCCGAGAGCTTAAGCAGCGCCACGCCCGTATAGACCGCATGCCACCGGCCTTGCAGTTTCGATAGTATTCGAACAGCCTCCTTGATGTTTCTTGGCTTTCCGATCACACCGCCTTTGAAATAGACAATCGTATCGGCCGATAACAAGGTGCCGTTCTTAACAAGCGGCTGTGCTGATTTTGCCTTTTCCAACGCATGTCTTTTCACGAGCGCGGCTGGCCTAAGACCCGGCACGTCTTTCTCATGATAATACGGCCGCAAAACCCGAAACCGGATCCCCGCTTCTCGGAGCAACTTCTTCCTTCTAGGCGATGTAGACACTAAGTAAATCATAGATCTTCGCGTCTGTAAGTATAATTTAAGACTAACTCTTTTTGATTCTTATGCCGCGTGACTTCTCCATAAATCATGGGAGCCCTCATTCAATCGGAAAAAACTCGGCGTCTTTTAGCCAAAAGACGCCTCGGACAATTTCCGATTGAACGTCTCCCTTATGATTTATGTCAAAGTCTTGAAGCGCGGCCCAGCGCGAGTTTTGCCAATTTGCCGAGCCTGCCCCCGCCTGCCGGACGGGCAGGTGCCGGCAGGCAGGGCTCCCCGCACTTACGTCAATGCCACGGAGCATGCTGGACGAGAAACCGATCAGGCGCATGGTATAACGTGTCATAGATATCAAGATAGACTCTTCACTGCGGCGCGGCCCGCCACGGCGCCGCTGGACCAGGCCCACTGAAAGTTAAAACCGCCGATACGGCCGTCCACATCCAAAATTTCACCCGCGAAATATAGGCCAGGCACCTTCCTGGATTCCATCGTCGACACATTCACTTCTTTTAAGTCCACGCCGCCCGCCGTCACTTCAGCTTTCTTGTAACCAACAACGCCGGTGACGCGGAGCGGACAGTTCAAAAGAAGGCGGATAATTTTCTTGTCGGTGCTGACGCCCGCTTTCCTAAGGAAAACCTCCACGAAACGCGCCGGCAAAGAAAAATCCTCACACAACACGGTTTTAAGCTTCCTATGGGGATTTGCATTTTTCTTTTTCTCCAGGACGCTCCCAAGCGCCGCCTCATTTTGATCCGGCAGGAAACTGGCTTCCACCCGCGGCTCCTCTTGGAGCCCCGCCTTCGTCCAATGACGGCTGATATCCAGAACAACCGGCCCGCTGAAACCAAAATGCGTGAACAGAAACGAGCCTCGGGCTTCGGCTTTTTTACGGTTTTGTTTATAAAATGAAAGTTTCACGGGGAGCGTGATGCCGCTTAAACTGCGCCAATCCTCATCGTCGGTCGTAAGCGGTGTCAGTGCAGGCGCAGTGTCAACAATCGTATGGCCGAAAGAGCGGGCGATTTGGAAGCCTGTGCCGTCACTCCCCGTTTCGGGATAAGACAGTCCGCCGGTCGTGAGAATTACTTTTTTGGCAAGCAGGGAGCTTTCCGTCTCCGATTTTCCCGAAAGACGAAAAAAATTTCCTTCCTTCTCAACGCCGGTAATCACAACGCCTGTCTTAAGTTCAATACCCAGACGCTCGGTTTCTCTCACCAGCGCCTCGAGCACGGTTTTTCCTGAATGGGTCGTCGGAAAATACTTTCCGGTGGGCTCTAACACCAGCTCCACGCCCATTTGCCCAAAAAAATCAATCGTTTCACGGGGCGTGAAAGCTTCCAGAACGTGCTTTACGAAATGAGAAACGCCGCCCTGATAGTCGGAAGACAGGACTTCACGGTTGGTGACATTGCAGCGGGTGCCGCCGGAGATCAGGATTTTCGCGCCGATTTTTTGGCGGCGGTCTATCAAAAGAATTGTCGAAGACTCGCCGTCATTTTGGCGAGCGGCTTGAATCGCCGTCATGAGTCCTGCGGCGCCGGCACCTATAATGACAATATCGGCGATCTAAAACCTCGTGCCGACGGCCGGGCCGCCATCCTCGTTAAAACCGATGGTGGTATTTCCGTCCTGATAAAATTTGATTCCCCCCTCCTCATCGGTTTTCTTATTCAGATCAAACGGCTCAAGCTCGGAGCTGTCTACGGTGAAATGGGTGGACCGGCCCGGCGAAATGGAGGCTTTGGCAATCTCATTGGACGCGTAAACCGAGACAGCCGTAAAAACTGCCGCTAAAAAAACAAGGCTTACTTTTCCGTCGTTTGTCTTCACACTCTGCCTTTTGCCGAAACGGCCGCGCGCGTGGCCATAAGGTCAATAGTTTAGCAAAACATGACAAGGGTTGCAAACAGGAGCACATTAAAATATACTATTGATTTACGGATAAGCAATAGAAAAGAGCGATGCCCAAAGAAGTGCCCCTTGCAAAACTATGCTCCGCTTGCGGTTCAAACCAGGGTGTGGAGATTGAAACCGTGACAAACGTGATGCCGCAACCCGGCGAGATGTACCCGGTACTCCTTTGCGCAGCGCACAGAAAAGCCTTGCAGGAGAAGTGGTTGGACATCGTGCTGGATAAAACCGGCAAACTCAACTTCATCCTTAAAAAAAACGCGCGCTAGCGCCTCTCCCTTCCCCCAAGATACGCCTCCTGCACGGCCGGGTTATTCCGGATCTCGTCGGCGCTTCCCTCCAGCACTATCTGACCCGTTTCAATGACATAAGCGCGTTTGGCGATCTTAAGCGCCCTACGGGCATTCTGCTCGACAAGCAGGATTGTCTTTCCCCGCCTGTGGATTTCTTCGATCATTTTGAAAATCGCCGAAACCAAAATCGGCGCCAGACCCAAAGAGGGTTCATCCAATAAAAGCACCGAAGGCCCCGACATAAGCCCGCGGCCGATGGCAAGCATCTGCTGTTCTCCGCCGGAAAGAGTGCCGGCTTTTTGTTTCAGGCGTTTTTCTAAAACCGGAAAAAGCGCAAAGATTTGCTCCAGGTCCTTAGCAGTTTCCCCCGGGTCGTTCCTTACAAAAGCGCCCAGTTCCAGATTCTCAAGCACATCCAGTTTCTGGAAAATTTTACGCCCTTCCGGCACATGCACAATCCCCAGCCTTACGATCTCCTCGGCTGACAGCAACGCAATGGATTTTCCGCGAAAAAAAATCTCCCCGGCCGTCGGGCGCACGAGTCCGGAAATTGTCTTTAAAACCGTGGTCTTGCCTGCGCCATTCGCGCCCAAAAGCGCCACCATCTCGCCTTCGTGAACGCGAAACGTAATGCCTTTCAGACATTCCACCTTTTCATAACGCGTGTAAACGTGGTTGAGTTCCAACACGACTTTAGCCCTCTCCCAAGTACGCCTCGATCACCTTGGGATTGTTTTGAATTTCTTGAGGCATGCCCTCCGCAATTTTTTCGCCTTCATCCATCACAATCACGCGGTCCGAAAGCGGCATCACCACTTTCATGTCATGCTCGATCAAAAGCACGGTCACCCCCTTTTGCCGGATCCGCCGGATGAGGTCCGCAATCTCAGCCTTTTCATTCGGGTTCATGCCGGCCGCCGGCTCATCCAGACACAACAGTTTGGGCCCGCACGCCAGAGCCCTGGCAATCTCCAGGCGTTTTTGATGGCCATAAGGAAGATTGGCTGCGATTTCATTGGCCCATTTTTCAAGGCCCACGAAATAAAGAAGAAGTTCGGCTTTCGTAAACACCCTTTCTTCTTCCGTCTTAAACCGCCGGGTTCTTAAAAAAGCATCCCACAGTTTTGAGGAAGTGCGCGTATGGTAACCGATTGACACATTTTCAAGCAGCGTCATGTTTTTAAAAATTCTCAAATTTTGAAAGGTCCTCGCGACGCCGCACTGGAGAATCTTATGGCTCGGAAGGCCGTTCAGCCGGGTCCGTCCGTCCTGAAAAAGGATTTCCCCTTCGTCGACCGGCAAAAGGCCCGTGAGACAATTAAAAAAGGAAGTTTTTCCGGCGCCGTTAGGACCTATGAGGCTCACAATCTGGCCCGCGTCCACGGTGAGACTCATATGCTTCACGGCCGACACGCCGCCAAACCGCTTGGAGATGGAGCGCACGTCAAGAAGCGCCATGGGAGTCAGCCTCCTTCCGGTGTCCTTTGAGCTCCCGGCGGATGAGCTGGCTCCCCAAGATCCCTTGAGGCCGAAAGATCATCATGAAAATCATGAGTAGTCCGAAGATCAGCATCCGGTACGCGGCAAAACCCCTTAAAAGCTCAGGCAAAATACCGAGAACCAAAGCGCCCAGCGCCGCGCCCCAGATGTTTCCCATTCCCCCCAGCACCACCATGGCCAGGATCAGCACCGACAGCACAAAGTCAAAGCTGTCGGGCGTCACAATCGTCTGCTTGGAAGCAAACACGCAGCCCGCAATCCCCGCAATAAATGCGCTCACGCCGAACGCGACAAGCTTCACCTGGAGCGTCGATACGCCCATGCAGGAGGCCGCGAGCTCATCCTCGCGGATCGCGACCAGCGCACGGCCGATCTTGGAGTCACACATGCGAAAAAGCAGATACGCGGTCACCGCGACCAAAAAAAGCACGAGATAAAAATAGGGCGTGGCGTTCACCGAAAATTTATAAAGTTTCATATGAAGTCCATTTTCAAAACTTAAAAACCAAACGGAAGGCCTTGAGATTCCCAAAAGCCCGTTGGGTCCGCCGGTCCACTGGTCCAGATTGTTAAACGCGATCCGGACAATCTCCCCGAAGCCCAGCGTCGTAATGGCCAGGTAATCGCCTCTCACGCGAATCGAAGGAATGCCGATCACGAGCCCAAAAAGCATCGACACCAACCCCGAAACCGGCAGCGCGGCCCAAAACGGCCAATGCCAGTTCAAATTCAAAAACGCATAGGTGTAGGCGCCGATTGCGAAGAAAGCGGCGTACCCCAGATTCAAGAGTCCCGCGGAACCCACCACCACGTTAAGGCCCATCGCCAAGAGCACGTAAATCCCGACATTCGTCATGAGGTCCATGTGGTAGGCGTTTTTATCTATCAGAGGGAAAAAAATAAACGGAAATAAAAAAAACAATACTTGAAAAGAGTAGGGATGTTTTTTAAAAGTATCCAATTAGACCTTTTCCGGAAGATTTTCGCCGAACAGACCGGAAGGTTTAAAAATAAGGACCGCGCCTAGAAGTAAAAACGCGAACGCGTCTTTCCATTCGGAAGAGATATAGCCGGCTGCCAACCCTTCAAACAGCCCCAATAAAATTCCTCCGAGCATGGCACCCGGAATGCTCCCGATGCCGCCAAACACCGCGGCCGTAAACGCCTTGATGCCTGCCAGATACCCGTCGTGAAAATTGATGCTGCCGTAGTACATCGCGAACAAGGCTCCCGCAACCGCTCCGAGCGCGGAGCCCAGCATAAACGTCACGCGGATCACCCGGTTCACCGAGATCCCCATTAAAAGCGCGGCCTCCGGATTCTCGGCGGTCGCGCGCATCGCTCGGCCCAAGGACGTGCTCTTCACAAACCATGTGAGGAAAAACATGAGCCCCAGGGAGGTCAGAAAAATAATGAGCTGAACCAGCGAAAAAGAAACCGCGCCCAAGCCGAAGCGCAGATTCGGGACCACTTCCGGAACCGTTTTTTCCCTGGAACCGCAAAGAAGCATCACGGCGTTCTGCAGAAAAAATGAAACGCCGATTGACGTGATCAGTGCCGTGAGCTTCGGCGAACCCCGCAAAGGTTTATAGGCCGTTTTTTCTATCGCGGCGCCCAGGAACGACGCGCCGGCCATCGCAAACAAAAACACGCCGAGAATCACGAGCCAAAACGGGACACCGGCGAAAAAAGACGTCAAAACCCAGATCATCAAAAGCGCCAGGTGCGCGCCCACCATAAAGATTTCACCATGCGCAAAATTGATAAGCTGCAGGACGCCGTACACCATCGTGTAACCCAGCGCAATCAGCGCATAGATCATGCCGATGGTAAGGCCGTTCAGGACTTGCTGGAGGAAAAGCTCTATGTGGGCGTTCAAATTATTTTCTGGCTGTCATTGCGAGCGATAACCCATACGTCATCCTGAGGAACGAAGTGACGAAGGATCTCGTTTTTTAGATTCTTCGGCCCGCCTGAGGCGGGCCTCAGAATGACATTTAGGGCTTCATTTCTTCCAAAAATTTGAACTTCCCGTTCTCGATTTTAAATATCCCGACACTCTTGCCGATCGCGTCGCCCTTTTCATCGAAATTAATCGGGCCTAAGATCCCCTGAAAATCCTTGGTATTCCTTACTTCCTTTAAGACAGCTTCTCTGTCGTTTTTACCAGCGCGGCGGATCGCCTCGATCAACACATTAGTCGCGTCGTAGCCGTACGCCGAAAAAGAGCCTATGGGTCCGTAACGGGCCTCATAACGCGTCAAAAAATCCTTCGCAGACGGAAGTTCGTGAGGGTCAATGCCGAGCATCGTCGAATAAGTTCCTTCGGAAAACTCGAGGCCGGCAATCTGAATCAATGTCACGTCAAAAATGCCGTCGCCGCCCATCCACGCCGCCGTAAGCCCGAGCTTCCTTGATTGCTTGATTAAGAGCCCAAGCTCCGGGTAGACGCCCCCGTAAAAAATAAGCTCAGGGGCTATCGATTTTACCTTCGTCAAAAGCGGCGTAAAATCCTTCTCGCCCTGCGTGATGCCATTGCGCAAAAGCACTTCTCCGCCCAAGAACTTAAATCTCTTCTGAAACTCATCCGCAATACCCTTTCCGTAAGTCGTCTGGTCATCGAGGATCGCAATTTTGCGTTTCCCGAGCTTGTTCCAGACAAACTCGGCCGCGGCCGGCGCTTGAACATCGTCAGTGGCGCATACGCGGAAAAACGTGTCAAAACCCTGTCGTGAAATTTCGGGATTGGTGGAAGCAGGCGTGATTTGCACCATGCGCGCCTCATGGTAAATGGCGGAAGCTGCTTTCGTGCAGCTTGAATTGAAATGCCCGATGACGCCCACCGCGTCCGGATTGGCCACAAGCTTATTCGCGACCAACACCGCCTGTGTCGGGTTGTGCTGGTCATCCAGGCCTTCCAGCCTGAGTCGGGTATCCCCGAAGACCGGGCCCCTGATATTGGCCTCCTCAACGGCCATCTGCGCGCCCTGCAGCACCCCAAGCCCGATATAAGCCTGATCCCCGGTCAGCGGCGCCGCAAGTCCGATCACGGCCGTGCTTTCTTTTTTAGCGGCGCCGCAAAGAAAGACACTTAAGAAAAAAAGCGCCAATAACCCGGCGGGCTTCCTCATGACCTACGGGGATGATTTGGAACGCCTGAGGCCCCGCAACACCACATCGAGTGTTCGCTGCAATTGATCCAGTTTTTCCATCTTGGAAAAAAACCCGGCAATATTGTAGCGTTTGGTTTCGTGGACAATCGCATCGTCCGCATAGGCCGTCACCATGACCACCGGAATGGTTTTATTAAACTCACGTATTTTCTCCAGCGTCTCAAGGCCGTTCATTTCCGGCATCTTGAAATCCAAAAAGACGAGGTCAAAACCGCCTTTTTTGATTTCCTCGATCCCATCCCGGCCGTTCGTGACCGTTTTGACTTCGTAGCCTTTCGTGCGAAGCCAAAAAGACATCGTATCGACAAAATCCTTTTGATCGTCAATCACCAATATCGCTATGCTGCCAGAAGCCATCATCATCACCCCGTCTTATGCTGACACGTTCGTGTTTTTTAACCGACCTTTGGATAGAGAGGCAGCGTAAAAGTGAATTTCGCTCCTTTCTTTTCCTCGCTTTCAACCCAAATCTGACCCCCGTGTCTTTCCACGATCTCCTTTGAAATCGACAACCCGAGCCCTGTGCCGCTGACCCCCACCTGGTCCCCGAACTGTTCGAAGCGCTTAAACAGCCTCAGTTGGTGTTCTTTAGAAATCCCGACGCCGGTGTCCGCCACGCTGACACACACAAACTTGCCGTCCTTCGACCAGGAGGTCTCAACGGTGATGCTGCCGCCGGCCGGGGTGAATTTGATCGCATTGCCGATTAGATTATTTAAAACTTGCGTGACCCTTCCGGGATCCATCGAAAACTCCGGAATGCCTTTCAAAAAGTTTCGCACAATTTGAATGTTCTTGGACTTCGCCCATGTTTCGAGCACCTGGCAAGCGTCGTCAATCACCTTGTCCACCCGCGACTCGACAAACCTGATTTTCATCTTGCCGGAGTCAATTCTCGAAATATCCAATACGTCCTCGACCAGACGGCTCAAGTGGTTCAAATTGTTGGCCACGATATTCAGAAAATTGCTTTGTGTCTCATTCAGTGAACCTGCGCTCGGGCTCAGCAGAATTTCGATTGCCTTTTGTATCGCAACGATCGGCGTGCGGAGCTCGTGCGTCACGTTGGACACGAATTTCGTCTTTATCTCCTCGAGTTCCCGTTGCTTGGTGACATCCGTCAGGATGTTCACCATTCCCACGGTTTGGCCGTCCTCGTTTTGTATCACCGCGCTCGAAGAGCGGATGACCTTCTTCACGTTTTCATCCTTGCTCTGGATTTCAATCACCTGGTCCTGCGCTCCGCCCTTGTTCGAACGCGCCATCGAAATCAGCACCTCATTCGGCAATTCTTCATAAATGCTCTGTCCGACCTTCCGCCCGCCTTGGACGCCGAGAATCTTCTCGGCCGAGGGATTCATCATCAAAACTTCCCCTTTTTGATTGACGACCACAAGGCCCTCGGCGATACTTTTTACAATCGCTTCTGTTTGCTTGCGCTGATAATCCGCATGGCTGTAAAGTTGTTCAACGAGGCTGTATTTCTCCATCACGAGGTTGTAATCGCGCCTCACCTTTTCCACCTCGTTGTTCTTGTCCTGAACCGCAAGCTGGTATTTGACGGAATACTCCTGTCGGATATCCTGCGTCATTTGGCGGGCTTGTTCCTCAACCAGGTTCGAGACAGCTTGAGCCGCACTCTCGGGATTCGGTTGGACTTGAAAAATCTTTTTGATCTTCTCGCGAATGGCCGAAGGTCTTTCTTGAGAAACTGCGGAAGGCTTGCTCGGCTCCGTTACGGCTAATTTCACCTCTTTTTTTGCAAACGCGGTCTGGTAAAGCACAAAAGCGGTGACGATGCCCACGGCGACCGCAAACGAAACAAGAAATGTAAACATACCTGAACCCAGATCAGTCATTGGGGTCTCCCTCCCTATTCACCTCCGATAGACTACTCAGTGACAGCCGTGGTATCTCCCGAGGAGGCCGTGCCCGTCAGATACGGCTCTAAAGCCGCCCAAGTCTTCGGGCCGACTTTTCCGTCCGCCTTAAGACCGTTATTGGTTTGGAACTGTTCGATGGCCTTCTTGGTTCTCGGGCCGATTTTGCCGTCGATGTTGCCCTGATAAAGGCCGGCGTTCTTCAGAGCTGTTTGAATCTGCTGTTCGCGGCTCAAACCGGAAGCGGCGGAAGAAATCGTAAAGCCGGCACCTCCCGAAACCGCACTGGTTGTGGAGAAAGTTTGGTTCCCGGATTGAGTCACCGGCGCCGTTTCGATGGGCAGCACCTCCACCGAAGTCTGCTGGTTGGAAGTGGTGCTCTGAGGAAGCTGTGCCAATTCCTCGGTCGAAGAAAGCGAGTCAAAGCCCGTGCCCGAAAGACTCGCCTGGTCATTCGACTTTTGACCACAGCCTGTGACGGTAAACGCTAGGCCTAAAAGTACGATTGTAATGAGTTTTGTGCGCTTCATTTTTTTCCTTCCTGTTCTGATGTTTGATATTCCGCGTTAATTTATATTTTTCCAAACGGATTTCATGTTTGTTCAACTAAAATAATCACAGATCGGCCCTTTCTTCGGAATTCGGGAAAAAGACACTGAGAGAGTGACGAGAAAAAACCTAAGAAGAGTCTCTTGAAATTTCACCGGATTTTGTATGATTGCACCAACTTCGAGCGAGTATACACGCGGTCTATTTTATTGTCAAGCGCGATCCATAAAAAATGGGGCCTAAACTATCTGGCGTGCTCGCGTACGCACGCCTCAATTTGTTCGATCGTAACGGGCTTGGCAAGGAAAGGCTGTCCTCCAATTACGCCGTTAAAACGCCCCACCTCGTCGGACGAGACCGTGGCCGTAAAGAATACGATCGGCGTGTCTCGAAGCATCGGGTCCGATTTTATTTGCGCCGCCACTTCCGAGCCCTCTTTGTCAGGCATCACAATGTCGAGAAGAATGATATCCGGACGAAAAGCTTGAGCGGCCCGGAACGCCTGCGAGCCCTTATTCTCCACCTCCACAATGTACCGGCCCGTCTCTTCCAAGTTCAGCTTCAAAAGCTCCGTCAGCGCTTCTTCATCATCGACGATCAGGATTTTTTTCTTATCGGCACTCATCGAACCCCCCCTTTTTTTCTTGTTTTTTGCAATCGTTAAACAGGAAACTCCAGCGTCACAAGCGTCCCCCCTTCTTTCCGATTGCAAACGTTGATGGCTCCTTCGTGAATTTTCATGATATTTTTGACGACCGACAGCCCCAGCCCCGTCCCACCCAGGCCGCGCTTAGTCGTAAAAAAGGGCTTAAAAATATTCGGCAAGAGATTCTCGGGAATCCCGGGCCCCGAATCGGCTATTTCGACGGTCACGATCTGCTTCACGATCCTCACCGGTTGACTCTGCTCGCGGCCGCCCGCAACCACCAGATTACTCACTGATTGTACACCCGTTTTAACGCTCAGCACAGCACCTTCCGGCATCGCATCCAGCGCATTCCCAAGAATGTTAATCAGCGCCTGAATAATCTTGTCCTTATCCAGGCTGATCCGCGGAATTAACGGGTCTAACGCTTTGACGACGTGAATGCGCTTGCGGTCAATAGGGTTCTTAATCAAGGAAAGTGCGTGGTCAATGATCGAATTCAGATCCTCCTGCTTGACATCCAGCTGCGAAGGCCTCGACAGGTCCAAAAGCCCTTTAACGATGTTATCGGCGCGGCGGATCGCCTCTTCCATCTTCTTCAGAAGATTCTCGATCTCCGGATTCTTGTCCTTCACATTTTTCGACAAGAATTCGACCGCCTGCAAGAGGATCGCCAGCGGATTCTTAACCTCGTGAGCGGCACCGGCCGCGAGTTGCGCGACGGTCGCCGCCTTGTCGGCCTCAATCATCTCTTGCTGAAGTCTTGTGATTTCGGTGATGTCTTCCCCAAGACTCAATGTGCCGATGGCCCGGCCCACGTCGTCACGCAACAGCGTGTGGTTCCAGACGACCCGCCTTGCGTGGCCGGCCTTTGTCAAAATAGGCGCTTCGGTACGGCGCGGCGATTCTTTGATTAAAAACTCCTTGAACGCAATCCGGGTCTCGTACCTTTCCGCCTCGGGGATAAACAGAGAGAACCAATACTTCGCCAAAAGCTCCTCCCGCGAGTATCCGGTCAGTTTCAGAAAATGGGGGTTCACATATTCGATGCGCCCGTCGGCATTCAAGCCCACGGCCATAAATTCCACGTTTTCCAGGAGCGTCCTCATGCGCCTTTCATTTTCACGAATGATCATTTCGGCCTTATTGCGTTCTGTGATATCCGTCAGGGAGCCGGCGATGCGCAGCGCTTTTCCCGTACTGGGGTCCCACACGGCGCGGCCTCTGGCGCGGCACCACAGATATTCTCCCTTTTTATTGCGCAGGCGGTACTCAATGTTGTAAGGACTTTTTTTTTCCAGATGGTTTTTCAGCGCCTCAAAAACCCGGGGGCGGTCTTCCGGATGAAGATGAGATTCAAACGAGGACAATGCATTCTTAAACTCATGTTCTTCGTATCCCAAGAGCTCCTTGTACCGGGGTGAATAGTAAATTTGATTCGTCGTAAGGTCCCAGTCCCACAGCCCGTCGCTGGACCCCCGCACGGCAAACTCAAACCGCTCCTTGCTCGTTAAATGTTCCTCGTGGGAAGACTGGATGGACTGAAGCATCACATTGATGGACTCCGCAAGGTTCGAAAGCTCATCTTTACCCTTGACCGGCACACGCGTCGATAATTTGCCGGTTTTCCTGATTTGGTTGACGCTCGCGTTTAAAACATAGACGCGCGATAAAACAATCCGTTCCAACAAAAGAAGCGTCACCGCCATAAATATCAGGCCGATAAAAATCATCGAAATTAAAAATGAGAATGCGCTGGCTTCGCCCCTTCGATAAACATCGCGCGGCTTTTCAACTTTTAAAATCAACCGGGGTTCTCCGTAGATGTCTTCAAGATAGACGTAGGAAGCGATGGTTTCTTCGTCCATCGGGCGAACCAGAACGGAACGTTTGTTCATCAAAGAGAAGCGGGCCCACTCAATATCCGGCGGCGGAAGCGCATCATCAGGACGGTAAATCGAGAGCTTGAGATCTGTTAAAAGGCTTAGGCGCTTCACCTGATTCTCATCCAGATAACGTCCGTCAATCAGCGTGCCTCGAGGAGGCCCTTCGTTTCTGCTGTTCAAAATCGGGCGCGAGGAGATAATCATGGGCCCCCGGGGCAAAATCAAAATCCCCGCAAGATTCTTTTGTTCGGTCAATGTCCGCATGAGAAGGCTTCCGGTTGAGAAATGTTTTTTCAACAGGGCCTCGTCGAGAATCTCCTTACGACCTAGTGGGTCAAACCCCGTTGAAAACACGATTTTTCCTTCCAGATCCACGAAAACAATCAAATGAAGCTTCATGCTCTGCACCGTCTTATCATTCAGATTGGAATCGATGAATGCCCGGTTGCCGTCCGCCACAAATTGATAGGCATCATCCGAACTGGACTCACCGGCAAAGCGCTCGCCGAATTCCATCGCGTTTTGGTCAAAAACCTTGAGCGCCTGCCGAGTGCTGCGCAACGTAACCTCTTCTCCGGCTTTCAGAAAAGCATTCAACACTGTCATTTTCAAAACCACGCAGGCAGCGAGGAACACGGCAATGACAACTACGCCTGTAATGAACACAGATTTGACACGGAGTCTCATAGAGCCCTACTAAGTGTTAGCACAAGTAAATAATATTATATTTATATTGTCATAAGTATACATGATTGACTAATAGTTTACAAATAGGAGCGAGAAAAGCGTAATAGTTTAGTCGCTGCAAGTCCTCCTCTGTCATCTCGAGGAGCGAAGCGACGAGAGATCTCATCACACGACTCGATGAGATTTCTCGCTCGCCCCGCCAAATGGCGGGGCTTCGCTCGAAATGACTAAACTGTTACAGAAAAGCAGGGTCTGGAAGGATTCCCGTGAAGCCGCGCCGACAAGGACGCAGCGAAGCAGAATAGCCCCAACGGGAGTCGAACCCGTGTCCCTACCGTGAGAGGGTAGTGTCCTAGGCCACTAGACGATGGGGCCAAAAAGGTATATATTATATGGCTTCCAACGCCTATGTCTACATCATTGTACGGTAAAAACAGTCTGTGGCAATTCACGGATGAGCACGCAAGTTTTAAGGTTGAATCGCCGGATCGCTTGAGCCGCCTTTACTTCCCGCTGGCCAACGAAGCCGGCATCCTTTCCAGCATCACTCCCAACCTTCACGGGGACATTAAAACAAGCCATAATTCGTTTTTAACCCTCCCCGTCTCGGTTGAAGACCTCCATAACACGAAATCCAGCCGGAATTTCTGGCTTTATGTCGAAGGCCACGGCGTCTGGTCGGCTACGGGCTCTTCGGCCGTTCAATTTGCAAACAAGTTCCTGAATAAAAACGATGAGAAAGTGACTTTGGAAGCCGGCATGCTCTGGCACAAGGTGTCGCGGGAAAATCGTCTGTTAGGCCTCAAATCTGAGATCACTAATTTCACTCCCGTCTCGGACGACACCGTGGAACTCATGGTCGTCAGCATCACAAATATCGGAAAATCAACCCTTAAGGTCACCCCCACTTCCGCGATTCCCATCTTTGGAAGATCCGCCGATAACTTGAGGGACCATCACCACGTGACGTCGCTTTTGCACCGCATCATTCCACATACCGCCGGCATCGCCGTGAGACCCACGATGTCCTTTGATGAAAGAGGCCATAAAGTGAATGAGCTCCTGTACTGCGTGCTGGGCGTGAGCGGAAACGAAGAACCCCCGGCGGGCATCTTCCCGACAGTGCCCGATTTTATCGGCGAAGGCGGAAGCTTCGAGACGCCCCAGGCCGTCATCGAAAACTTTGCCCCTCCCCAGAAAGACGGAAGCCATTACCAGGGAAAATCCGCGATCGGGGCGCTTCGTTTTAAAACAGTTTCTTTGGCCCCGCGGCAAAAAACCCATTTTGTGTTGATGCTCGGCATTGCCGAAAAAGAACCGAAACTCGACGAATGGATTAAAAAATTCGGTTCACTGGCAAAAGCGGAAATAGCCCTTAAGGAAAACAAGGCCGTCTGGACGCAAAAAGCCAGCGCGGTATCCTTTCACACGCAGGACAAAAACTATAATGGATGGACAAAGTGGGTCACGCTCCAACCCACTTTAAGAAAACTTTTCGGATGCTCATTTCTCCCTGACTTTGATTATGGACGCGGCGGGCGCGGATGGCGGGACCTCTGGCAGGACTGCCTGGCGCTGCTTCTGGCTTCCCCGCATGAAGCGGGGGCCCTTTTACTTGATAACTTTAACGGCGTCCGGATCGACGGCTCCAATGCCACGATCATCGGCCCAAGCGCCGGCGAGTTCATGGCGGACCGCAACAACATCACGCGCGTATGGATGGACCACGGCGTCTGGCCCTACCTCACGACGGAACTTTATATTCATCAAAGCGGCGATTTTGAGATCCTCTTCCAGGAGGCGCGCTATTTTCGGGACATGCAGTTGTCCCGCGCGAGAGAAAAAGATCCCCGCTGGAACGAAGACTACGGAAAAAACTTAAAAACCAGAAGGGGGGCCGTGGTGAGGGGCACTCTCCTTGAACACATTCTCGTGCAGCACCTCGTGCAATTTTTCAACGTCGGCGAGCACAACCATATCCGCCTTGAAAACGCCGACTGGAATGATGGCCTCGACATGGCCTATGAGCGCGGAGAAAGTGTCGCGTTTACGACGCTTTACGGGTCCAACCTCGGTAAATTGGCGTGCCTCGTCGAAGAAATCGCGAAGAGAAAAGACCTGAAAACCGTGGAACTTGCGAGGGAACTCTTGCTTTTGTTGGACCGGGTGAACGCCAAAAAAGTGAATTACGACTCCGCGCAGGCCAAGAAAAACCGCCTTGAAAGATACTTTGAAGCCGTCCAGCCGGAAATCTCAGGCAAAAAAGTCAACGTGCCGGTCAAAAAACTTGTCGCGGATTTGAAGGAAAAGAGCGAATTCATTGCCAACCACGTGCGTAAAAAAGAGTGGGTGCAGACGCGCGCCGGTGAAGGCTTTTTTAACGGTTACTATGACAATCATGGCCGCCGCGTCGAGGGCGAATTTCCACAAGGCCTTCGCATGACATTGGCCGGCCAGGTGTTTCCGATCATGAGCCGCGTGGCCGACAACCATCAGGTCAAGGAAATATTTAAAACGGCCAAACATTACCTTAAAGACAAAGAGCACGGCGGCTTTCATTTGAACACGGACTTCCATACGATCCGCCCGGACCTTGGCCGCGCGTTTTCCTTCGCATACGGCGAAAAGGAAAACGGCGCGTTCTTCAGCCACATGGCCGTGATGTTCGCCCATGCGCTGTACCAGAGAGGCTTTGTCAATGAGGGCTGCGAGGTCATCGATTCGATTTACAAAATGTGCCTCCGCACCGAGAAAAGCAAGATCTACCCGGGCATTCCTGAATATTTCAATTCCGAGGGCCGCGGCATGTACCACTATCTCACCGGCTCGGCAAGCTGGCTTGTGATGACGCTTTTGACGCAGGTATTCGGCGTGCGCGGGTTTTACGGGGACCTTCTTTTGTCGCCCAAATTTACAAAAAACGAGTTCGAAAAAACCAATGAACTCTCCGTGGAAACGCCGTTCGCCGAGAAACGAATCCGAGTAGTCTACAAAAACCCGAAGAAAATTCCCTACGAGCACTACTGCGTCACAAAGGTCGGTATCAACGGGAAAGAACTGAAAAGTCTGGCGCTCAATCAAAAAGAAGTGCTGATCCCCAAAGAAATTCTATCCAAACTCCCCAAAAAATCCTTAAATGTCATTACGGTGACACTGGAATAAGTAAAAGGGGACACCCATTTATTTATAAGTTACGATTTATAAATAAATGGGTGTCCCCTTTTGTTATGCGGAAGGAGGGATTTGAACCCTCAAGCCTTTCGGCACATGCCCCTCAAACATGCGCGTATGCCAGTTCCGCCACTTCCGCAAAGGGTGTTATTTTACTATATAAAAGTAAAAGGGGACACCCATTTATTTATAAGTTACGATTTATAAATAAATGGGTGTCCCCTTTTGTCAGGGCAACAACATAAGTATTAAACTTATCCACGGAATCAGAAAGTTTGGCGCCAGCATTCTCAGCATGCTGTTTCAGTTCGGAAGCATAGATTTCGTGGCGAATGCGATAAATTTCTTTTCTGTGCCAACTATTCGCCAGAATAAGTTTTAGTTTAATTTTCACGTCCTCGTCTCATAACTTTTTTAAAATGGTGCTCTTCCTCTAACTTTCCAAGGTTTCAGAAAACCAATTTCTTATTTCCTCAACAAATCGATCAGGAAATTGCCGATAGATCTCTTCGGCGTGACTGCCATTTTCAAAGATTTTAACCTTTTTAGGTTCTTTGGCCTTTTTGTAAAGATATTCGCTATGTTTTAAACTGACAGTAGGATCATGAGTACCATGAATAAAATAAATAGGTATGGGTGAAACCGAGGAAACAACATCGATTGGTTTTGTTTTACGAAGAAATATATTGCCTGGTCTTACTCCCGCCCCCAGCTCAAGCCCTCTGATACCGAGTTTAATGGCATCCGGTGTCCACCACTTAAACTCGATTTTATCACTGGCCATCGGCGAACTCACGCAAATCATACTATCAATGTTTCTGTATTCGACCTGCTCCAGAATAGCGATCGAACCGCCGTACGAAAAACCGAGTACTCCGACTTTTTTATAATGTTGGCGAGAATAATCGATAACCGCCTTTAAGTCCTCCTTTTCATACGCTGAAAAAGTGTAAAGTCCTTCTGACTTTCCATGCCCTCTAAAATCCATCGAGACAACATCGAAATATTCTAGAAGCTCATTCTCAAGTTTATGAAATGTTTTGGTTTCCTTGCTTTGAAAAAACCCTGGAGCAATCACAATCGAGGTGTTTTTTAAAACTCGCGTGTGCCGTATGGAGATTTTTATCCCTGAATTGGTGATAACCGCTTCTTGCATTAAATAGTTTTGCTTTCGATCTTATCCGCTTCTAGATTTTTTATAAACCTAGCGGGTGTCCCTGCGAATAATGATTTCTCAGGGACAATTGTATTTTTCGATAACACGGACCTTGCGGCAATAAGGGAACCATTGCCTATCGTAGATCCTGGCATAATAACGGCGCCGAGTCCAACTGTGACTTTCTGTCCTATAATCGTTTTTTTAAGCTTAAGCTTTCCGTGCTCCGCAATATGCCCAATCAGTACAGCGTCACCCCCGATAACAGAGTCGTCTCCAATCTCAATAAGGGAAACATCAGCGATGCCTTTAGTATTGACTTGAACTCTTTTGCCAATCTTAGCGCCCATAAGCCGATAATAAAACGGCAATAAAGGTGTGAGCCTCATATAATCCATAAAAGTAAGATTTACGATTAAAATCATCGCGTTTACAAACGCCCACTTCACGGCTTCTAGGGAAAAATATCCGTATTCCCCTTCTCTTATTTTAAGATTAAGAAGGTATCGTAAAATGATTGTTTCAAGTGACAGCGAAACCCCAAAGACAAAAAATCCAATCCCAACACTGAATGATAATGCCACGGCTTTGAAATATATATTTAATGGACTTACTAAATTCCAAGCGTTGAGAAGCAAAATAAAAGATGGGACGAGAGCTACGCCGAGAAGACAAGCTCCCAGTAGATACATTGCGAAAGTAAAAAAACACTGAAAGAGCGTAAAACTATTTTTCATCGACTTTTTTGATCACTTGAGTTGCGAGACCTATTAATCCCAGGATGATAACTCCGATGGCGGCCCACAGCAAATACGGTTTATTCTCTGTCCACGGTTTTGACTCTTTGACAGGCTCAAAATTTTTATTCCGTATTTCTTCGGACAGATGCACCTTCACAAAATCTGCCAACGATTTAGTGCTCAGAACTTGCTCTATATCATAAGACACTGATGGTGCCGCAGGATTGCCATACCACAGATCATAGGCCGTGTTATTTTCACGGAGAAACACAGCAAACTGTTTTAATCCATGGGCCTTCACCGAATCTATTTGGATCGGCTTATTATCACCGTTCAGTACTTTTATTTTAAGATACCGACATTTGGTTTCACCAAACCGTACCATAGGGTTAGCATTCACCGTTCCATCCAATAAAATAGAAAAAATAGTTCCGTCGCCCGCCTGGCTCCATTCTTTCATATCGTTACTGCTCTGGATCTCGATTCGTCTGAAAAAATTAGTTTGGTTTGATGATATTTCGACTTCTTCAATAGGCAGATTTTTATCCCCTAAATCTACAAAGACGTCCACACTTTTCCCGTCTTGGCTGATCTCTGTCTTAGTAATAACCCCAGCGTATGTGCTTTCCGCGGCCTCGATTTTTTCCGATGTGAGGATCTGGACGTCGCTTAATTCTATAGGCTCTTTATCTTGATTATGAGGGATTACGACACGCACATACCTAAACTTTGCCTCTGGAAACCGAAAGCTTAAGTTTTGTGAAGAATAATGCCCAAAACTATATCCGGCGTAAGTTTCATTCGTAAGGCTTGCGAAATAATTAGCGCTTTCTTCATAGGATAAAGAATAGACACCAATACCCTTCCGGATCACCTCCCAGTTTCTGTTATCCTGGGAGCCTTCCACGTCTATTTTCCTGTAAAAATTATTGTGCTTAGGAATAAGTTTAATTTCATTGTACGTACCTATTTTCTCACCCAGATCTATCAAAAGGCTGGTTTCCTCTGCTTTGACTTCATTAGATAAAACCTTGGATATTAGTTTCTTGGCCTTGATGACTTCAGCCTGCCTTCGGATTGTATAGGGTGCCTCCGCGCCTTGCGAACTCATTATTCTTAAATCATAAAGATCCGGGCGAGAGGAGTTATAAACTTTTCCATCAAACTCCGCCGCAACAACCTGGCTGGCATTGTTATTTATTTCAATCGATCGGCTAAATTCCCACTGTTTCAATGGAGTCTCGGCACCGCACACCTGTGAAATTGCTAACCACGCCACAAATCCGAGAGAAAAAATGCATTTGACCCTAGCCTCTAATCTCATAGGACACCTCCTTAATCTTTTAACGCAAAATCACGCAAACGATCCTTATATTTCTGATAAAAGAACGACACCATCATTAAAACTAGACCCAGTCCTACAAAGGATATGATGCGGTAAATGCGATCCAGATGGGAAAGATCAAATGAGAATATTTTGAGCACAGCAATACCGAAAAGAACCAACGCCATAAGACGCAGCGCGCGAAATTTCCTATAAATACCAATTGCAATGGTTATAAGGGCATAAATAATCCATAAAACTGAGATACTGAGCTGTCTGGCGCTGAATAGATCGCTATAAGTCGATGTGAATACCCCTCTAAACTTAGGACCTTGCTCAGGTAGCCCTGCCAGTAAGGTTTTAACATAAGCCATATGTGAAAAATAAGTTTGTGATTCAAGAGACAATTGGATTAAAAGCACGACATTTGCCAGTATAATTAAAAGCGTCGACATGATTCTTTCGTCCTGGCGTATCTCATTTTTATATTTTTTATAAAGCCACCCGGCTGCGAATAAAACCGCCACAATCACCGTATACGTAAACATCCTTTCATTTAAAATAAACGCATAATTTGAATGATTATAGTTATAAGGGTTATACGGATAGTCTATGGCTACCAGTCGAATTAAACTTAAGGCGCCCACAACCATTCCGGCTTTTCGAATATACGAATGCCGGAGTCTCATCCCTATCCAGAACAAAACAATCGATTCCACAGCCCAGCTGATCGTGACCCAGTTTTGCTTCAACTGAATTGGAATCGCAATGGTCACAAAAAGCGCGGTTAGGCCTACATAACTCAATATAAGTCCGCTGTCTTCCTTGCAACGCCTCAGAGCACTGTACGAGTAAGCCATATAAACACAGGCTAAACCGATAGGTAGAAGTCCGGGCAACGTTCCGGCGTGAGGCTTCAATATAACAAAAAGTGCTGAAAAATAGGCTACTCCGTTGAAAAGCACTAAACTGAGATCAGTCCCATCCGATTTTTCTTTGCGAATTAAATTATGACTGATTGAAAGTAGGCAAAATATAACAAAGAACATGGAGGCAAATAAAAATGCAGTCACCCAGTCTTGGGACTTATAGCTGGATGTGTACCAAGTGTTAAATAAGAAGCAGGTCGAAACAAATGAGGCTAGGTTCAAAAATCGCCATTTTTTGTAAATGCTCATGTATAAAACACCTAAATCTAAAAGCGCTATGTAAGAGAAAAGAAGTTGAGGACTCAGGATTTTAGTGTTAAACAAAAGAGGTGTTAGAAACCCTCCGGCTATCCCTATAACCGCGGAACTTAGCCAGTTGGTGCGTATAGACCAGAAACCACAGTATAAGGTAACAGCGCTCATGAATGCCAACGCTGGGGTGAGACCAATCAAGTGATAGAATCCAAATGAGGCGTATATGGATAGGTAAAGTATCCCGACACCGCCACCATGAAGGCCTTGAGACATAACATCATATTTCTTATTTCTTGTGAATTCACTGCCGACTAACATACCAAACCCCGCGACGAGTCCTAATAGAACACGTCCCAACTCTCCGATCCAACGATTATCAAAAGCATATTTTAAAAAGAAGGCTACGCCAAAAAGCAGGGCAATGACGCCTATGCGGTTAAGCCACACAAGCCCTATTGTGGATTCGATATCTGCTTCCTTGAGAATTTCTTTTTTGGGCTTGGCTACGAATGGCGCTGATTTTGGTTCCTCGACCATTGGAATTCCAACAGCTATCTTGGTTCCGCCTACGCTCTCGATTCCTGCGGACTTTTCCAGTCTATTCAATCGCTGATCAAACCGTTCAAACTGGCTATTAACAACTTCTTGATATTTGAGGAACTGCACCCTGGAAATATTGGAGTCCTCAGTATTAATGAGTTTTTCATTGCAGGATAAGCACTGCGCCCATGAATCATCATACGTCTTATGACATTTCGGACATTTTCTCATGGCTTGATTTTCCCTCCATTATTCTGTGAGATCGTTTGTCGCAGACTTTCTAAGACCGATGTGACATTAACTAGATTACCTTCAGGCAGACAGACTATTTTGTCAACGCTCTTCTTATATATAGGCCATACTTTGTTTAAAAGATCGGATGCTTTCTTCGTGACCTTTATGAGATTCACTCTTCTATCACCTGTCAACGATACCCTCTCAACAAATTTGTTCTTTTCTAGACGATCGACTAGCCGGGTAATATTCCCTGCTGTTACAATTATCTTTTTACATAGCTCGCTTTGAGGCAACCCCTTGTTTTTCCCTACGTGTTTTATTACCAAAAGTGCATTCATTGTCACAGGACTTAACCCATAGACACTCAAGGTTTCGTCTATTTTTCTTTCGACAAGGGCATAACACGAAGCCATGTTGTATAAAAACTTTTCTTTTTGTCTATTCTTACTATCTCGTATTCCAAGCTCACTAAAAATTGGCATACCCAAAATCTCCTTACTGTTGATTATAGTTTACATGATAATTATTGATATATCAAATAATATTTCAAAGATCGGCAAAAAAATCACGAACGTCCGGCGGGAATCCGCGGGTATTTTGTAATAGCTTAGTCCCGCCAGAGAATATTCCACCTCACCATGCCCCATCTTCAAAAGGACAATGC
>MHFI01000021.1 GCA_001804125.1 Omnitrophica bacterium RIFCSPHIGHO2_02_FULL_51_18
GCCCGGGGATCAATTAAATTAAAAAGGCGCCGCGAAGACCAGAGGCACCTTTTTAATTTAATATGCCGAGGGGCGGAATCGAACCGCCCACGCCTGCCTTTTCAGGGCAGCGCTCTACCACTGAGCTACCTCGGCGATAAAATTAATCCTAAATTATATCAACATAAATTCTTATCTTTTCAATTACTTTTTGCAGAATGATGTCCGGTGTCGAAGCGCCGGAAGTAATGCCGACATTACGTGCGTGTGGGGGGAACCAGGATTTCTCTTCTCTCACGGCGCCCGTCACAGGGTCCCTGGCGCGTATGGCGTCTTTGGAAAGAATGTCCTCCGCGCTTTCAATGTGATAAATCGGGAGTTTCCCAGACGCAATCTCAGCCAGGTGCGTCGTATTGGAACTGTTAAACCCCCCGACGATTAAAATCAAATCCAGTTTTTTATCCAACAGGCCTCTCAGCGCGTCCTGCCGGTCCTGCGTGGCGCCGCAGATCGTGTCAAAGCTCCTGAACCGCTCGGCGGTCGGCGCCTGGCCGAATCTTTCGCGGAAAGCCGCCCGCAAAACCTCCTGTATCTCAAGCGACTCGCCTTTCAGCATCGTGGTTTGATTGGCCATGCCCATCTTTCCGCCGAAGGCGGACCCGACGCGATTTGTGGCGGGGCCATCCGCAAAACTCAAACGCAGATTCTCCGACACAGCGTCAGGATATTTTTTTATAAACTCTGACTCCTTAAATTTGCCGCGGATCACCTCGGCAAGCTCCCCGGCCTCTTTTTTATTCTCTACGATAATATAAGTCCCGCCCTCTTTCACAGCCTGCGACACCGTCGCGCGCGTCTCCTCATGGTTCCGCTTGCCGTGCATGATCGTAATAAACCCGTTTTTCGCGTAACCCTCGACTCGTTTCCATACATTCACGATCGCACCGCAGGTGGAATCGACCACCGTGACCCCTTTTTCCTTCAGTTTCCGGATATCCCTGAAATCCGTTCCGAACGCCGACACCACCACGATATCCGCGGGATTCAACTCATCGCACAGGAGAAGATTTTGCGCATCCCGTTTCAGGTACTGCACGCCGCGCTCCTTGAGCTTCCCATTGATGTAAGGGTTATGGATCAACTGATCCGTCAAAAAAATATTCTTTCCCGAGAAGCGCTCGCAAGTCTCAAACACCATGTCGATCGCCTTGTCCACTCCATAGCAAAAACCGAAGTGCTCCGGGAAGTGAAATACCAGGTTTCCGAAATCCCATACCCCTCCCGTCTCGCGGATCTGGGAGATCGAGTAGGCCTCGTAGTTCTCATGATGGTGTTTAAAACCCTCACCAAATTCACTTAATTTTTTGATTATCTTCGTTTCCATTTCGCCTTTTATCCTACCATGAAATAACCTGGATTCTAGCGGATTCTTTAATCGCTTAAATTGTGCTATAATGGCGTCTCTCTAAATCCAAAAGGTGCTTCTATGCCAGCGAAAACTATCGAAGAGATTTTAAAAGAAACGAGGATTTTCCAGATCCTGCGGCCAAAACTCGTGACAACTTCGCCTGACATCCCGTTAAAAGAAGCGCTTGATCGGATGCACCGCGAAAAAGCCGGTTACCTCGTCATCGCGGACCGGCACCTCAAGGTCATCGGCATGTTCACCGAAAGAGAAGTGCTGATGAAAGTGCTTAAACCCGGCGTCTCGCTGGATGAGCCCGTGTCCAAATACATGAAAACCGACGTTCATACGCTGACGAAGGCAGACACGGTGGGGGACGCGCTCAAAAGCATGTTTGAATTTAACATCCGCCACGTGCCGCTGGTCGATGAATACGGGCAAATGAACGGCGTGCTTTCGATCCGCACGATCGTCAACTTTTTAGCTGAACTCTTACCGACAGAAGTGTTCAATCTGCCTCCGCGAGCGGATCAAATTCATGAGACGGTCGAAGGTGGGTAGAAAACCCGTCATTTCGAGGCCAAAGGCCGAGAAATCTCATAGGTAGGAGATTTCTCACTTCGTCCCGTCAGAAATGCGATTTCTAACGGGACTTCGTTCGAAATGACATAAACTTTTAATGCTGGAATAACATGGCAGTCAAACACTTAGAAAAAGAACTTGAATCCGTAACGATACGTTTTGCCGGCGATTCCGGCGACGGCATGCAGCTCACCGGCGACCAGTTTACCGACACCTCGGCGCTCATGGGAAATGACATCGCCACGCTTCCCGACTTCCCTGCGGAGATTCGCGCGCCCCAGGGCACGCTGCCGGGGGTCTCAAGCTTCCAGATCCAGTTCAGCCACAATGAAATTTACACGGCCGGCGACGCGCCGGACGTTTTAGTGGTGATGAATCCTGCGGCGCTCAAAGTTAATTTGAACGACCTCGCAAAAGGCGGACTTTTGGTCCTCAACATCGATTCATTCACCGAAAAAAATTTGAAGAAAGCAGGCTGGAAATCCAACCCCCTCACGGACAGCACGCTTAAAGACTATTCGCTCTTGCAAGTGCCGTTCTCGTCGCTTACGAAAAACGCGCTCGTCGACGCGAAGATCAAAGCCACCGAAGTCGACCGCTGCAAAAACTTCTTCGCGCTCGGCCTCATGTTCTGGATCTACGGCCGCACGCCCGACCACACGATCAAATGGATCCGGGACAAATTCGGCAAGAAGCCCGAAATCGCCGAGGCCAATATCCTGGCCGTCGAAGCCGGTTACAATTACGGCGACATCACCGAAACCATCGCTGACCGCTACGTGATAAAAAAGGCTGACATCCAGCCGGGCGTCTACCGGAAGATCACCGGCAACGAAGCCACCGCGATTGGCATCATCGCGGCCGCGCAGCTCGCCCAGAAAGAGGTGCTCTACGGAAGCTATCCGATCACGCCGGCCAGCAACATCCTGCATGAGCTTTCAAAAAGGAAAAATTTCCGCATCAAGACCTTCCAGGCCGAGGACGAAATCGCCGCTTGCGGTGCGGCGCTCGGCGCCTCTTTCGGCGGGCATATCGGAGTGACGGCCACCAGCGGCCCCGGCATATGCCTGAAATCGGAGATGATAAACCTCGCTGTGATGGCCGAGCTGCCTCTGGTGATTCTGAACGTCCAAAGAGGCGGCCCTTCGACAGGTCTTCCCACTAAGACTGAGCAATCGGATCTTTTGCAGGCGCTCTTCGGAAGAAACGGGGATTCGCCGGTCGCGGTCATTGCCGCTTCCACCCCGTCAAACTGTTTCGATTACATCCTAGAAGCCATCCGCATCGCGCTAAAGTACATGTGTCCTGTTTTCTTTTTATCAGACGGATATATCGCCAATGGCTCGGAACCCTGGAAGCTTCCCGAAATCGAGAAATTGCCCAAAATAAATGTCATCCATCCCCAGACCGCTGAAGGGCCTTTTCTCCCCTACGTCCGTGATGAGGAGACGCTCGCGAGACCCTGGGCCGTCCCCGGCACCCAAGGCCTTCAGCACCGTATCGGCGGCATTGAAAAAGCGAATCGCACCGGAGCTGTAAGCTATGACGCGGAAAATCATCAAAAAATGACGTTTCTTCGCCGTGAAAAAATTCAAAGGATAGCCAACGACATTCCGGATGCAGAAGTGCTCGGCGAGAAAAAAGGAGGGCTGCTTGTTCTCGGTTGGGGCGGCACTTACGGCTCGATCACCGCCGCCGTGACTGAACTTCAAAAAGAAGGAAAGAAAGTTTCGGCCTGCCACCTTCATTATATAAACCCATTTCCGAAGAATTTAGGTTCACTCTTAAAAAATTTTGAAACGATACTTATCCCTGAGCTAAACACCGGGCAGTTGATCCTCCTTATCCGCGGCGAGTTTGAAGGCGTTCACACGGTCGGATTGAATAAAATTAAGGGACAGCCCTTTAAGATCGCGGAAATCAAAGAAAAAATCAAGGAGGAACTCCATGACGGTACAAGGTACCCATCCGCCTTATACTAAGGAAGATTTCGTTTCCGGGCAGGATGTCCGCTGGTGCCCGGGCTGCGGCGACTACGCGATTCTTTCCGTGATGCAGCGGACACTCGCGCAATTCGACACGCCGCCGGAAAACCACGCATTCATCTCAGGCATCGGTTGCTCGAGCCGATTTCCCTATTACATGAAAACTTACGGTTTCCACACGATCCACGGCCGTGCGCCCGCGATCGCGACGGGCCTAAAATGCGTGCGGCCGGAACTCACGGTGTGGGTCATCACCGGAGATGGGGACGGTCTGAGTATCGGCGGAAACCACCTGATTCACGCGATGCGCCGGAACGTTGACTTGAAGATCATCCTGGTCAATAACCGCATCTACGGATTGACAAAAGGTCAATACTCCCCCACCTCTGAGCAGGGCAAGATCACGAAATCTTCACCGCAGGGGACTATCGATTACCCGATCAATCCGCTTTGTATCGCCATCGCGGCCGAGGCCACCTTCATCGCCAGAACCGTCGACACCGACCCCCGCCACATGGGCCAGGTGCTCGCGCGCGCGATGCAGCACAAAGGGGTCGCGTTCGTCGAAATCTTCCAAAACTGCATCATCTTCAACAAGGACACGTTCCTGCCGATTGTCGGCAGGGAAACACGCGATGACAGGATTATCTATCTCGAAGACGGAAAACCGCTCCTCTTCGGCGCGCAGAAAAATAAGGCGATCCGCCTGAACGGGCTCCGCACCGAAATCGTCGACATCGCCGGCGTCAAAAACCCGAACGAGCTTTTGATCCACAGGGAAAATGACCCGCTGCCCAATTACGCGTATCTTCTGACGCACATGGAATACCCGGAAATGCCCGTCCCGTTCGGTGTATTCCGCTGCATCCAGAAACCGACTTACGACCAGATGCTGAATGACCAGGTCAAAACGGCGATCGAGAAAAAAGGTGCGGGTAGCTTGAAAGACATGATTTACACCGAAGACGTTTGGACTGTGGAAGCAAAATAAGGAGTAGTGATTCATGAAAATTAAATGCCCCTATTGCGGCCATGAAAATATCGCAGGCGCCGACCACTGCGACAAGTGCCTTCATTCGTTCACGCAAAAGGACCTGCCCACACCCGGTAAGGACAAGGTCCAGAAACTCATTATGACCGAAACGGTGTCCAATTTTATTTCCAAAATTCCGCCGATTATCGTGAGCCCCGAGACTTCCGTTCAGGAAGTAATTGACAAAATGCAAGCGTTGCCGATGAAGGGTTGCGTGCTGATTTGCAATTCCAAAAAGAAGCTCCTGGGCATTGCGAGTATTCGCGACATTCTGCTGAAGGTGGCAGGCATTGTGGATGAAAAAAAACGAAACACATTCCCCGTCAAAAACATCTTGACGCCAAACCCCGAGTGCCTCGACAAAGACGCGCCGCTTTCTTTTGCGCTTCATAAAATGTTTATCGGCAGGTTCCGGCACGTGCCGGTGCTCGACAACGGCGTCCCGATCGGCGTAGTTTCGACGCGCGACATCATCGAATATTTCAACAAGAAAAAATGAACATGACTTCCTTGCCTTCATCGAAAAAAATCTACGTCAAAGGATCCCTGCATCCGGAAATCCGCGTGCCCATGAGGGAGGTCACGCTTTCCGGAGAGAACGCCCCGGTTTACGTCTATGACACGAGCGGTCCGTATACCGATCCCAATGCAAAAATCGACATTAAGAAAGGCCTGGAACCCATGCGCGAATCCTGGATCAGAAGCCGGGGAGACGCGGAGCATCGGAAACCTTTCAGGGCCAAACCCGGGCGCAATGTGAGCCAGATGCACTATGCGAAAAAAGGCGTGATCACCCAGGAAATGGAATACATTGCGATCCGTGAAAATCTGCTGGTCGAGAAAATGCTCGAAAATCCGTCGCTTCTGTCCCGGCACAAAGGCGAAAACTTCGGCGCCTCAATCCCGAAAAAAATAACCGCCGAATTCGTAAGGGAAGAAGTGGCCCGCGGGCGCGCGATCATCCCCGCAAACATCAATCATCTGGAACTGGAACCCACGATCATCGGCAGGAATTTTCTGGTAAAAATAAACGCCAATATCGGAAACAGCGCCGTGTCTTCCACGATTGCGGAAGAAGTTGAAAAAATGACCTGGGCCACGCTTTGGGGCGCCGACACCGTGATGGACCTTTCCACAGGAAAAAACATCCATGAAACGCGTGAATGGATCATCCGCAACTCCCCCGTGCCGATCGGCACCGTTCCGATTTACCAGGCGCTTGAAAAAGTGAGCGGAAAAGCGGAAGAACTCACCTGGGAGATTTACCGCGACACGCTGATCGAACAGGCCGAGCAAGGCGTCAGCTATTTTACGATTCATGCGGGAGCGCTTTTGCGTTATGTGCCCCTGACCGCCAGGCGCGTGACCGGCATCGTCTCGCGCGGAGGCTCTATTCACGCCAAGTGGTGCCTTGCGCATCATAAGGAAAACTTCGCCTACACCCATTTTGAAGAAATCTGCGAAATCATGAAGGCCTATGACGTCTCATTTTCCCTCGGAGACGGTTTAAGGCCCGGGTCCATCGCCGATGCCAACGATGCGGCGCAGTTTGCGGAGCTCGAAACGCTGGGCGAGCTCACCAAAACCGCCTGGAGGCACGATGTGCAGGTTATGATTGAAGGGCCGGGCCACGTGCCGATGCAGCTCATCAAAATCAACATGGAAAAACAGCTGGCCGAGTGCGGCGAGGCGCCTTTTTATACGCTCGGGCCCCTCACCACCGACATCGCGCCCGGCTACGACCACATCACTTCAGGAATAGGCGCCGCGATGATCGGTTGGTATGGCTGTGCGATGCTCTGTTATGTGACTCCGAAAGAGCATCTGGGTCTTCCGGACAAGGAGGACGTCAAAACCGGAGTCATTACCTACAAAATCGCCGCGCACGCGGCGGACCTGGCCAAAGGCCACCCGGGCGCTCAGATCCGCGACAACGCGCTTTCGAAAGCGCGCTTTGAATTTCGCTGGGAAGACCAGTTTAATTTATCGCTCGACCCGCCCACGGCCAAATCCTTCCATGACGAGACACTGCCTCAGGATTCCGCGAAAGTCGCGCACTTCTGCTCGATGTGCGGACCTCAATTCTGCAGCATGAAGATCACTCAAGACGTAAGAGACTACGCGATGAAGCTTGAGCTCGACGAAAAAGAAGCGCTCAAGCGCGGGTTCTAGTAAAAGGGGACAGCCATTTAATTTAAATGGCTGTCCCCTTTTTACTTTTACCGGTAGTGGAATCCGAACTTAAGCTCCAACTCATCTTTCCCGATGAGTGCCAGGATTTCTTCCGGCAACGGTCCGAAGCTCGAGGCTTTTTGGACAGCCTCCAGGCAGTACGAAGCAAAAAGCGCGCTTCCCTGGCTTTCGACAAGCCGCACAATTTTGACGTCTCCTTTTTTATCCAGCAGAATACTCACGACCGCATCCGCGCCGCGGTAGTCCTGAGGATAATGAAACGCAAGATACGGGTACCAGGCAAGCCAGATTTTTTCTTTTAAGTTTTTCATATACACGCCCATGCCCGAGCCCGTCGCCTCAAAGGAAGTAACGCCGTAAAGTCTGGCTCCACCGGATTTCATCTTCGCAGTCTCCTGTGTCGTGATCCTGTCTTGGCCCGTTAGACCCTGAAGCGGCGTTTGCGCTTCCGATTTAGGTCTAGTGTCATCGTGTGGCGTACGAAGTTCGTCATTCTGAGGCGACGTAGTCGCCGAAGAATCTTTCTTTTGAGATCCTTCGGCCGCCTCGGCGACCTCAGGATGACGATTCGAGGGTTGCGACTCAACGAAAGGGTTTTTAGGCGGTTGGAATGGCCTTTGTGTCAGTTGATCCGTGAGTTCCACATTTTTGATGGCAGGCAATCCTTCAGCCTTTGATTTGTCTTTCGTCAGGTCCTGATTCAGCGCATCGCGATCAGAGATTTTTCTGGCGGCTTTTCGGGGGCTTTGGGGATGGCGCTTCGGGGGCGCCTCGACAAACTCAAACTCTAATTTTTCCTTCTTTTGGGGCTCCGCTTTTTCCCGGAACTGAGCAATCGCAGCTTCGTTGAGCCTGCCTACGGGCCTGAGTGACACAAAAATCGCCCCGTGAATCAACAAGGAAGTCCCCAGAAGCCCCGTCACGGACAACCAGGAACCGGATTTTATTTCCATCGCCATTTTTAGGAGGGAAGCGGAGGCGTTTTATTGGGCCGCGGCGCTTTTGAGCGCTGAGGGATTTCCACAATTACTTCCCCTTTTAGCAAAATCGCCTGGCAACCCAGACGGCAGGGGGGTTTTAAGTCAAACGCATCGAGCACCTGGGCTTCGGAAGATTCTATGGGGGAAAGATTTTTAGCGCCTTTTAAGACCACCACGCGGCAGGTACTGCAGGAGCAGTTGCCGCCGCATGTGTGGTAAATCGGTATTTGGTGCTGCATCGCAGCCTCAAGGATCGACATCCCTTCCGGAATGTTTATAGTAATCCCTTTATTTTGAAAATGAATTTTTAGCATAGATCACAAAACTAAGAACCTCATCCGTGTGGCCCTCGGGCTTGACCTTTTCAAATATTTTTTCGATCCTGCCGTCCTTGCCAATCACAAACGTCGTGCGTGCCACGCCCATATACTCCTTGCCGTACATGCTTTTCTTGACCCATACACCGTAGGCCTGACAGACTTTCTTATCCTCGTCACTTAATAAGATAAAAGGAAGCTTAAACTTCTCGATAAACTTTTTATGCGAAGCATCGCCGTCGGGGCTCACGCCGAGCACCACCGCGTCCTCTTTTTCAAAACGCTTTACGGCATCCCGAAACCCGCACGCCTCGACCGTGCACCCCGGCGTATCATCCTTAGGGTAAAAGTAAAGAATCACTCTCGCCTTGCCCTTATAATCCTTAAGCGACACTTCCTTGCCACTGCTCGCCGGCAAACTAAACTCCGGCGCTTTCATACCTTCTTTAATTGTCATAAACGTCTCTCCTTTTCAGCTAGGTAGGGACAGTTCACTTATTAATTTTTAACTTTAATATCAATTATAAAAAAATTAATAAGTGAACTGTCCCTTTCCTTCGCTTGCCACTGCTCGCCGGCAAACTAAACTCCGGCGCCTTCGCCCCTTCTTTAAGCATCAATACCTCCTTAGTCCTCTTGCGGCCAAGCCGTAATTTCGAGCTTGTTCCCGTCCATGTCCAAAAAATAGACCGACCAGGACTTCCCGCGCTTTTTTAAAAACGTGACCGTGACGTTCTGTTTTTTGAGCGCCTCGACAATCCTGTCAAATTCCTGTGTCTTCACGCGAAATGACACGTGATTGCCGCCGATCCCGCCGTCTTGCAAAAGGTGAACGCCCTCCTCCTCTTTGCCCTGGATGAGTCCGATGAGCGATCTGCCGCAATCCAGAAAATATTCAAGCCCGGGTTTTGAATACTCTCGTTTAGTAACCGCAAGCCCGAGAACTTTCGTATAAAACTCAAGCGCCTTATCCAGATTTCTCACGCTGATCGCCACGTGATCTATACCTAAAACCTTAATCACAATTTCGCCCTCTCCTCCACTTTTCTTCTTTTAAAAACGAGGTATTCCGTATACCCGGCTTCCCTCGCCAGCGCAGCGGCCTTGTCGTAATCGCGTCCGACGTCCTTCGGGTCGTGCGCATCGGACGAAAAAGTGATGGGTACACCGGCTTTGCAGTAAATCTCAAGCACGAAAAGTGAGGGATAAATTTCTTTAACGGGTTTTCTAAGCCCCGAGGTGTTGACCTCCACGGTCACGCCGCAGTCCTTAAAAACCTTTGCCGTATCCTTAATATCATCGGTTAAGTCGCTTCCCGCCCGATGCCCAAATTTTTTTACGAGATCCACATGACCCATGATGTCATACAGTCCGGACTTCGCGGAAAGCCTTAAGAGCTTGTAATAATCCCGGTAAACCGCATCGATATTCTTGTCCTTCCATTTAATTTGCTGGCCGGGATCGTCAAACGCCCAGGCGTCAATAAAATGAATGGAGCCAATCACAAAATCGTAAGGATAGCTCGATAGGATCGCCTTGGTTTTCGCTTCAAACCCGGGCACAAAATCCGCTTCAATGCCAATCTTAATCCTTAAATTTCGACATTGTTTCTGGATCTTCTCGATGTTTTCGTGATATCGCGGAAGCTCCTGATAACTCATCGTATAGCGGGGATCAGGACCAGTCACCAGCGGCGCATGATCGGAAAAACCAATTTCTTCCAGGCCCACGCGGAGCGCCTGCTTCGCGTATTCCTCCGGATCGCCCACCGCATGTCCGCAAAGCGGCGTGTGCATATGATAATCGACTTTAGGTAGCATAAGGATGTCAATAACCAAATCTCAAATTCCAAACATGGGTTTGAAATTTGGTGCTTGGTAATTGGTTATTTTACGAATCTTCTCGGTGAGAAAACCCTCGCCAATTTTGTATCCACTTTCCTTCCTAAAATAAGGTTGCTGGCGAGTCTCCCGACGGAAAACGCGGTCGTCACTCCATGCCCGCCCAGGCCCGCCACCCAGTAGAAACCTTTAAGCTTCGGGTCTTCGCCGATCACAAACCGCCCGTCCGGGACCATCGTCCTTAAGCCCGCGACTTTTGACCTTATTTTTAATCCCTCAAAACTCCCCGAAAGCTGTCTTAGCTTCTTAATCAACACCTGCTGCATCTTCGGGTCCGTGCCGGTGCCCCTCCTTTTATGGACATCCAGTCTAAATAAAATTTTATCACAAGGACTGAGCATCAGTTTTTTTCCCTGAGGACGAAAATACACCTCGTGGCTTAGGTCCCATACAAATGGCCATGCTTTTTTAAATCCCTTAACCGGGTCCGCGTAAAAAAGATGCCGTCGATAAGCTTTGAAAGGGATCACTGTGGCGTTTGCTTTTTCACCTACGATCCCGGCCCAAGCGCCGGCGGCATTGACCACTTTCTTCGCGTAAAAATACTGTTTAGCCGTCCGGATTAAGAAACCGCTGTGAGTCCTGGAAAGCGCCTGGATCTTGCGGCCGCTTAGGACGCGGACACCGCGCGTTTTAAGCGCGTGGATAAATTCCTGCAGCAGGCCTTTGATATCCACCATCGCATCGGTCGGTGAAAAAAGCGCTTTGCTGAACTTGGCCTCGCCTAAAACGGATACGCGGCTCACCGACTCATCTCGAGAAAGCCAATGGGACAGAATCCCTTGCTTTCTTAATGCGTCACGGGTTTTTTTCAGCTCTTTTTCTGAATCACCGCCGGCCAGAAGCAAAGACCCATTGGCCTGAAACTGTATCCTACTCCAACCCTTGCGGTCGGCTGTCTTTAGAGCCTCTTTGCCTTCTTTCGCCAGACGCACGAGATAAGGATCTGTCAGCGCCTGCCGGATCATGCCCGCGTTGCGGCCTGACGCGTGCCCGCCGAGTTTTTTCTCCTGCTCAAGCACCACAATACGGAGTTTCGAATCTCTGGCCAGAAAATAAGCGGTGGCCAACCCCGCAAACCCGCCGCCTATCACCGCTATATCTACTTTTTGAGACATTTAAACTATGCTACTGAGTAATATTTGGCGAAGAAATACGAGCCATCTTAATCCTTGATACCTCTCTAGCTTACCAACGATGCAAGTTCATCCAAAAGCTTGTGCTTTTCCTTCTCGGAATTGCCGATCGCGCAGCCGGCCGAGTTGTGATGTCCGCCGCCGCCAAAATGTTTCGCGACCTGAGCCGCATTGATTCCGTCGCTCGAGCGAAGACTCACGCGAAAACTTCCCCGTGTAGTTTCCCGGAAAATCGCCGCGATTTTCACACCCTCGATCGATCGGAGCTCATCGGCCACCGCATCTACATCCGACAAAAGCGCACCAAAGCGCTTAAAATCCTTTTGATAAACCGTGGACCAGGCGATCTTCCCGTCTTTGGAAAACTGCGTCTGGGCAATGCAGTGCCCCGAGAGTCTGGCCATGGGCCGGCTCTTCTTCCAATAGGATTCCTCGATCAAATACCGGATATCCACCCCTTTCCGGATCAGGGCACTGCAAATATCAAAGGTTCTGGGCCTGATATTGGAAAAACGGAAAGAGCCTGTGTCGACAATGATGGACGTCAAAAGACAGGTCGCGATCGCAGGCGTAATTTCAATCTTCAACGCCTTGATGAGCTCGAACACGATTTCGCCGACGGCCGCGGCCTCTTCCTCGAGTACCTGGATTTTGCCAAATGAATTTCCGAAGTCATGGTGGTCAATCTGAATCGTGGTTTTCGCGCGGAAAAATGCCTTCGCGGCTTTCCCAAGCTGCTTTTCGCTTCCGCAATCGACGGCAATCGACACCTCGGCAATCTCTGCGGTTTCGGACAAAATGAGCTCGCTCCCGGGCAAAAACTGAAAACGTGAAGGCACCCCGTCCTGGCTTAATAACGTGGTTTTTTTGCCGAGCGAAATGAATGACAACCCAAGCGCCAGAAGACAACCAATCGTATCCCCATCGGGATTGACATGCGCTACGATCAAAACCTTGTCCGCTTTTTTAATGACGCGGACAGCCTTTTGGATGCTTGTGCTCAAACCTTTTTCCACGAACAGAATCCTCTAAACATAACCTATTGATAATAAATGAGTTATATTAACTTAAACGTTGATATTTTCAAAAATAAACACCCAATGTTCGCATTTAATTATAACACACCTCTTAATAAGTTGGCCAAATTTAATCTCACGATTTCGCATGATTAAATAAAGGGGACAGGCATAAAGGAAACCCTTTATGCCTGTCCCCTTTATTGTTAAGAAATATTTCAAATTTGACAAAAATGTATATTTTTAGTAAATTAGGCTGGTTCCTATGAGAAAACTTGTTATCGTCATCGGTTTGTTTCTCTTTCAAACCATAGCCGCAATCCCGCTTCAGGCAGAGAACTCCACACCACAAGACAAGGACACCCTCATGATATTTGAGACAACCCAAGGAAATTTTGAAGTGCTTCTTTACCCCGAAGCCGCTCCAAAAGCGTGCGAGAATTTTATGAAACTGGCGGCAAAAGGATACTATGACGGCACCGTGTTTCACCGCGTGATCAAGGGTTTCATGATCCAGGGCGGCGACCCCACAGCCACCGGCCGCGGCGGCGAATCGATCTGGGGAAAGCCGTTCGAAGACGAGGTCCGCAAGGACGTGCAGTTTGAAAAAGCCGGGATCCTGGCCATGGCCAATTCCGGCCCGGGCACGAACGGAAGCCAGTTTTTTATCACGGTGGCCCCCACTCCCCATCTCAATAGGAGGCACACGCTGTTCGGGGAAGTAACCCAGGGCTATGAGATCGTAAAAAAAATCAGCGAGACCTCCGTGGATTCAAACGATAAACCCGTAACGGAACAAAAAATAAACCGGTTGTACCTGAAAAAATGGCAGCAAGGTGAATAAAAAAGCGCTGGGTTTACTGCTGGCCATCCTGACGGTCACGCTCCCCTTGAGTGCCGAAGAAAAAGAGGACCAGGATCCGCGGCCCAAGGCGCAAGTCGTAGAGGAAGGGTCCATCTTAAGAGGCAATGAGTACGTCCAGCAAAAAGAATACGCAAAAGCAATCAAGGAGTACGAAAACGCGGTTAAGATGAACCCCAAAAGCGCCAAAGCGCATCTCTTGCTCGGTTTGACCTACGCCAACACGGGAGACTTGGATAAAGCCGTGCAGTTCAGCCAATACGCGCTCACAATCGAACCCTCGTTTACCGCTTACAACAATTTGGGCCTCATTTATGCCAATAAAGGAGAGTTGGAAAAATCAATCCAGATGTATGAAAAAGCCTTGGACCTTAACCCTTCCAGCTTCCGCGCCTGGTACCAATTGGGTCTTGTGCATGCGGGGAAAGCGGATTTCAAGAAAGCGATCGAGGCCTATACTAAAACGCTGGAGGCCAATCCTCACTATTCTCTGGCTTATTTAGGCCTCGGGGCCGCTCATTACTGGTCAGGAGACAAGGCGCTGGCGCTGGAGCAGGTCCATAAGCTGCGGAGCCTGAAAAAGGAAGAACTCGCCAATCAGTTGGCGCTGTGGATTGAAAACAAGGAAAGAAAAAAGGAAATTACTGAGGTTTCAGCAAAACCGTTTTAGAGACGGTCACCAAGCAACGGGCGACCGTAAGGCCTTTTTCCCGCTCCCCGGATTTGGGCTGGATCATATACTTCTCGATTTGCAATAATTCTTTAGAACTTTCGATCTGGTAGAAAAAAACGGTCAGCTTCGGCATCTGGGCCTCGCATTCCAGGGTCGCACTGTACTTTTTGGTCTTGCCTTTTTCTTCGGTGTTCCCCGGTTTTACGTAAAGCAGATTCACGGACGATCGCTCGGCCAGCCCCTCAATCTCCTTTAAAAGCGACGTCATCTCTTCCTCGGGATTTTTGGCTTCGACGGCAAAACCGGAAAACGTCTGCTGCTCGACCGTGATTTGGTTCTTGCGCAGCAGGGTGACCAGGCTTTTCCGGATTGCGTTTTCCTCCTGGGTGATTTGCTGATCCAACACACGGAGCTTATGGAGGGCGGGACCCGCAACCAAACGGTCTAAAAACAAGATGCTCAGCGCAAACACGGTGCCTATCAGCACGCCTTTTTCCCTCGGTGACAGCTTTAAGAAAATATCCAGAAGCTTCTTCAGCATCGTCTACTGACCTTTATTTTCCATCAAAGCCGTGATTTCGAAATCCGAAACGGAGCGGCCGGCCTCTTCACGCGTCGTGGAATATTTCCGAGTCACGTTCTTAAAAATCGGGCTTTCTTCAAGTTGTGAGACAAAATCCAGCGACGAGGTCCTTGCCTTGGAGGTGCCCTTTATTGAAAATTTATCAACACCATCGTATTTAATTTCACTCAAATAGGTGTCCGGAGGCAGCGCCTCGCAAAGCGCCGCCAACGCCTCCATCGAAGCGCCTCTTCCGGAAAGGTACTCCTTTACGATTTGGGTCTTCATGAAGAGCTGTTCAAGCCCTTTAGCTTCCTCTTTGACGGGATTATAACGGGAGGTTAGGTTCTTGAGATATTCGCCCTTGATGTAAAGCTGCTCAATCAAAATCAAAAACACGATAAAAAGAAGCACGAGCGCCAGTATCCCCGTCTTCATCATCTCGCGTCCGCGGCTCTCAAGATCGCGTTTCAGCTTTGTTTCTTCGGTGACAAGGTCAATCTTGATTTTGTCGAACAACAGAAGCGGGGCAATCACATTGAAAAAGGAAATATGCTGCGAAGAGGCGGCGACTGCGCGCGCCTCGTCGGATATCGCAAAATAGTTGAAGTAGGTCTGGTGCTTTATCGGGATGTGCGTCGTTTCGCTGAACAGGTCATCCAATTGGTTCGTTTCCGCCGCGACACCTGTCAGTAAAAGCAGTGACGGCTTCGGCCCCGACTCATCGCTCAAGTACGACTCCAGGGATTTTTGAAGCTCATCCACAAAGCGGTCCGCATACGCTTCTTTTTCTTCCAGAAGATGGTTGGCCCCGACCGGAATGCCGCGAACAAAAAGAAGCTGGTTCGCCTGGGTCACCACAAAGCTCGTAAAAAGCTCATCCATGTGCACGATCGCCAGCGACGTATTCGGGCCTTGAGCGGGAAGAATCTTGGTGCAGGCAAGCCCGATCGCCTCCGGCGAGAAAAATATTCTCCCGAGGCCCAGACCCGCTTTTTCCAGGAGCCGCGTCTGGCGTATCACGATGTCCCTCGGCGCAATCACAAGCAAAACACGCGTGTAATTGTCTCTCATCACGCCTATCGTCAAGGTATCAAGGATGATTTCCGAGCGTGAATACGGCGTGTGACGGCTGGCCTGGAGGTTCACGATTTCACGGATTTCACGGGGATCGCGCGAGGGGATTTCTATCGTCCGCGTGATCACCGTGTGAAGAGGGACGCTCAAATATATCCTGGCCGCCTTGAGCTTGAGCTCGTCGACGGCCTTCCGGATAAACGCGGCCACGTCATCATCCGTCATCCCGTGCACGGGCTGTGTCAGAAGATGGGACACTTCGCGTTTCAGGCGCGTGTTGCGGACGTGGACGATTTTCAAGGTGTCGTCATTCAGATCGAAACCCAAAAAATCACCGGACTTTTTCTTTTTGAAAATATCCGGATTTAAGACGGCCATTGGACCCGGGAGAATCGCGAATACATGACTTTGCCTTTCCGGTCAATCACGGCTTCCGCCCCGACGGAGGCGCCCGCCAGGTTCACCGCACGGGATTTCACAAGGAAGAAATTAGACACCACATCGAGCTTGGCTCCCGCCGCCGCGTTTTCAAGCGCCGTTTTTTCGGCGAAATCCAGCAAAATTATTTTATCCAGATCCGAGGCGATGGACGCCCCCTGCACAAAAAACCGGTCATCGGCCGTGCCGTCCAGGCCGTCGGGCCCCTGCCGATAGAACAGTATCTTGTCCACAAGCCTCTGGTTAAAACCAAGCATCGTCAAAACCTCTTTCGAAGCCGTGTTAACATCGACGGCCCCCGAGCCGTACACCGAAATAAAGCCCCTTATTCTATCAAAAATATCCCTATTTATCCCTTTGACCAATAAAAGCTCATCCAGCGCCTGGTAAGGCGCGTCTTTTGAAAAATAGGGCTTTTTTAAACCCTCATAGTCTTTATCCTCGGCGCCGTATTCGGGATGGCTGTAGTTCGAGTCCTGATCGCGCCAGTCGACCATCGCAAACGCAAGCTCTTCCGCCTGGTCAGAATCGAGCTTGGCAGCTATTTTCAAAACGCGCGTGAGTGTTTGCGCGTCCGCCGTGTTGATGTTGATTTTACCCTCCTCGTCCTCAAGACCAAACCATTCCGCGCTCCCCGTGCTGCCTTCTCCCACAGAAACAGAACGGCTCACCGTGAAATGCCCGTCGCCCAAGCTGACTTGTCGAAATACGGAAGGATTATTGACCCAACGATCCAGAAACGTGCTATAAACCGGCGTTTCCTCCTCTTCCCGGATAAGGCCCCGTGCCTGCTCGATACCCGAATACGCAATTGAATAAAGCGAGTCGGGGGTATTTATTCTTTTCGCAAAAGCCGCTTTTTCTTTCACGGAAGACGCAAGGCTCACGGAAAAAACGGCAAGAACCGAAAGACACCAGACGGTGATCACCAGGATACTCCCCCGGGAACTTCGCGCAAAACGCTCTTTCATTCGCCGCCTGCCGGGATTTTATAGGTTTTTGTGATGTTTGACAGGCCCGCGGAGCTTAAGTGAGCGAGCTGAAACCGGACGGCCAGCGGCAACCGTTTCCCCTCCGGATCCTCCCAGCTCTCCTTCCAGACATAACTTTCATCGAGCTTCTCATAGACAAGAAAAAATGGCTTGAACGACATGACCTGCCGCAAAACGACGCTCTTTTGCCCCTGTTCTTCGCGGTGTAGATTGCTGACATTCTTTTGTTCCCTCACGAGGGCTTTTTTGGACGGGTCATAAGCATAGGTCACTTGGCCGATGCCCCTGTCCCCGCCGAGCAAGGCGTCCGTCTCAATCAAAGTCATGAACGAAACTTTTCCGTCTTCTTCCAAAAACGGAAAACCCGTGAATAACAGCGCAGCGCCGAAATCTTTTTCCGATTTCTCGTAAAATACGCTCAAATCCTCCGTCAGGGAATCGTTGTCCAGCGTTTTCCATATTTTGAAGCCGGCAGTCAAGTTTCCAAATACCGCCAGCGAGAGGATGGGGATCAATGAAACGACCAAAAGAAGTTCAATAAGAGAAAACCCGGCTTTATTTGGCCGCATAAATCTCTTTTATGACCTGAAGCGGCCGGCCGCCCTGGCTCCAGGACACCGACAACCGGATCCGATAAAGGTCCTTTCCGGAACCCAAACGGGCATCCAGCTCCCAATCAAATTCCCGGCCGGATTTCGTGAAGCTGCCGCTCGTACTCTGGACAGCATCCTCCCCGGAATAAAAAAGGGTTTCCTGGGTCTGCCAAAGCCTTTCATCCATCCACTGCCTGGCAACGAGCGTATTCGAATAACGGTTCAGGAGGTCCGCCGCGCGCAAAAGACCCCCCTGAATCATCACGGTGCCGAGCGACAGCACGGCCGCGGTCACCATCACCTCGATAAAAGTAAATCCAGCCCTTGCGCGCAAGGGCTGGGTGAACCCCTTACTCCCAGTTTTTAACGTCGTCACTGCTTTCCTGCCCATCACGGCCCAGTGAGAAAAGGTCATAATCATAAGTCCTGTGAGTGCCGGGAGAACGGTACCGGTATTCGCGGCCCCAGGGGTCTATAGGTTTTTTTTCGAGATAGGGTCCGTTCCAGTTATTGGCCGAGGCGGGTTTATTGGCAAGCGCACCAAGGCCGCCGTCTTCGGACGCCGGGTACCGGCCGTTATCCAGCTCATAAAGTTTAAGCGCCGTGGCGATATTGGCGCTGATATCGGCTTGCGCGGCGCCCGCTTTGGCCTGCTCGGACCGCCCCGCCAGCCGCGGCATCACCATCGCGACAAGTGCGCCGATGATGATAACTACCAGCATGAGTTCAATAAGAGTAAATCCTACTCTCTTTCTTAACATGTTCATCTCCCGTTTTAGCGTTAAGCGAATAAAAGGGGACACCCATTTATTTATGAATCGTAACTTATAAATAAATGGGTGTCCCCTTTTAACCTCCCTGCACGTATGTGATCCACTGATTCTCCAGCTCTTCGAGACTCCGGATCGACGTCGGATAACTGAACCGGAGCGCCTCATTTAGATTTTTACCGTCCCGAAGCTGCCGGCAAAATTCGGTAAAGACTTGGGCGCCGTATTTTTTGACAAGAAAATCCACCAAAGACACGGCCTGCATGTAGAATTCCTGAACCTTTTCGGTGTCTTGGCTTCCGCGTATATCCAAAGACGTGATCTCTTTCAGAGAAAGGTTCTTCCCGTTGTCCAAAAGAAACTTGGCCATTGCCTTTGAAATCTCACGTTTCTTCGGCTCCTGCCATTGCGCAACGCCCTCATCCATCCAGAGCGGGATTTCTCCCTCAAAACCGACGAAATCCCTGAAAATCAAATGCGTCATCTCATGGGGCAGAATCCCGTCGATGAAATTTTCGTTCCTCGGAAAGGTGATGATGGACTTTTCGGTGTAAGAAGCCACCCCCTTCGACCATTGCGGTTGGCCCGTAGCCTCACGGAAGCTTTTTTCGTCGGGGTAAATATAAATCTTCACGCGATTGTCCCACTGCCAGAAGTTCGAAACTCGCGCGTAACCCAGCTCCGAGGCGATGTGATCATAATAGACTTCCGCTTTCCTTTTCACCTCCTGCGCAAACGCCTCGTCGTTCACATAATAAACGATGAAGTGGTCGCCTTTTTCTTCTTTCCATTCTATTGGTCCTGCAATGGCAGTATTTGTCATTGCGAGGAGGAGCGAAGCGACGACGAAGCAATCCAAACCCGTCATTCTGAGCGGAGCGAAGAATCTCAAAAACAAGATCCTTCGTCACGGAG
>MHFI01000022.1 GCA_001804125.1 Omnitrophica bacterium RIFCSPHIGHO2_02_FULL_51_18
CACCAGAAATACCTCAAGAAAAATCCAGGCGGCTATTGCTCGCACCATTTTCAATCCGCCAAGATCGCGGAAGTGTTCCGCGCCACAACGCAGAGCTAGTTTATATTCTATTTTTTGATTTTTGTGTGGTAAAATTGATTTTCCAATCAACTAAAAGGAGGCGGCCATGGCGAAAAAAGTCAAAGAGCTTCGGTTTTCGGTCCCCAATAGGGTAGGCACGTTGCACAAGATCACCCAGGCGCTCAAAAATGCCAAAGTCAACATTCTTCATGCCTGGGCCTGCGGCGAAGGCTCCACGGGCCATTTCGGGCTGATCACTCATAACAATGCAAAGGCCAAACGGGCGCTGAAGAAGCTGCGCATCCAAAGCTCTGAAAAAGACGTTTTGGTCGTTTCGCTTGCCAATAAAGTGGGTGCGCTGGACCGCGTGGCGGCCAGACTCGCGAAAGCCAAAGTTAACATCACCTGTGTTTCCGCGACCTCCGGCGGCGGCCGCGTGTCCGTGCTGATCAGTACCCGGAACAACGCCAAAGCGGCCCGGATCGTCTGAACCTTAAAAAGCAATAGAAAGGCTTACCGGGAAATTTTTTGAGTTCCACACAAAAGAAGGATTATTTGGTCTGGATCGACCTGGAAATGACGGGTTTGGATCCAAAAAAGTGTACGATCCTCGAGATCGGCACCGTGATCACCGACAATGAGCTCACTGTAGTTGCCGAGGGCCCCGCGATCGCCATCCGCCACGGCGATAAGATTCTGAACCATATGGAGGCGTGGAGCAGACACCATCACGAGAAATCGGGGCTGACGGACGCATGCCGTGAGTCCAAGATTTCCCTTAAAGCGGCCGAAAAGCTGACGCTCGAGTTCGTAAGGGCTTTCTGCAAAGAAAAAACGGCGCCGCTTTGCGGAAATACGATATGGCAAGACCGCCGTTTTTTGGTGAAGTACATGCCCAAGCTCGAATCCTACTTTCATTACCGCATGATTGACGTGAGTTCCGTGAAGGAGCTTGTTCAGCGCTGGTATCCGAAGGACCACAAAATGCCCCGCGAAAAAAAGCAGACGCACCGCGTCAAAGAGGACATTTTTGAATCCATGGACGAGCTCCGGTATTACCGCAAGAAAGTTTTCATCACCTCTCTCCAACCTTAGCCGTGTCGCTTTACCCCGTTTCTGAAAAAAAAATCCTAGCACTTCAGGTAAAAATGCATTGTCTGGGACTCAAGGACTCTGACTTTGAGGAAAGTTTTGTGCGGTCCGGCGGCGCCGGCGGCCAGAACGTAAACAAGGTTTCGACCTGCGTCGTTTTAAGACACGGCCCTACGGGCTTGGAGGTGCGTTGTCAACGGGAACGCTCCCAGGCGCTCAATCGTTTCCTGGCCAGGAGGATCCTGGTCGACAAAATCGAAACGGCGCGGCTCGGAGAGCAGAGCGAAAAACGACGGCAAATCGAGAAGATCCGGCGGCAGAAAAGGAAGCGTTCAAAACGCGCGAAAGAAAAAATGCTCGAAGCCAAACGCCTTCGATCGCTCAGAAAAGAGAGCCGGGCAAAAATCAAAGATTTTGCTGACTAAGATCTCCCAACAGCTCCTCCAAGCCGCTCAGCGCAAGCGGATTGTCGGGACTGATCGATAGCGCGTCCTGAAAGGCATCTTGCGCACTTTGAGTGTTTTTGAACATCAAATGGATATATCCCAGGCGCGCGTAGGCGGCGTCATCGTTCGGGTTCTTTAAGATCTGGTTTTCGTAGAATGGCGTGATTTCACGCATGTTTTGCGGATCGATTTGGGCCGCGTTATAAAACGCTCTCTCGGCTCTCTTAAATTGGCCGGTCATCACGCAGAGATGCCCCATGATCATGAATGCCTGGTCATCGTCCGGCCTTATGAGAAGGATATCCTCGTAAATCTTTATCGCCTCCTCATACCTATTTTGGGATACCCGTTCGAGCGCCTGCTCATGCCATTGGTAATATTGCTGGGTTCCTAGGCCCCGATTCCCGGCGGCTGGGTTCTGCTCATCCAACATTATATTCACAGCCATTTTTTTCCGTGCGTTTTCAGCCGCCAGTACGTACTTTACGAGTTCATTCGCCTGGGTCTCTTCGGGAAGTTGTTGTAAGAGCTTGGCGGATTCCTCGGTCAGCACCTTGACTTTATACCCGGTTTTGTCAAGTTCCCGTTTAAGCCGATCGGAGGGATTTTTGGCGTATTCCGCTTTCGTCCTCTCGTAGGCCGCTTCATATTTTACCAAAAGCGAGCGATTGGCATTGAGCATACGGAACGTATCCTTCCGGAAGTCCTGCGCGCTGGTTTCCGCCGCCGTGAGACTTTGAGAGTAGAACGAATACAAGATTATTGGCAAAAGAAGAATTCTTCTCAAATTTTTTATACCCTTTTGGCAGCTTCTTTATTTTAACTCGACAGACTCCTATTTGGGTAGCATAATATAGGGTTCTTGAAGGAAGGATAACACCTTGTTGAAGACGGAAGAACAAAAACTCACAACCAATTCTCACTTAGTTTCCTGGGTTCGGGAAATGGCCGAGCTTTGCAGGCCGGACGCCGTGGTTTGGTGCGACGGCAGTGAGGCGGAAAGAAAACGCCTCACTCAGGAATCGCTTGCGATCAGCGAAATCATTGAGCTCAACCAGGAAAAGATGCCGGGCTGTTATCTTCATAGAAGCAACCCCAACGACGTGGCGAGAACCGAGCATTTGACGTTTATTTGTACGCAAAAAAAGGAGGACGTGGGTCCTACCAATAACTGGATGGAGCCTCGGGAGGCTTATCGTAAACTGGGCGGCATTTTCAGCGGATCGATGAGAGGAAGGAAAATGTACGTGATTCCTTTCATCATGGGACCCGCCCGATCGTCTTCAAGCAAGGTCGGCGTGCAGATCACCGACAGCATTTACGTGGTTCTCAACATGCGGATCATGACGCGCATGGGCAAAATCGCGCTTGACCAGCTGGGCCAGAGCAATGATTTCACGCGTTGTCTGCACGGCAAGGCGGATCTTGACATCAACCGCCGCTTCATCTGCCATTTTCCCGAGGACAACACGATCTGGAGCGTCGGTTCCGCTTATGGCGGCAATGCGCTCTTGGGCAAAAAGTGCTTGGCGCTCCGTATCGGAAGTTTTCTCGGCCGCCGGCAGGGCTGGATGGCTGAGCATATGCTTATCCTGGGCATCCAAAATCCGAAGGGCGAGATTCATTACGTGAGCGCGGCTTTCCCCAGCCAGTGCGGCAAGACGAACCTGGCGATGATGATTCCACCGCAAGGATTGGCGGCCAAGGGCTACAAAGTTTGGACGGTCGGCGATGATATCGCATGGCTCAGGCCCGGACCTGACGGCAGACTTTGGGCGATCAATCCGGAAGCCGGATTTTTCGGTGTGGCCGTCGGCACGGGACAGAAATCAAATCCCAATGCGCTCAAAACGATTCAGAAAAACACGCTTTTTACAAATGTCGTCTTGACGAAAGACAAAACAGTTTGGTGGGAAGGGTTTGAAAACCCGCCAGCCGAGGGAATCGACTGGAAGGGCAAGCCGTGGACTTTGGCATCCGGCGAAAAGGGTGCGCATCCGAACAGCCGTTTTACGGCGCCCGCATCCCAGTGTCCATGCATTTCTCCTGAGTGGGAAAACCCAAAGGGTGTGCCGATATCGGCGATGTTTTTCGGAGGACGACGCGCGAAAGTGGCGCCGCTCATTTATGAGACGTTGAACTGGCAGCACGGCACTTACGTCGGAGCGACGATGGCCTCAGAAACAACGGCCGCGGCGACGGGCGCCGTGGGCGTGGTTCGGCGCGATCCGATGGCGATGCTTCCTTTTTGCGGTTATAACATGGGCGATTATTTCGGCCATTGGCTTTCGATTGGCAAAAAGATCGCGAAGCCCCCGAAGATTTTCCATGTGAATTGGTTCAAGACGGATTCACAGGGCAAGTTTTTGTGGCCGGGCTTCGGTGAAAACTTAAGGGTGCTCCTGTGGGCGATCGAGCGCGTGGAAGGCGCAGGGAAAGCCAAGCAAACGCCGATTGGAAACGTGCCGACAGCCGACGCGATTGACCTGACGGGCCTGGATATTTCAAAGGAGAAGATGGAGTATCTCCTAGAGGTCGACCGCGCGGAGTGGGAGGCTGAGCTTGATAGCCAAAATGAATTTTTCGATAAATTCGCCGGCCGGCTCCCGAAGGAAATCATCTCCGAGCAAGAGGCCTTGAGAGCTCGTTTAAAGAAGTAACGGCGGTGATTGAGTTTTTAGAAATCCGAGGCATGATTCAAAGGCTTATTCCGGGCGCCCGCGTGGAGGTATCCGACATGACGGGCACCGGGGATCATTTCGAGATTTTGGTTGTCTCAAAAGCATTTGAAGGCAAGCCGCTGATGGAACAGCACAAGATGGTGTTTGCGGCGCTGGAGGATGAAATGAAAGACAGAATCCACGCCGTGAAGCTGAAGACAAAGGTGAAATAAATGACCAGCCCCGGTATTGACAAAATTGAAAAAGAGATCAAAAGCCACAAGGTGGTGCTGTTCGTGAAGGGCATGCCTGAGGCGCCGCAGTGCGGATTCTCGGCCGCGACGATGGAGCTTTTCGATAAAATGAAAGTCCCATTCCACAGCGTGGACATCTTGGCAAACCCCGACATCCGCCTAGAGCTTCCCGAATACTCGAAGTGGCCGACGTTTCCGCAAGTTTTCATCAACGGCAAACTCGTCGGCGGTTGTGATATCGTGCACGAGTTGCACGAATCGGGTGAGCTTCAGAAGCTGCTAAAATGACGGTTAGGCATTCCTCAGCTGTTTCTCCGCATCGACCAGGTCGCGGTCGATTTTCTTGATAGCATCTTGGGCAGTTTGTCTCAGCTTCGCGCTGACCTGCGGCGCTTGCTTGAGCTGTCGCAGAAGCTGGATCACCATCCGGAAATACCGGATGATCTCGCCCTCATCGACCTCCGTGTGCCGGCCAAGCTCGGAGAATAGACACCCCGCCATCCAGGCCTCAATCGCCTGCCCGAGATGAAAATAGGGAGGCTTTGTCGGCGGGTAGACCTTGTGAGCCTGCTCTTTCAGGCCGATTTTACGCGCGTACCCTTGGGCTTTTTTCTCGATACTGACTAGATGCGGTGGAAGTTTTTCCGCGAACTGGTTCTTCCGCGGCTCGAACACGAGCGCCGATAAAAAAACAGACAGCTGTGTCTCCGTGAGGTTGTCGAGCGTGCCGCCCTCCAGCATTTCCGAAAGCAGAAGTTCATAACCGTACATCCACGATGCAAATTCACCTTTGGCGCTAAGCTTTTCGGCTTCCAAATGGCCGAGCTCTTTTAAAAGGCCGAGTTTCCGCTCGATCATCTCAGCGCCTTTGCGGCGCCCTTTTTTATTCGATTGAAAATAATGGAATGAGCGCGGGTAGATCTCGATGAGCTTGGAGCCGAACTGGGAGTAGAGATTGAGAAGCGTCGCGTAGCAGGAATTGAACTGGCTTTCGATGAGCTCAGGCCTGCCGTAGATCACGCGCGTGAGGATCGAGTGGGGAATTTGGTGGGGGTTTATGCGCGAGTAAACGTAGCCGCAGTTGTCCATGCCCCGCCGACCCGCGCGGCCCGCCATCTGGTAGTAGTCGCGCGTTCTTAAGAACCCGAAGTGCGTGCCGTAAAACTTTTTCATCTCGTCAAACACCACGGATTTAGCGGGCATGTTGATGCCGAGCGCAAAAGTTTCGGTCGTGAAGATGAGCTTGGTGAGTTTCGACGTGAATAACTGCTCGATCGCTTCCTTGAGCGTCGGGAGCATGCCCGCGTGGTGGAACGCGATCCCGCGCGAAATCAAACGGCTCATTTCGATGGCGCTGGGTTCTTTTTTGAGATCGAAGCGCTCGCACAGCGCATCATAAAGGCGGACGGCGGCGCTTTTTTCATCGGTTTCCAGAAAATCAAAACGCTCGTGATCCCACGCCAATTCCTCGGCGCGCTTCCTTCCGAACGCAAAATAGAGACAGGGGAGACGCTTCTCTTTTGCCAGGTGCCGCACGAGCTCGTCCGCGCGGTTGGGTTTGGCGCGCAAGAACCGGTCGAAGTTCCCGCGTTGAAAGCGACGGCCGCGAGAGAAACCTCCCTGTCGGCCGTGGAAACCGGACGGCCAAGTTTCGCGGCCGAGATAACCCTCTTTTTTCAGGCGTTCCGGGTTGTCATAGATCACGCCCTGGCACTGAAAAAGATGCACCAGCGGTACCGGCCGATTGGTCTCGATTACAACTTCAATCGGATGGTCGAGGATGCTCCGTATCCACTCGGCGACTTCCTCGATATTGGGCGCGGTAGCCGAAAGCGCGAGGAACCTCACGTGCGGCGGCGAAAACATGATTGCTTCCTCCCAAACGGTGCCGCGCTCTGGGTCGTCGAGGTAGTGCACTTCATCAAAAATCACCCAGGACGTATCTTTGAGCCTTTTGGGGTCCTCGAAGAGCTGATTGCGGTAGATTTCCGTGGTCATGATGACCAGCGGCGCGTGGGAATTGAGCGACACGTCACCCGTGAGGATCCCGACCTGGTCGGGGTACTTGACCGAAAAATCCCTGTATTTTTGGTTCGAAAGCGCCTTGATCGGCGCCGTGTAGATCACACGTTCACTGCGGGCAAACGCCTTGTCGATCGCGTATTCGGCGATCGCGGTCTTGCCCGCGCCGGTGGGCGCGGAGACGAGCACGGATTTTTCGGCGTCGATCGCCGCGATGGATTTCAGTTGGAAAGGATCATAATTCATCGTGGAAGCATTATACAAGATATGGTATAAATGAAGTCATGAAAAGTTTTTTATGTCTCGCGTTGCTCTTGGTATTTTTACCGGCACCGTTTTCGGTGCTTCCGTATCTCAATAAGGCAGCGCCGGAATCCACCCAAACATCGGTGGTTTCCCTGATGGCGCCGTTTAGTACCGTTCAAAGGGTCGTGATTGACGCGGGCCACGGCGGCAGGGATTTTGGCGCGATAAGCCCGTGGGGGATCCGAGAGAAGGATCTTGTTTTGGAAGCCGCGAAAGCCTTGCGTGATGAGTTGAAGAGTCATGGGGTTGGGGTGATCATGACGCGGAACCGAGACCGGTTTATCCCGCTTTCACGACGGGCGCGAATTGCCAATAAAAGAGAGGCGGACTTGTTTGTGAGCATTCATGCGAATGCTTCTTCGTCGGAAACGCTCGGGGGTTTCGAGATTTACACGCTTTCCGATGTTCGCTCGGCGCTGGCGCGGGGCAATGAGCCTTCGAATAGTTTGGAAGCAGCCCTCTGGGACCTAAAGGAAACGGAGAAAAGGAAAGAGGCGTTCCGGGTGGCCGGTTTTATTCAAGATTCCGTGGAGGGTTCCGTACCGCTTTCTGCGAACCGTCTTCGGCGCGCCGGTTTCTACGTGCTTAAGCAGACCGAATGCCCGGCCGTGCTGATTGAGATCGGTTATTTGACGAACCGTGAGAATGCGGCACAGTTGGGTGATTCCGAGTACAAGAAGCAGCTTGTACAAGCCATTGTCGAAGGAATTTTGAATTATAAATCCGATTTTGAAAGAACGGACGGATTCGCAGAATGAATCGGCCGCTCGGTATTTTTGACTCAGGCATCGGCGGGCTTACGGTCTTAAGAGAAATGCGCCGGGAGGTGCCGAACGAAAATATCGTTTATTTCGGCGATACCGCCCACGTGCCTTATGGCACAAAGTCGAAGGAAACCATCACGAAGTTTTCAATGGAGAACGTACGGTTCTTGCAAGGTTTTGACGTCAAAATCGTGGTCGTGGCTTGCAACACCGCTTCGTCTCTAAGTCTTGAAGCCCTGAAGGAGAATTTTTCGATGCCGATCCTCGGTGTGATTGAGCCGGGCGCGAAACAGGCCTTGAAAACGACCCGCAACGGGCGGATCGGTGTGATCGGCACGAAGGCCACGATCGGAAGCGGCGCTTACGAGACTTGCCTTAAAGCGCTGGACCCCAAGCTTAAGGTCTACAGCCAGGCGTGTCCTTTGTTTGTGCCGTTTGTGGAGGAGGGGTGGCTTGATGGAAAAGTGGTGGAGAAGGTGGCGAAGATTTACCTTGAGCCGATCAAGAAGTTCGGCGTGGATAGTTTGATTTTGGGATGCACGCACTACCCTCTTTTAACGAAAGTGATCCAGAAAATACTCGGGAAGAAGGTGCGGCTGGTGAATTCGGCGGAGGAGACCGCAAAGGAAGCCAAAAAACTTCTTGAGGATTCACACTTACAGTGCCTGACGCGGCGCAACGGGGACCAGGAAACGCAATTTTTTGTCTCAGACGAACCGGAGCAGTTCCGGATACTTGGCGAGCGTTTTTTAGGGCAGTCAATCCAGTCCGTCGCGAAGG
>MHFI01000023.1:0-29676 GCA_001804125.1 Omnitrophica bacterium RIFCSPHIGHO2_02_FULL_51_18
CTTCCGGCCAAGCTCTCCTTAAGATGCTTGTGAATTTCCAAAGAAGAAGAACCTGAACAAAAAATTTTAATCGCTGATCCTGAATCGTGAATGGCTTTTAGAATTTTTGAGGCGTTGGGGATATACTGAAATTCATCGATAAAAACTACGTCGCCGGAGGACTTGATGATTTCCGCGATGTTTTTATCCGAGCGGTTGAACCCGGCCAGCACTTGGGGCTGTTCTAAATCAAAAAAAGACGTTTTTAGGCCTAAAGTTCGGGCATGCCGCTCCAGTTCATGCAAAAGCGTTGTTTTGCCGACCTGTCTTGGTCCGAGCAGAATTTTGATTTCTGGTCGGTTAATTTCTTCTTTTAACTCGTTGAAAACAAAGCGCTTAATCATAGTGATGACCAATCTAACCTTTTAGGTAAAAAAAGTCAATGGCTATCAATGTCCTGGTTCAGGATAGAATACCTCAAAACGTATTTCATCAGGAAAAGAAACGGTAACGAAAAAGCGCCACAACCGCCTTTATCCCGTCGCGCCATCCTATTTTTTTCCCCTCGTGAAACGAGCGGCCTTTGTATGAAATAGGCACCTCGAGAATTTTTTCTCCTGATTTGAGAAGTTTGGCGGTGAGCTCCACTTCAATCTCAAATCCACGCGAGCGAAGCGGCATGCGTTTTATCAGCGGCGCTCTAAAAAGCTTGTAACAGGTTTCCATATCCGTCAGACGCACACCAAACAACCCATTGGTCAGCGCTGTTAAAAAATAATTCACAAAACGGTGCCAATCAGAGGTGACTTTTTGTTTGTTCAAAAACCGTGAACCATAAACAACATTGATACCCGAACGCTCCATATTCTGGATGAGTGGCACATAATCTTTTGGGTCATACTCAAGATCCGCGTCCTGGATGATCACCATGTCCCCGCTGGCTTCGCGGATGCCGGTATGCACAGCCTCACCCTTGCCCTTGTTTTTTTCGTGAAAAATGAGCTTGAGATCCCGGTGCTGGGAAAAACGCTCACGTATCAGTTCGCGCGTGCCGTCATTCGAGCCGTCGTCTACAATCACAATCTCTTTCTCAAGGGGCACCGCGAGAATCGCCTCGAGAATTTTTTCAATAGTGTTTCTCTCGTTGTAAACAGGGACAACTACGGATAACTTCATCGATTAGTCAAAAGCTCCTTGTAAGCGCGCTCAACCGTTGCGGCTGTGTGGTCCCAAGTAAATTCGTTTAAGATTCTCTGTTTCAAGAGCTTGTTGGGGGGTTTTTGGAGCGCGGCCTCAATTTTTTGAGCCATGTCCACCGGACTAGAAGGATCAAAATATTCAACTGCATTTTCATAATATTCGCGCGTACTGCCTCCTCTAGTGACGGCAAGTCTTGCGCCAACGAGAGCCGCCTCAAGACCCGCAAGCCCGGGCGTTTCAAACCAACCCGGCAAAACAAAAACTGAGCAAGCGGCATAAGCTGATTTTATAAGAGAGTCGGAATGTGCAAGTGTCGGGATAAAAATCACGGCGGAACCTGCCTCTTTTTGGCATAGGTTATAATAGGTTTCATACCCAGCGACTGGGCTGCCCATCAGAACCAAACGCTGCCCTTTTATTCTTTTCCATGCCCGAATAAGATTTAACTGGTTCTTTCGAGGTTCAATACGCCCTACCGAAAGTATAAATGGTTCGGACCCGTATTTTTCACGAAATAATCCTGGATCTGCGCGCTCAAAATCAAGGTCAACCGCGTTGTACGCCACTTTAACTTTTTTTCGTGAAATGGCAAAGAGCCTTGCTATCTGTTCTTTCTCCATTTCTGAATTAGGGATAATGAGGTCGGCCAATTCAAACAACCTTCGTCGACCGGACGGAATTATGGGGCAAATAATTTTGGAGGTGTGACGTATGAGGAGCGTCAGTCTTTCTCTTATATTTCCGGATGAATACAACGCGTGAGAGTAATCAGACCAGAAACCCGAGTTCACAACAACTTTAACACCTCTGAATTTTGCGGTTTGAACTAACCCCAAACATTCTTTGACTGACCCGAAAATATGCAGGATCTGATAGTCTTCGATGTGATGCCGCCACAAATCAAAAAGATCAATCGTCACGCCTCTTTTTTCAAGGTATTCTTTGGTTTTTAAAAGCTGTATCTCACCCCCGCCGATATTTTGGAACGCCGATGCGTATGTATAGAATGCTGCCTTCACCGGGACGCTCCTGAAAGAATTTTTAAGATACGTTCGGCGCTTCGGCCATCCCCAAAAGGATTCCGCCAATTCCTTCTACGGGACATGATGCTCTTGGCACAGCGCAGTATCTCATCCGGATTGAAACCCGCGATTAGATTGGCTCCAGCCTCAACCGTCTCAGGTCTTTCAGTGCTGGTTCTCAAAGTAACGCACGGCACGCATAGGATACATCCCTCCTCCTGCACTCCACCGGAATCGCTCAGCAATAACCCTGCACGTTTCTCAAGCCACAAAAAATCCAGAAACCCGCAAGGCTCGACCGCGCGCACTCGATCCGGCAAAGAAAGACCGAAATGCTTAAGCCTCCCGGCCGTCCTGGGATGAATCGGAAACACCACTTGGGTCTTAAAGTGGTCAGCTACGCGGCCAACGCCTTTTAAGATCGCGGTCAAGCGCAACCGCTCGTCCACGTTCTCCTGCCGATGAATCGTCATCAGAAAAAATGGCTCGTCCGCAGAGTTGAGCCATTTCTCGTAAGACACCTTTTTGTCGGCAAGCTTGTCGTTCTGGATCACGGCATCCACAATTGTGTTGCCAGTCACGAAGATCTTCTTCTTCTCGATCCCCTCACGGAGCAAAATAGCCGCCGAGTCCTTTGTAGGAGCAAAAAGAGTGTGCGAGACATGGTCCGCAACAATGCGGTTGATCTCCTCGGGCATTTGACGGTCATAACTCCTAAGCCCCGCTTCGATATGCCCAATCCGAACGCCCGGGATCTTTGAGGCCGCAAGCGCTCCGGCTAGCACGCTATTCGTATCTCCTTGAACTAGGACATCCGTAGGATTTTCTTTCAACAGGATCTTCTCGATCGCGTCCATCATATGCCCCGTGTGCTCGGCGTGCAGATTCGCTGACGACGATTTTCTCATCAACTGGTACTTCGGCTCCGGCAATTCCAAATCCTTAAAAAAGACACGATCCATTTCAAACGAAAAGTGCTGCCCTGTGTGGATCATGAAATAAGGAACATGCCGCGCCTGTAGCGCGCGAATCACAGGGCTCAGTTTAATAATCTCGGGCCGCGTTCCGAAAATAAGGCAAATTTTTAGTTTACGATTTGGCATGGATTCGATTTTCCCAATACTTGGCATAACGTATAAACTCATAATAGGCGCTCAAAACTCCAAACAGGAATCCTTCCAACCCATCTAGGAAGCCGGCGTAAAAAACCATCTGCTTGGCAAAAACCATCACCGGCCGACGCTTCATGCGTTTGACCGGATCAACCCCTTCCCTTCCCATTAGAACCTTTGCCTCGAGATCGGTGTAGGTGTTTAATTTTCTCATGTAGGAGACGATGTCGGGTGTCGAGTGGTGTAACAGTGGTTCTTTAAGCTGCCCTGCGTTAGACACCCGCACGCGTTCATGCACCGGCCCCTCAAAAACTGCTTTATCACGGCGAATCAGTCTCAGCTGTCTGTCTCCTTTATAGGCGCCATGCCGCATCCATCGGCCAAATATCTGGTTGCGTCGTTCTAACCAATACCCGTCGTAGATGGAGCCGTTGATCGCTCCAACGATCTCTGTCGCCAGTACCTCCGGCACACGCTCGTCCGCATCCACCAAAAGCACCCATTCTCCCGACGCCTTCGAGATCGCAAAATTTTTTTGATCCGCAAAATCCGAAAAAGCACGAAAAAAAACTTTAGTACCGGCTGCCTCCGCCAGGCGGACGGTTTGATCGCGGCTCCCGGAATCGACCACGATCCGCTCATCGCAAAATGCCAGCCCGGTAAGGCATTCGCCTATATTTTTCTCTTCGTCCCGGCAGATGAGGACCGCCGACAGTTTCATGGGCACGACTCTTTAAAAATCACGCGGTCGGGAACGCCCGAAAAAAAACCTTCTTTTTTGAGGGCGATCCTTCCCCGATACGCACGCGGCGCAAGCGGGATCGCCGCCAGCAAGCCCAGAATGAATTCGGTGCGGAACGTCACCAAGCTATAGATTAGACGGAGCGGCAGCCAAAACAGAAAGCGCCAAAGCGTGGATGCCGTCGATAAATTCTTCAGCATGAATAAAAAAGTGTTTCTCCAGTTGATAACCAGCGTTTTTTTCGCGCCAAAGCGTTTATGGAAGCTCACGCCTCCGGCATGATACACGACGCTCGCCGGTTCATACAAGCACATCCAGCCTCTTTTATAAGCCCGGAAACAAATGTCGGCGTCCTCCAGCCTTCCGGGGAGGTAAAGGTCATCGTAGCCATTGAGCGCGAGAAATTTTTTCCGGTCGAAAGCCCCGAAACCGGCCTGCAAGGTCTTACCTGTTCTAAAGATGCCTTCCTCATGCCACGGAAAACGGGCGCTGGACCAGTACACGCCGTATCTCAGGCCGCCGCGCGTTCGGCTTCCTTCATACAAGGAATCATCGATCGACATGCAACGGGGCGTCACCATAAAAATATTCTGATCATTTTCAAAACGGCCCACGAGAGGATCCACGAAGTTCTCATCCACGCGGATATCATTGTTCATCAGGATCAACACGTCATCGTCGAGCGCCAAAGCCGCTTCATTGTAAGCGCATAACACGCGATTATCCTTCAAGCCGATCCACCCGACCTTTCCCTGAAAAGACTCCACAACGTTAAAACTGTCATCGGCGCTGTTATTATCGATGATGCTCACGCGGCACGAATGTTTGGAAACCCCCGTAGCGGCGATAAAAGACGGCAGATAAGCCTTCAGCAGGTCCGCGCCATTGTAGTTGAGGATCAGGATATGGATTTTCATGAATTGCCCGGATAATGCCTGTCGATCTTTTGAGTCAGGACACTATGCGCCACGATGGAAATCCAGACGAGATTGACCGCGCACGCGTAAACGCTGACCGTGCCCTTAAGCAACGCCATAAGCAGCGCTGCATCCACCCAAGTTAAGATCACGATCAACGCGGTCACCACAGGTAAGAAGACCGGAAAAGTCACGCACTCATGCATCCAAGAAAAAACCTTTCTGGACACGGATCGTTCAACGGGAGTCAAAGCCGGCATCTTTTTTTCGACGGATACATTCAGACGGCCCTGTTGATAACGAGTGAGGATTACCATCGATTCGCAAAACGGCACGACGATCATCATCAGCGCGCCGTAGGCCGCAAGAATCCCTGCATAAAACCAGATAATGTCTCCGCTTTGACGCCAAAGACCGGCGCCCAACCCAAAGTACGTGGCCGGAAAAATGATCGGATTTGCCATCGTATCCATGAAAAGGCCCGTCGCATATCGGAGGCCTCGATAACGCGCCAGTTCTCCGTCCACATGATCCAAAAGGTACCATCCGTTGACCAGCAAGATTCCCAAAAACCAATCGCCGCCGGCCAGGCGCCAGGCTCCTATGAGCCCGACAATGATAGACACAAAGTTGACCAAGGTCGGATGAACTGAGGCCGGCGCCAAAAGAGCGGTGATATAAATGGACAAACGCCTCATGACATAGCGGCCGTAAAAAGTGTCCTTGGCCCTCCTCGGCCCCTGGCATTTTTCGCGCATTTCCTTCAAGGACATCATCGGCACATCTGCTCGAATTTACGGCGGAGCCATGCGGCTGAAAAACGGGCGCCGCCGTGGCTGCGCACGCACTCGGAATAAGCTCCGTCGAGTTTCCGGACAAGCACGGTAATGGTTTTTTTTGGATACGCTTGCATCATTTCATCCGCATAAATCCGGCAGATCCTCCGGGACCAGGCATGATCTTCTAAGGTGATCACCTTAGAGGAAGTCGTCTCGTGATGCGACGCGGCGGTCCGCGCCCGCGCAAGATCCTCCTGATACGCCTGACGCAAATGCGCAAGGACGGATTCACACTCGATGAACTCAAACGGGTCCTCGTAGGAACGGATCAGCCCGTATAAATTCTCAGGAGAGTAATGCAGATCGTCCACAGATTCGCCGAAACCGTTATAATTCATGAGCCGGCCCAGCTCTTGAAGCAGAGACGTCCGCTCTTCGCTCAATCCATGACGGCGGCAAAGCTCCGCGGCCGCGTCATTCATTCCGTCTCCGAAGGCCCCGATTGCGCCCCAAGCAAAAAAACGATCGTTCAAAAACCGGTTCACAATCAGGCTTGTGCAAGTGTGTTTTGAAAAATCCAAATGGCCTTCAAAAAGGGGGCGGCGCGGAATACGGCTGCATGCGTGATGATCAAAATAAACCACGCGGACACCGCTTCTTAAGAATCGGTCTACCTGGCCTGCGTTGGCTTCCAAGGCGATGTCCATCGCGGTTACGACATCGCCTTTTTCGGGGCTGATCTTCGAGCACAAGCTGATATCGCGCTTTAAACCCGTGACCAGCACCGACTCTGCCGGTTTCTGCAGGCGAAGCTGATGCAAGGCACAAATTCCGTCGGCATCCCCATTGAAAAGATCGTACATTTTCATAGTGAAACTTTTTTCCCGCTTAATTCAGCCAAAATAAATACAGACAGCGCCCGGGTCGATTCCTGGGCTTTTTCCGTCTTTGAGCAAACGGTCCAATCCGGCGCCGCCGGGACCTCATAAGGATTTGTCGGGGCATATCCGATCAAATTATTCAATTCGTTCCTTTTGGCTTTGGCGTAGAGACCCTTCACGTCGCGTTGCATGACGCAAGCCAGATCCGCATCAAAATAGACCTCGTAGAATCCTTTTCCCAATCGCTCCCTTGCCAGCCGCCGGCACTCTTCGTACGGAGAAATAATGGGTACCAGGATCACGTCATAGGCATCGCGCGAGCTTTCGCATAAACCGGCCACCAGCCGGTTGTTCAGCATAATTTCCTCGCGCGTAAAGCCCAAATTGCGGTGCAGCCGGTTGCGAATTTCATCACCGTCGAGGACAAGCGTCACGATCCCGGCGGCTTCTAAGATCCGCCGCACGCCTTCGGCCACAGTCGTTTTGCCCGATCCTGAAAGGCCGGTGAACCAAAAAACAGACGCCCTTTTCATTCGTAGAAGACCGCTCGATTGGCCGACAGATCGGCTCTCAACATGTCCTGCACGACCTCGCGCATGAACCAGGGCGGCAGAGGCTTATTCTCGCGCAGCGCCTGACGCATCTGCGTTCCGCTGATCGCGTGTAAAACGGCGTCTCCCTCCAGCGTGTCGTAGGATTGCTTCGCGGGGTTGTATCCGATCTCTTCAAAAAAAACCGGCTGAATGCCGATGTCGCCGAGCGAGGCGAACAACCGCCGGTATTCCGCATCCTGATAAAAATCTCCGACGCCCGAATGATTCCGGCCGACGATAAAATGACTACATCCCATATTTTTCCGGCATAAAGCGGTGAAAACCGCTTCGCGGGGGCCGCAGAACCTCGGATAAGTGGCGAAACATCCGAGCACGACGCGCGAGGCCGGATAAAGGCCAAAATCGATCATCGTTTGATAACTTTTCAAAATGGGGTCCGGCAAAAAATCCCCCTTTTTCATGGGGCCGATGAGCGGACTGATGTAGAGACCGTCCGCGTTGGTTCTGTCTAGCGCCAATTTTTGAATATGCTCATGAATGCGGTGAGCAACATTGCGCGTATGGAAACCGACAACCTTGCTCCAGCCTTTATGGGCGAAGATAAAACGGCTTTGGGACGGCGCCAACTGATAATGCGCATAAAGCGACGGCAAACGCTTCAAGAGCGTGACCTCCCCCGCGACAAAACGGTCTCCCCGCTCATACAGCGCGGCGACGCCGGGATGAGTATTAGAATTGGTCCCGAACCATTTTTCGGCGAGTGCCGGTAAGTCACGCCGGTAAACCTGAGAAACATTCAATAACGCATATTCGATACCTGCACGGTCCGTCAAAACCAGGCTTTCGCGGCCGATCTTATCCGCTTTCTCTGCCGGAAGCTGACAAAGGATCGGCATGGTCCACGCAACCCCGCTTGGCAGCCGGTTATCCGCGAGCACACTATCCAGCGCGGCTGAATCCATAAAACCCGTGATTGGCGAATAGGTTCCCGTCGCGATCTGCTCACAATCCATCAAGACCGAATCAGGCACGGCTAGGCGTTTTGCTCCCTTTAAATCCAGGGGCTTGCCGGTCAAAGCCTCCCGCTGCACCAGTTTTCCACCATGAGGCTCTACCAAAAGATTCCCCGCTTCAATCTCTTGATAACCATGTTCGAAGACCGTCTTGGGCGATTCGAATTGCCGGATCAACTTCACGACCATTTGGACGCATCGGATCGGGTCCGCGCCGATCGCCGTTTCCGCCGCCAGGACGAGTCCGTCAGCGCCGTCGGACAGCGTGTTGTACACGTCGTTCACTTCCGCGCGTGTCGGCCTGGAATCGACGATCATGGATTCCAGAAGGTTGGTCGCAACGTAGACCTTCCTAGAGATTTTTTTGGCCCGGCTGATGATCATTTTTTGCAGTAAAGGGATGCGCTCCAGCGGTTCTTGGCGCGAGAGGTCACCGCGGTCGATTAAAAGCGCGTCCGATTTGGCCGCGATCCCGTCCAAATTCAGCAGGCCGTTTCGGCACTCGATTTTGGATATCAGAAAAGTGCCTTTGGCGCACAACGAGCGCACGAGGTCGACGTCGGAAGCGGCGTTCGCGAACGAAAGCGCGACATGGCGAATGCCCTTCTCCATGCCGATCCGGATCGCGGATTGGTCTTTCCCTGTTAGGACCGGAAGCGCGATCTCCCTTTCAACGGTGACGGCTTTATTCTGGCCGATCGGGCCTCCGTTGAGGACCCGCATCGCAACCTGGTCCCTATTTTTGGAAATGATCTGCACCAACACGGCGTTGAAATCGATGCTGATAAAATCGCCTACTTCCAATCGGTCGACGATATCGATGGGATAAAAATTAAGGTTCATGGCATCCCCAGGCACAGGCTGGCGGTGCGCATGAATGACCGAATGCTCCCGCGCCAAGATCTGCTTGGTGACCAATTCGTCGGTGCGTATTTGGGCGCCTTCCGTATCCAGGCAAACAGGAACCGCCGTCCGCTTTTTTAGATAATCAAGGATCCCCTCGAGATCGCTCAGCTTGGTATGGGAAAGATTTATACGGAACAAAGCGACGCCCATTTCCTCCAGCCTGGCGATCGTCCGGTCGTTCATCGAGGACGGACCGAGCGTGCAAAGTATTTCGATGCTCATTGGCTTATTTTTCTCCGATCAAGATCACGAATTTCATGTCGATCAAACAATCGTCGTTTTCGAGGGCCATGTTGTAATCCTTCTTTCCCTGCGCATCAAGGTCCACATGCATTTGAAAAATCTGGTCTTGGTTTACCTGAGGGATTCCGCTGTTTGAAAGCCAGTTCTTGATGCTGGACCGGCGCGCCCAATAGATCTTTTTCTGGATATTCACGAAACCCGCCTGCTTCATCAAGTTCTCCAGGTCCTCATCCATGAACGTGATACGGTCTTCTTTCAGTTTGAACATTTCAGTGTAGAACGGCACGACATGCCGCGTCGGCGGAACGCCCTCCGAAAACACCATCCGGCCGCCTTTTTTGAGCACCCGGCTGCATTCGCGCATCGCCTTCTCCGTATGCTCGATGATGTGATGAAATACCATGCGGGCCGTGACTTTGTCGAAGGACGCGTCGGGAAATTTCAGCTCGTGCGCATCCATCGGCATCCATTGGATGTTCGTAAAGGCCGGATTGTGCGCACGCTGAAGCATCGTTTCGGAGATATCGACGCCCACAACCCTCTTGACGAACGGGGCCACGGTATGCGCGATGATGCCCGTCCCCGTTCCGAGGTCCAGCACCACATCATTCTCATGGAAATCGCCTAGGTTCAAAAACTCGTGAAGATAATCGCCTTTGTTGGCCCATTCAAGGTTGTTGTATTTCTTGGCGCGCATAGCCCAAAACTCTTTTTCATTCATGGCATGAACATCCTGCGTCATGTCGTCTCCTTTTTAAGTTCATATTTATAAAATGCGTTGGCCAGATTCATCAGCCACCGCGCATTGAAGTAAACGACATGGAACACCAGCGCGGCCACCGGCGCGTTCATGACCGCCAACAACGCTAAAAGATGAATGCGGATATCCGTTTCATCCGATTTGGATATCACGGCCTTGATGAACGCCCGAAGCGGCGACAAGACCGGCGGCTTGACGGACCCCATGGCGGCTTTTTGTTTTTCAAGGACCATCGGCGCCAAAAGCGTTGAATTCACAAAAACATACTTGCCGAACATAAAGCCCGCGCCTAGGATAAGATACGCCTCGGAGGAAGTCTGGCGGTACAGCGCCGCCGCGATCGCCATGTAATAAAAATTGTCGACGACGCCATCGCCCACCGAGTCCAGATAAGCGCCGAACTTGGATACCTCTCCCCTCAAGCGCGCCAATTGCCCGTCCGTTAGATCGAAGAACCAGGAAAACAAGACGCAGGCGCCCGCGATCACATTGCCAGCGAACGTTCCTTGAAAAAAATAGTAAGCGCCTGCCAATCCCACCGCGATGCGCGATAAGGTCAGGTGATTGGCGGTCACCGGTGTATGCGCGTACAGCCAGTGGGCGAAAAGTTTACCCATCGGCCGCAATGTGTGCTTAGAAATCGTAAAAAATTCCGCCCGCTCGATCTCTCCCTGAGCATTCTTTAAATCATCGGCGCCGCGCAGCGTCCAGATGATCTTGGCTGATTTTTCTTTATAAAGATACTTCGTGCTGAGGAGAAGAAATTCGCCCGCCGGTTCCGTGAGGCAAAATCGGACTCCGCTCTGAGCCAATTCAGGCATCGCTTTTGAAACCGTCCCGTGCTCTTCGAGGATCACGATCTCTTTGGCGCCCAAATTCCGGGCCAGCCGGAGATGGCGCTCCAACAAAGCGGCGCCGTTCAGCGGCAATAGCGCCGCGACAGCCGCGCCAAAACACGGCCTTGCATCGATCAGCACAGCGGCATGCCCGGACTTTTTTTTCATGCGGCTCCTCTGGCGGCGGCCCAGACCATCGAGAACGCCCCCGTTTTTTTGTTGGCTCTCCAAAGAAGCGGCGTGCAACAAAGCCCAAAAACCAAAAGCTGCGCGGCAGCATTCATGAACTCATTTTCAGCCGGGCGCACGAAAAAGCCCACGCTGAAAACAACCGCCACGTAGTAAACAAAACAAAAAAGCGTCTCCCCGTAAAAGAAAAGCGCCTGCCGCTTCGAATAAAAATGACCGAATACGTAAAAAAGAAGCGCTGTAAAGTAGGCAAAAAAGCCGAAACTCATGCCTATCGCGACGCCGTTCAGGCCCCATCCATTCCGGATCAGGACCACCGAAGATAGACTCGCCACGGCGGCGCCGAAAGTGATGAGGGGCAGCGCCTGCCAGCGTTTATAAACGGTTGTCAAATACGTTTGGATCGGCTGACACAGCGAAATAAAAAAAGTGCCCAAAAGAAATATTCGCATACTTTCGAGTCCAGGCTCGTACTTGGGTAAAATCCAATGGACCATGTGCGGCACGATCAAATACGCGGCTCCCAGCAACAACGGCGATCCATACGCCAAAAGCATCGCAGGTTTCGTAACAAAGCGGCTTATCTCGGTTTTAGAGCCCGATTCGCCGTACTGCTCCTGCATATTCGGGAAAACGACGGTAGCCAAGAGTTTGGAAACGATATTGGCATAAGAAACCACAAGCAATGCGATGCTGTAATGCCCGAGCGCCGTGAGGCCCAAAAATCGCGTGATGATCAGCCGGTCTAGGCTCATGAACAAAGCGTATACAAAACCCACGGTCACCAGAGGTGCGCTGACCTTCAGCAGATCCCACAACACCGCTCGCTCCAGAGTGAAATGCATGCGCCCTGTTTTCGACTGCAAGCCCAGGTAGACGGCCGCCCCCGAAATGGACAAAAAGACCGACGCCAACAGCCCGTATAATTTAAAACGGGAAACCAAAACAAAGATTAGTAAAAGGTAGAGCGTTGCGTTGATCACGATGCCTGCGCTGAGCACGCGGAATTTTTTTGTAGCCCACATCCAAGCGACATAAAAATTGTAAATGCTCGTCGCGACCAAGATCAGCGCCACCGCGGCAATGCCGATCCGAAGCTGCGGCGAAACGGAACTCCCGGAAAAAACGGCCCATAAGAGGAACAAGGCCCCCGTCGCCACGGCCCCCAAAAGTACGAACGAAAAAATGGCATCGCGTATCTGGCCGGCTTTATAAAAATCCTTTTTACCCAAATGGTAAGGCATTTCCGTGTAGAGCGCCGTCGTGACGCCCAGATTGGAATAAAGCCCGTAATTCAGGATCAAATCCAGCAGGCTCCAGACGCCCATGAGCGACGGTTCCAAAAAAAAGCGCATGGCAAAGCTGGTGACGATGCCCAGCGCCTGCGTGACGTAGGTCGCGCTCGTGTAAACGAGAAAATCATTCGTGATCTTTTTTTTAACGTCCGTCACTTAAGAGTTTTTCTCCGTTCTTAAGGACTTTGAAAACCGCCCGAGCCACGTCGTCCATATCGCGCGTCGTCAGCGGATAACGACAAAGGCCCGTCAAGATCAAGCCCTCGTTGTGCAGCCTTTCCGTCACGGGACAGCTTCCTTTTTGGTAATTGTCCCGGTTTTTGGCGGATACCCGGTCGAACGGAAAATGCGAATTATCGTAGATCCGGCGGTTTTGATAAATGGAATCGAGGTAGATCGGCCTCACGTAACCCGCTCCGAACGTCACACCCTCGGCTCCCAATGCCTTGACGAATAAACGCGAAGGGATCCCCGTCTTTTGCCGGTCATAACGGACCGGATAAACGAAATAGACATGCGTGCAGCCTTGCCGCGTGACGGGCATCGTCAAGCCCTCGGCTGCCGCCAATTTCTTGCCCAGGTACCCGGCCAGTTTTACGCGATGGGCCGTGAGTTTATCCAGTTTCCGGAACTGGGCGATGCCGACGGAGGCTTCGAGTTCCGTCATGCGGTAATTCCAGCCCAGACACGGCAATCCTTTGGCATCCGGGAGATGATCGACGACAACTTCGCCGTGATTCCGGATCAATTGCATGCGCAGGGCCAGCCGGGCATCCCGCGTGACGGCGACGCCGCCCTCCCCGGTCGTGATGGTCTTGTTCTGATTGAGGCTGAATACGCCGATGTCGCCGATCGTTCCGGCATAACGGCCTTTATATTTGGCCTTGGGTGATTGCGCGCAATCCTCCACGACCTTCAGCTTGTGTTTTTTCGCGATCGCCATGATCGGATCCATGTCGGCCGGCTGGCCGTAGAGGTGCACAACGACAACGGCTTTTGTCTGAGGGCTGACCCTGGCCTCGATTTTTTTCGGGTCCATGCAAAATGTATCGGGTTCGATATCCACAAACACGGGGATCGCGCCGCACATAAGGATCGCCGAGGCGCTGGCGCACATCGTGTATGGCGGTACCAGCACTTCATCGCCGGGACCGACCCCGAGCGCCGCGAGCGCCCCGTGCAGATTCGCGGTCGCCGAATTCATGGCCACCGCATGTTCGACCTTGAAATAGGTCCTGAACGCCGCCTCCAGCTCTTTGACTTTGGGGCCGCCGAGGAACGAATCGCCGGGCGACGCCAGAAACCCGGAAAGCTTGCCCGTTTTAAGCACCGACAGAACCTGTTTTTTTTCTTCAGGGCCCATGACAGGATGCGGGGCAAATGGTTTGGAACGGATTTTTTTTCCGCCGTACAGCGCCAAGGGTGATTTCATTTGGACTCCAATGTTAATTTTTTGTTTTTAAACGGGATGTCGACCCGCGTTTTTTTTCTTAGAGACTCGTAAAGAGCAAGCGCGACTTCCAGGCTTTTAAGCGCCTCTTCGCCGCTGCATAAAGGCGCCACTTGGCCCTCGCAGACTTGGATGAGGTTGTCCACCGCATTCAGAAGATTCTTTGAAAAATCCGTTGAAAGCCCTTTTGAAGCCCCCAGGGTTTTATATTCCGAAAAAACGGAGTGTGGCACGACCTTCCATCGCTCAGCCCGAAGGCCCGTGTCCGAAAGACGCAGTCGCCCTTTGCTCCCATAGATGTCTATCTCGAATTGCATGTAATGCCGGACATCCAGCGCCGTCAAGGCCGCCCCGAAACCTTTTTTGAAAAAAAGATACGCATCCACTGACGGATCCTTGTCTCCCAAAATTTTGTCCGGATGCGCCGAGACCCAGGCGACCGGGCCGAAAAAGAAATCCAATAAATCAAATAAGTGCGTGCCGGTATTCGCGACGCCGGCCACGTAATAAGCCGATACGGACTGGATCTCGCCCAGCTCGCCGCGATCGATCATTTGTTTGATTTTCTGATGCAGAGCGTTGTAACGCCTCGAATAATTGACCAAAAGCGGTATTTTTCTATCCCGGCAGATGCGCACCATGTGGGAGGCGCTTTCCATCGAATCGGCCAAAGGCTTTTCGCATAATATGCCCTTGACCCCCATGCGCGCGGCGATCTCCACCAAAGCTAAATGAGTCGTGTTCCACGTGCATACGCTCAAAAGATCGGGCCGTTCTTTGCGGAGCATCGTTTCGAAATCCGTGTAAAGCGACTTGACCTTCCACTGCTCGCCGAAAGCGCTCAATCGCTGAGCATCCAGATCACAGGCGGCCACAAGAACCGTCCGAGGATGCCGCTGATAGGCCTGGGCATGGGTCACGACGCCGCGGCGTCTTTTGTCCTGCGCGAACATGCTTGCGATGCGCCCGCATCCGACGATCGCCGCTTTGTAATGAGTTGACTTCATGAGTTCTGGTTTCTTGCCGACCGTTGTTGGACCTGTGCGTTAAGACCCGCGATCTCGGGGTGCGCCTGCAAATAACGGAGAATATCTGGCGCCGAAAAACGCGGGTTGGATTCATAAAGCGCATTATAAACGGATCTGACCACTTTAAAATCTTCAAGAGTATCGACGCACAATCGCTGATTCGGACAATGAAGTTCCGGCGGCGCCGTCAGATTGGCCAGTTTGTACCGTTCCGGATGCTCATAAATATAGAGCGAAACATGCTCGTGATCGTCCTGATCCTGCGTCAAGCCATTGACTTCCTCGAGGACCTTCGTGGAAAAGATCTTCACGTCAAAACCCAGCGGATAGCTGCGCCCGAGACTGCTGTTGCTGACATAGTCATAATCATGCGCGAGATAGTAGCCGAGCACTTCGTCGATAATGGTGGGGTCGATTAAGGGGCAGTCGCCACACAGTTCTACAATAACGTCCGCGCGGAATGCCTTGGCTGCTTCCAGCACGCGCAGCAGCACATCGTCCTCACTGCCCCTGAAAAATGCGACGCCCGCTTTCTTGGCCCAAGCCTCCACCGAATCATCTTTCGGATTGACCGTAGTCGCGACGACCACTTCATCCACCTGTTTCGAAAGACGGATGCGTTCGACCATTCGCTCCAGAGAGGGTTTGCCCGCAAGCGGCATTAAAATTTTTCCCGGCAGACGGCTTGAGGTCATACGCGCTTCGATCGTGGCGACGCAACGGCGCTTCATGGGCAGAACACCTTTGAAAAATCCATGTTGGCCCGCTCCAAGTCGTTGAGGCGGCCGATGTCCGTCCAGTACTCACGGATCGGGAATGCGCATACGTTCGCTTTTTTCTTCAGCAATTTATCGAACAGACGCGGCATGTCGTAAGAGGTGTTTCGCGGCACATTCTTCATGACGCCCGGCTCGAACACGTAAATTCCTGCGTTGACGAAAAACCGGTGCACGGGTTTTTCTTCGATGCGCCGGATATGATGACGGTTGATGTCGACAACGCCGAAAGGGACTTGAAAATCATACTCACGCACGCACATTGTCGCGTGGGCGACGTTCTCCTGATGGAACGACAGCATATGGCCGAAATCGACTTTTGTGAGCAGGTCACCATTCATCACGATGATCGGTTTTTTCATTTTCGGCAACAACCGCAGCGCTCCCGCCGTCCCCAATTTTTCAGCCTCTTTAAGATAACGGATCTCGACCTGCCACTTCGCGCCGTCACCGAAATGCTCTTGGAACATCTGGTTTTTGTAATAGACCGAAAAAAAGAACTTTCTAAATCCGGCGTTCACGAAATTCTCCAGGATCGTTTCGAGGATCGGTTTCTTGCCGACGTTGAGCAGCGGCTTTGGCGTGTGGTCCGTCAGCGGGCGCAAACGGTTTCCCAACCCTCCCGCCATGATCAGCACGCTATTGTCGTAGATCTTCGGTTTCAGGAAATCTTCAAGGATCTCAATGCCGACAAGGCGGCCGCGCGCATCAAAAATAGGCATTTGGCTGATCAGCTCTTTTTGCATCTTACGGGCCAGCGCGACGCTGTCCTCGCCAAACGTGGCAAACCGCGGTTTCCGGTTCATGATGCGGGAAACGGGTTCTTTAAGCGAAATGCCCCTCAGCAGGCCGCGACGAACATCCCCGTCGGTAATGGTGCCGCGAAGCTGCTGTTTGGCGTCGACCGCAAGCGCAATCTTGACAGGACTCGCATCGATAATTTGCACCGCTCTGAGAATAGGCGTCGATGGATTGATCAAAATGCCGTTGAGGTCATGCATCAGAAATCGCCTTTCATGAGAAGTTCGTCCGCTTCGATCGTCCGTTTGGCGCTTTTCCCGATAATTGACGCGAGCTGATCGGCCGGAATGCCGCTGCCAGGACGCTTGGCTGTCAGATCTTCTCGGCGGATCTTCTGCCCGCTCTCGATGCGACGCGCGGCCACGAGGCTGCGCCGGTAATTGGAGATGTTGGCTTTCTCCGTTTCGGAAACAACGCGCTCGTACGAACCAAGCGCTTGAGCGATCCGGCGCGAACCTTCCACGATGGCTTTCATTTCGCCCGGCGTCGCTGACACCGCATGGTCCCAGCCTTCCATTTGCCGGTCTAAAGTGAAATGTTTTTCAATGATGCTGCTTCCTTTGGCGACGGCCCCAAGAGCGACGGCGACGCCCAGCGTGTGATCGGAAAAACCGATCGGATACCGGGGAAACCGGTCGCGAAGCGCGTCCAGATTATTCAGGTTGACCAGTTTATCGGATAATGGATAGATCGAGACGCAATGCAGGATCGCGATATTGCGGTTCCCCGTCCCTTCGATCACCTTGACGGCGCTCTCGATCTCCGCCATCGTGCTCAGCCCCGTCGACAAAACAATCGGCCGGCCCTTTTTACCCATATAGTCGAGAAAGGAGTGGTAATTGACGTCCATCGAGGCCACCTTCACGAAAGGCACCTTCAGCTCGTCGCACAGGAAATCAACTTCCTCCTCGCAAAAAGCGGAGCTCGAAAAGTCGATGCCGGCCTTTGAGCAATACGCTGCCATTTCTCTCAGCGAATCCTTCGAAATGCTGTATTTGTCCAGAAGCTCCTTGAGGCTGGGCTCGGCGCCCGCTTTTTTCGTCTTTAGATTGTCAGCTCCTACCGAATAGATTTTTTTCGAAAACAGCGATTCTTTGCTCCAGGACTGGAATTTGACGCAGTCACAGCCAGCCTGCTTCGCGGCGTCGATGAGCTTGTGCGCGATGGCCATGTCGCCGTTGTGATTGGCTCCGAGCTCGGCGATGATATAAGGCTTTTTAAAATTAGCGATCTCCCGTTTGCCGATGTTCATAATCCCAGCTCCTTTTCGTCTTTGATCATTTCCCACCACAGAGGGTATCGCCCGCGCGCGTTTCGCACGGCGCTGCAGTAGGTTTTTTTGAAACTGCGGTCCCGGCTCAGGCGAGCGGCCAGTTTTGAGAATGTCTTTGCCAGCTCGCCGTATTTTTGGCCCTCGCTTTTGAGAGCCTTGTAATGATCAGCCTTGATGCGCACAGCCGCAAGAATGTCTTTTTCCCCGGGCGCAAACGGCGCCGTATTAGCGGCGTGTTGCCGGTAATACGTCCGTGTCTTCCGGGTAAAAACGGCCTCGCGGCCTTTCAGTAAAATACGCGTGAAAAAAGCCCAATCGAATGCGCGGATCGAATCGGGCACCAAGCGGGCGGATTCACCTGTCACGTCCGTCCGAACCGAGGTGTTGCTTAACCCCAAGCAATTCATGGTCAGGAGATCCTGCGCCCGCACCCGTCCACCCTCTTTGAACCGGCGGCTCAAAAGCGGCGTCGGTCTTTTAAAAGCTCTGCCAAAAAGCACTAGGTCGTTAAAAACGACAGCGTGCTTGCTCAGCATTTTTTTTACCGTCTCAACGCGCCTGGAATCCATCCGGTCATCCGCATCCAAAAAAATGATCGCGTCGAAACCCATGCGGCACGCCCAGCGGATCCCGATCTTCCTCAAATGGGCCGGCGTTCCAGTATCGGCTAACATCTTAAATGGGCTTCCGGTTTTTTTTAACTTTTTTTCCAGCCCTGCCAGGCCGTCATTCACGACCACGAACGTGAAATCGCGATCTGTCTGGTTTTGTAGCGAACCCAAAAGGTCGTTTAAATACGGCCGCGCCTTGGGATAGATCACAGTCAGCACGGCCGTCTTCATGCATGAACCAGCGAATTAGCGCGAACGAAAGTGCCAGCTCCGATGTCCGCTCCCTGCGTCACGACGGCGCCGGTGCCAAGATGCGAGCCATCGCCGACACGGACATCCCCGGAAAGAACGACGCCCGGTGCCAGGTGCGCGTGCGCGCCAATCACGCAATCGTGGTCCACCGAAACGCGCGTATTGACAATAGTATTTTTACCGATTTTAACACCCGTTTGCAGGATAACGCCCGCCATGATCTGGGCCCCTTCGCCCAATTCGACGCCAGAGGCGACAATTGCTGTCGGATGGACGACCGTCGCGAACACATATCCTTTTTTCTTGAACCGGCTGAAAATCGCCGCACGCTTGCCGCTGACCCGCACGGACCCGACCCCGTTCACCAGCTGAATTTTTGAAGGCGGATATTTTAAAACGCCGTCATCGCCGCCCACGACCTTCAGACCCATTTTTTTTAGACTGGCTTTATCCGCCGCCGGATCGGCAACCCCGAGTATTTTGACTGAACGCAATCTCAGCGCGTCGATCAGGACTCTGGCATGTCCGCCTGCCCCAAGCACAATGACTGGCTTCATGACTCGTCTCCCAAAAACGCGCTGCTGGGAATGTTCACCAGCCGTGCCTCTAGGTTTTCCGCGACAGAAACGTCCATGCGCGGACAGTCTTGATACATCGCAAGTTTATGCATAAGCTTCCAGGCCGGGCGCGCCTTGATGCCCTGAGAAACCAGGAAATTCAAAAGATCGTCGCGTTTTTCCTTCGCCTCCTCGTCCAACAGGATCACATTGAGCCAATAATTGCTCTTCGCGAAATCCGGTTCCTCAAAAAAACGCACACCCGACACTTTCGAGAACGCTTCGCGGTAGCGCATCGCCAAAGCTCTTTTTCTTTTCAGGAAATCCGGCAGCTGCTCCAGCTGCGCGACGCCGAGGGCCGCGTTGATGTTCGGCATGCGGTAGTTATAGCCGATGTGGTCGTGTTCGAACGCCCAGGGGTGCGGTAATTTTGCAGTCGTCGCGATGTGTTTCGTCAATTGACCGAGCGACGCGTCATTAGTGAGGATCGCGCCGCCGCCGCCGGTCGAGCAGATCTTATTGCCGTTGAAACTTAAAATGGCCAAACGACCGCCATGGCCCGTGTGCTTTCCTTTATAGAACGAGCCGAGCGATTGTGCCGCATCCTCGATAAGTGCGATGTTGTATTTGCGGCCGACGATCGCGAGCGCATCCATATCCACGGGATGTCCGAACGTATGCATCGGCACCATCGCCTGGATGCGGCGGCCCGTTTTTTTGTTGAAACAAGCGCCGTTCTTCATTTGCGATATTTCTGCGAGCCAGCCCTCCAGCTTCGCGGCATCCATGCCGAGCGTTCTGGTCTCGCTGTCCACGAAATGCGGGATCGCGCCACAGTAACTCACTGCATTGGCCGTCGCCACAAACGTCAGGTCCGGCACGAGCACTTCGTCGTTGAAATCGACGTCTGTCATCTTCAGCGCCATGTGCAGCGCCGACGTGCCGTTCACGAGCGCAAAGGCTTTTTGGACGCCCGTAAATTCTTCGAGCTTTCTTTCCAGGGTATCGACGAATTTTCCGAGCGAAGACACCCACCCCGTTTCGATACACTCGTCGACATACCGTTTTTCGTTGCCGTTGAACCAAGGCTCGTGCAACTCGAACGACGCGCGGTCTTTCGGTAGGCAACCGCGGATCGCGGACGAAACTTCCGCCAAATCGAACGTGTCCGCTACATGTTCCATCGGTCTGCCTTGTAACGGGCAAGATTTTCATTTCTCGAAAACCATGCGACCGTTTCCTTTAAACCCCGTTCAAACCCTTGCATTCCTGCATACTCTGGCTCCCAACCAGTAAGCCGCCTGGCTTTTTGATTGTCCGCCCATAACCGCCTCACTTCGCTCTTTTCGGGCCTCTGCCTTTCACGGCTGGATTCAACGCTCAATTTCCTTCCCATGATCTTCGCAATGCTTTTGGCCGTATCCTCGATCGAGATCTCGAATCCGCTTCCGAGATTCACGACTTCGCCAACCGTCTTTTTTGATCCGGCGATCGCAATAAGACCGTTCACGGTATCCTGGACAAAGCTGAAATCGCGCGTGGGCGTCACATCGCCGAGCTTGATCTTTTTAGTGCCCGAAGCCAGCTGAGTGATTATCGCCGGGATCACGGCGCGCGCTGATTGCCTCGGGCCATAGGTATTAAAAGGACGAGCGATCGCGACCGGCGTTCCGAACGACAGATGAAAGGACAGCGCGATCTGGTCTGCGCCGATCTTCGACGCCGAATACGGCGATTGGCCGCTCAATGGGTGCGTTTCATCGATGGGCACGCGCTGCGCCGAGCCGTAAACTTCGCTTGTCGACGTGTGCACTACCTTTTGGACGCGAAGCTCTTTCGCCGCCTGCACGACGTTCAGCGTTCCTTTGACGTTGGTATCAATGTACGTGTCCGGTGAGTGGTACGAGTAAGGGATCCCGATCAGCGCCGCCAAATGAAACACCGTGTCGCATCCCTGCATCGCCTTCCACACCCCGTGAGGATCGCGGACGTCACCCGAAAAAATATCGAGCTTTTTTTTGACTTCCGGCGGCGATTGATCGAGCCATCCCCAGGAATTGAAAGAATTGTAATACACGAACGCGCGGACGGAATGACCCTGCCGCACAAGCGCCTCCGTGAGATGGGATCCGATGAATCCATCCGCGCCCGTGACCAAAATTTTTCTTTTCGTCAAACCGTGTTTATTCATTTGGCAATAAAAATAAAGCGACTGTCTACAATCACATTTCCCGCGATTTGCTGCCCATTGATGACGACGGTGCCGGACACGCCGCCTTCCTTCCGGTTGTCAAACGACTGGAACCGTGTGTCGGATTCGATCCGGACCCGGGACTCCGGCGACAATCGCGCGACCACGCTTCGCACGTATCTTTCGGAATAAAGGTTGAAATAATTGAACATGGCAGGTTCCCCGTCGGGACCGATCAGATCGGCTTCGTTTTCCGGTAGGCCCGGGAGCTCTTCGGCGATTCCAACTTCCCGGATAATGTAGTTACGCACACCAAACATGGTACGGATGACCGTATGCTTTTTGGAAACGCGTATGAGCTCCGAAAACGCCTTTGTCGGAGGAGGCGGCAAATGAAGGATCACGTTGTTGCAAATCACAAGATCGAAGGCACCGTCCCAAAAGGGCAATTTTAAGATATCACCTTGAACGAACCCGACCCCCGGAAAAGCTTTCTGCGCAAGACTGACGTAATAAGCAGTCGCGTCGAGACCCGTATACGAGATTTTTGGATCAAGCCTCTTGCGGAGGCTCAAAAGATAATGCCCCGCCCCGCAACCCACATCCAGCACTTTCATGCCCGGCCGATAAATCGGCTTCAGCGCTTCGCATAACGATTTCGAGGACTCCATCTCCTCAGCCTCCCCGGTAGCCCTCCGGAAAAGCAGGTCCCCATACTTTAAATCGTTGTCCCAAATGCGCCATGTGTCCTTCAGCATTAATCACCGTCCTTATGCGCCCATTGGCGGGCTTTGTTATAAACCTTGCCGACCTTATCTTCCAATGCCGGAGACAACACCCGAAGCAGTTCTTTGCCCATGATCCGGTACTGTTTACCAACCTTGGCCGACCGGATCAAACCCTTCTTGATCATGCGGGTCACGGTGCTTGCTGAAAGCTTAAGCAAGATCTGAGCTTCTTCATGAGTATAAACTTCATTCTCTTTAATTTCCATTGGACTTGAACTCCTTTTTTAGCAGACCGAATTCCATAATATCGACGAATTTACCGTTCTTCAAAAAAGCTCTGCGTCTAAGCCCTTCGCGTCTCATTCCCAGTTTTTTGGCAAGTTTCCGCATCCCTAGGTTCGTTGAAAATGTCCCCGCCCCTATCCGCTCGAGGCCCAAGAACTTGAAGCCGTAATCCAGGATCAGTCGGGCCGCTTCCTCGCCGTAGCCGCGGCCCCAGAATTTTTTATCTCCGATCAGGATCGCAAATTCCGCATTTTTTGAACGGCGGTCGATCCGCTGAAGCGCGATGTTGCCGATGTGCACGCCCTCGGGCGTTTCAATCGCGCGGACAAAGTAGCCTGGATCTTTGATTACTTTCTCGATGTATTGCCACGCATCTTCCCGGGTATACCGCTTGTCGCCGTGCGAGTTTGCGGCGCATACCTCACGATCGTTGAACCATTTAACGTAAGGCCCGTCAAGGTACCGCGCCGTAAGGGGTTTGAGAACCAGCCGTTTTGTTTTCAAAGTTACTTTTTTCATCAGAAAACACCCGCCAGGGATTGCTTCGGCGCAAGCATCGCTTTCGAAAGTAGTTGCCCAAGCCCCATCTCCTTCAGCGGCAGCTCTGCCCGATAGCGGTCGGGATCGGAGCCCACGAATGTTTCGATAGCCGCCAAAGACTCTTCGATCGTATCAAAAGGCGCCAGGCATTGCCCGAACAAACGCGTCGCTTCGGGATTGATTTCAAAATACCGCGAATGGACACACAAGACGGATTTTCGGCATGCCAGGGATTCAAAAAATGCGCCTGAGGGGAAATCAGTGATGACACGGTCAAACTGATCCAGAATTTTCGAGAATGGATCTTCCACGATCTCGATGTTGCTGGCATTCAGCGTCTGGAGATAGCGAAGAATGGATCGCGCCGCCCAATCCTGCACGGAAACGTGCTTATAAACAAAGGTGTGCGATTTAAGCGAGGCGAAAAGATCCATGATCCTCTTTTGCCACTCATAATACCAAGTGAACGGATAAGAATATTCATTGAGACAGCGCACGCCTTCGTGAAATTTTTTCGGTAGATACGCAATTTTCACAGGTCTCGGGCCAGCCTGCTTCCGCGATTTTTCCCTGAGATGGTTAAAATAGTGCCCGGACCATCCGAGCTGCGATTCATTGCGCCCCCAGCCTTTAAAGTAGGTGTGCGTGACCGGGTCCCGAGCAAGAAGATAATCGAAACCTACACTGTCATAGACGCTCATTGCCTCACCCTCGAGCGCCGAGGGCGCGTGCTGGATGCAGATGGTTTTTTTTGAATGTAAATATTTAGCTGCGATCAAAATTGCAAGAGACTCAGGGTCGGTATTTCCTCTTGCGAGGATCGCGTCGATCCGATTTTCCACGAGGCAGCGTTTCCAGACTTGAGCGGTCGAGAGAATATGGAAAGCCTCATTTTCAGCATATCGGGCAAAGAGCGGGCGCAAAACATCCGCGGAACCTTCCCAAAGACAGGCAGCGTTCAACTCTGAGACCCATAAACCTTCCCCTTGACGTATTTCTTCGGCGCAGCGGATCAGCTCTTCCCGGAGACCTCCCGATTGTTCTTCGCCATCGACCGCATATGCGGTTCGCAGTATGGAATTTTCCAAAACAATGCGGTGTCCTTCTTTGACAAAAACGCGGATCCCATTTGATACGGCCTGTCGGATGAAATGATCGATCTCATAGGCACCATGGTGGAGAAACAGCAAAGACTGCGATGAGCCGGCATGGGATTGAAATAATTTTCGATAGCTTAGATAATAATACGGGATTTTAAGCCAATCTTTGGCCATTTCTTCCGCCTGTCTCCGCAGCGATGGAGAGGCGCTGGAATCCGACGGCTGTTTTGCGGCAGCATCGATGATCTTAAACTGAATTTGACGGCGTTTGCAAATTCCTTTGAGCACTTCCGCATGAACCGCTTTTTGCGAAGCACGAAAAGCAAAAATAGATGGCGATATTTCACCTGCGGCCCCATGACCCATCAACAGGGTAAGGCTATTAATGTTGGGATTAGCGTCAAAGAATCTCTGAGCGATCCATCCGTTTACATTGACGGTATCCATGGCGTACTTGGCCTTCAAAAAACTGATACTGAACAAAGGGATGCCGAATTCCCTGCAGATTCGCGAATGACGCTGAAATAATGCGTCCATCCCGGCCATAAATTCCATCTGCGAATCGAAGTAGGCCTTGCTATGAGGCTGCCCAAACAGGTCGGTTTCTCGGTAAAAGTCGCTCATCAGCCGGTACGGGACCCCCTGTCGCTCAAAATCAAAGGACGCTTCGGGAGATAGCGAGATCACCATGTCCGCCGGGTAACTCTGGAAACCTTCCAGGCCGTACGCCAAGACGCAATTCATGAGCGTGCCTTTCCGGCTAGCTGCAGTGACTCTTTGCTCTCGTCCACGTGGCCGCGTGCCAGAAGCGTGTAGCCTTGCTCGACAACCTGCTCTCTCAAAGAAGTAAGAACAAAATGACAATTCTCTTTTTTTTCCAACCGGGCTGAATCCACGTTCCCGACTCCGTCGAAGCTTTGATCAGGAGCGGCCGAATGACGGAATTTGTTAACAAATGAAAAGAAAGCCGCGCGATCCATCCCGATCCATTCCAAAAAGATCCGGAGATTGGCCTCGTTAAAAGGATTCCGAGCAAAGGCCTGAACAAGCCCGATTGCCTCTTCGCGTGTGAGACGCTTTAGGCGGATTTCGCGGCAAGCATGATCGACGACCTTACCGTAGCCCCATTTCAGCCATTTCAAGCTGTCGTGCAGAGAGGAGTAATGAAAGCAGTCGACATCGTTATAGGTGTCAAATGTCCGCTCTTGCGGAGATGCTTCGTAACCATAGAGACGTATCATGTCCTCGTGCTGCTTCTTGGAATCCCAGCGAATATAGTTGCTGAGATAAATTCCCCGTACGCCGACCCGTTCGAGGATCTTGTCGTGCGGATAAAAATAAGGATTCAAATCCGCTTCCTTTAGGTTCGGGTGCAGACGGAGAAGATCCTCGGCTTCGAAACCCATAAGATCATGATCTTTCCGATATTTGCGTGTCATCTCGACCTCGTCCATATGGGAAAACATCCCGACTTGGTCGCATCCCTGATGAACGCCCCAAATGATAAGAGGGATCTTAAAACGGACGGCGATTTGAACCGGAAAAACTGTTTGTCCCGCGAGGCAATGCCAATACATGCTTCCTATGTTTTCGAGCGTCGCGCGCGTGATTTGTTTCACGATCTGCGGGGAAACTGTCAGCGTCAGGCAATCGCAGCCGAAAAGAGTCCGTAAATAAGCCAGATTCCGGATGCCGACCCGGGTGTTGTAGTGTTTGTTGTAGGTAACAAGCAGCGGATTGAGTTTGAACCGGTTTTTGATTGTATGCACGATAAAATATGAATCGCGCGCGCCACTCACGGGAATAATGCAATCATGAGCGCGGCCCGTCTTTGTCCTGTACGATTCAAGAATTCGGACCAATTTTTTTTCCCGGTCATTCCAGTCGAGACGGTCTTTTTCCTCGTGCACCCGGCAGCCGCTACAGATTCCTTCGTCATCGAAAGTAATCCCCAGCGGGTGATTTTCCGGATACAAGCAGCGCCGGCAGCGCCTCATAGCTTCTCCTCATGAACCTTAATAAAGCGCAGGCGCTGCAGGTATTCGGACGGATACTTGGCGACACGTCCCTGCTCGTCGAATGAAGCCTCCGCGTAGGTGTTTTCGGTATCCATGCGAACGTTTACGCCATGCTGCGCCAGATAGGCTTTGGTAACCACGGGACTGTGCTCCGTGAAATGGAAATAATTGCCGGCGGCGGCGGCGCAGATCTCGGTTTGCGTAAACGCCTCAAGAAAATGGGCCGGATGTCCCGCGCCTCCGAGACCGATCACCGGGATCGAAACAGCCTGAGCGATCTCTTTTAATAGAGCGACGTCATAACCCTGTTTGGCTCCGTCGCGATGCACCGCTTGGACCAGCAGCTCCCCTGCGCCGCATTCTTCGGCCTCTTTCGCCCAACGCACTGGATCTTTGCCCGTGCCGGCGCGGCCGTTGCCGGTCATGACTTCCGTTTTTCCGTTCACGCCCCGAAAAACGTCCATCGCGACTACGAGACATTGCTTGCCAAACGCTTTGGCGCCTTCGCGGATCAATTCAGGTCTATCCAGTGCGGCGCGGTTGATGCAAATCTTGTCCGCTCCCGAGTGAATGGCCCGCGTAATATCGTTTAAATCAGATATTCCTCCTCCGGCGGTGATGGGAACAAAGCAGTTTCGGGAAAGAGCGCGGACCGCGTTTAAATCGGGCTTCCGGCCTTGGCTCGTCGCTTCGATATCCAGCAGGATGATTTCGTCGATGCCCCACCGGTTCAGGGACTGCGCACAGACTTCGATTGTGCCCACGGGCAGATAGCGCCTAAAGCCGACGCTCTGGACAATGCGGCCTCCTTTCAAAATCAGGACGGCGATAATCCGCTTTTTAAACATCGGCCGGCACCGCCCGCCGGGCGTTGTAATCCCGGGCAAACTGCAAATAATTGCGCAAAACTTTGAGGCCGGCGATCTGGCTTTTTTCGGGATGAAACTGAAGTCCGAAAATATGATCTTTTTGTACCGCGGCGGTGATCATGGAATCGTCTCTGCAGTTGGCCGCCACGAATTCCCTGCCGCATTCAAAGTTGTAACTATGATCGAAATAAAAGTTTGCGCGCTCCCTCATGCCTCGGAACAACGGGCCCGGCTTTACGATCTCAAGGTCGCTCCATCCGACGTGAGGCACTTTTCTCGACCTTGTTTCCTGCAGCTTCACGACTTTTCCCGGGATCCAGCCCAAGCCCTGATGAAAACCATCTTCCGTCGAAGAACCGGCCAGCACTTGCATGCCGACGCATATCCCTAAGATCGGCTTCCGCTTCTCGAGGACTTCATGACCGAGCAGGCTTATCAGGCCGCGACTCTTCAGATTTCTCATCGCCTCGTGAAAAGCGCCCACGCCGGGGAGAATGAAGGCATCCGCGGCCAAAATATCGGCTGCCTTGCAAGAAACAAGAAAATCATAGTGCAGCGCCTCCAACGCATTGATAACGGACTGGTGGTTGCCAACTTCATAATCGATGATGACGATGCGTCGCTTCATTTTCAAACCAGCGGGACCTTAAGTTCCCACTGTCCTTGTTCGTTTTTTTTCCAGATGTCCAGATTGCGGAATCGTTCCGCGGTCTGCCAAAACTGCTCCAGGGTAATCTCAAGATAGTCGCAAAATTTTTGGATATAGCGTTCCGCGCAACGGCCGTCGAATTTCCGGACCAGCTCCACTGCTTTCGCCCGCGTCATCATCCCTAACCGAGTCGCCTCGGCAACTTGCTCGGTAACCTTGCCGAAACCGAACTTCATATGCTTCAACATCTGGTTCATGACAACGAAATCATCGTCCAACGCTTCAAACCCGTAATAATCCCCGATTTCCTCGGGCGGCTCATGGCGGATTTCAAGGCCGTTTTCAACGGACACTCGGGCATTTTCAAATCGTGAAAAATCACGGACGTAATAACCCAGGTAATAAATTTTCATGGCGGCCGCTTCCATGTCTTCATCGGAGGGATAGTCGTACCAAAAAAGCTGCTGAGGAGTCAGGTTTTCGACGCCCCACGTGAGCGGACCCTCGGTCAACGTATTAGAGTGCTTCGACGCATTGGCGACGCCCGTTGTTCCCACGCCGAGTTCGCCGAGTGTGATGGCCGGATTTTCACCCAGGAAAATAACAGGAATATGATAAGCGATTGAGACGATCGGCGCGCTCGCGTAAAGCGCCATTTCAGTGGATTTACACCAGTTTCCATACCGCAGGAAGGATTCACGCATCAAAAGTTTCCAAAGCTTGGGATCCGGGCTGACGCTGATACAGTCGAAACCCAACGTAATCAAATTGGCGAGATTTCTGGCTCCCCGCTCCGTTTGCTGCTCAGGCGGGTACGTGCAGGAAACCAGAAGTGGTTTCAGCCCAAGTTGGTCACGGGCGATAAGAGCCTGCCGAGTGCTGTCTTTCCCTCCGCTGACACCGATGATGCAGTCATAACCCGACACATTGGATGCCCGGGCCATTTCTGCGATTTGTTGCAGTTCCTGCCATCGGGCGTCAAAATCCACTTCGTTCCGATTGGCTTCGGCAAAACGGCAGGCGGGACAAATACCGTCTTCAAAGCGGATGTTGGGACGTGTGTCCGGCTGGACACACATTTTGCAATACTTCACGGTTTTTTAGTATCCCCCACGGAACAGACTATCATGAATAGTCATTAATAGTCAATAATGGTCATTGTTTGTCAGTAGAAAATTATGGGACGCGCTCAAACAGATACTCAAAGTATTTGGGATGATAAAAAACAGGTTGCTTGAAATAAATCGCACGGAATTCCGACTCGGGAAGCCGGTATTTGGAGAGTTGAACATGTTTCTTTGTTTTCGCCGCGTCATAATAGCGGTCTTCGTCATGATTTGTATGGATAAAGTAGCGGGTGGATATTCTGCAAATATGCCTTATATATTCTTCAACCATCTCGCGGTCCATTTCCGAAAAACTATTTGAATTAAAAATAACGTCCATCGAGCGAACAGGTAAATTCTGAAAATCAAAATGCGGAAGGATGCATACACGTGAATCCCCTCTCGGCTCTCCGTATAACGCGAAGCGAACGTCCGGGAATGCCTTCATGAGAAAATATGAGTTAACAACGTTCATCTCAGGCAGATCAAAATTAAAATACCGGACCCGTTCATCCGACTCCTTCAAAAGGAAGTACGCCAGTCCTCCGAACCCGCCTCCGATCTCGGCGACGGCGGCTCCGCGGGAGCCGGCCAGCTTAAGCAGTTTCATCGCATAATGGCGCCACCGGAAACTCGGCAATGAAACCAGAAAGCCGTCCACCAGCATGCCGATAGGATTGCCCACATAGGGAAATGAGAATTTTTCCGGAGAAAATTCTTCGAGGCGAACTTTGGCCCAATCTCTGTAACTTTCGTTGAATTCCCGAACATAGCAAAACCGGTACAACGGCCGCCGGCGCGCGCAGAAAACAGCCGCGCTCATGGACAAACCCCGGCTGCATTCGTTGCGGCAAAAATTTTGCAGCAACGCTTTTAAGGCCGTGACATCCCTGCGCCGGAGCGCGGCAAGCAGCCTCGCGTACTCAACCTCGAGAATGTGCTCCCACTCGCCCCGCATGCGGTAAAGTGGCGGGGCGTCCCGCTCGTCTTTTTTGGCTTTTTCGTAAGCGCGAA
>MHFI01000023.1:29700-50440 GCA_001804125.1 Omnitrophica bacterium RIFCSPHIGHO2_02_FULL_51_18
GCCCCGAAATAATGAACCGCGTCACGCAGGTCCGACAACTCGAAACCGGCATAATCACGGACGCGGGATAATTTGTGCCACAGAGACATTTTTTAGCTCACTTTTTTAAAAAAAAGATACTCGTAAGTCGCCGGCTCTTCCGTAAACGAATAAGCATAATCCTGAACATAGCCGCCGGCGCGCGCGAAAGCCAGGATATCAGAGTCGGAGCCGGCGCTCAACCAAAGCATGTCGAATTGTTCGCGCCCAAGAAAATCACGCAGGGAAACTCCTCTGCGCGTGAGCGACTCCCTCAAGGGTTGGCCATCGGAGATTATCACCGCGGACTTCGGGCCGTAAAAAACCCGGGATTCGGCCGCGTTAAACACCGACTGCCCCTCTTTTAAGTGCTCCCGCAAATAACGATGCCCTTGATAGGAGCGCTCATGCTCTGACAAATATTTCTCCACGTTGACGCGCCCGGACACCACAGCCAGGACTTTATGCGTGCGATAAACATAAATAAAACCATGGGCCAACATCACGCAGGAAAATACCAAGAGCACAGTTTTTTTAAGCAGGCCGCCTGCCGAAACCGCCTTGTCCAGCCCCACACCCGCTCCCACCGCTAAAACGGGCAGGACGGACAAAGCAAACCGCGCATGCTGCGATTGCGTGAATAAAAAAATAAGCGTGAGGCTCGTAAAAGCGCCCAGGATCACGCCGGTCCGCGAGGTTTTTTCCGGCTTAAGCAGCGCCAGCGGCGCCAACATCAAATAAAGAGGCCCGATGATCTCTCCGCCGAAACGGTCCGGATGCATCGTGACATTCCACGGGAAAAGCAAAAAAGACAACCAGTCCTTGCCGAAGCCCACGTGTTTGCCCGCTTGCGACTCAAACCCATGGCCGCCAAAAACGCCGGCAAAAAAAGGATATACGGGGTTTCCCAGGATCACCCAGCTACGCGCGTACCAAACGGCTGAAACCGCCAGCGCCGAAAGCATAAAAATAAACACAGGCTTAAAACCCCGTCTCTCGAAAAGCAGCAGCGCCCACAGGATGGCCGCCGGGCCAAGCGCCAAATATTTGGTCCCTAAAGCCGCCCCGCACATCAACCCTGCCAGCAAAGCCGACGGCGTTTCCCCCAATGTCCCCCTCAAGACAAGCGCGTAAGCCGCCGCAAGCATAAAAAAAGCCAGCGAGAGATCCACGTACGCTTGGCCGGATTGCGCGAAAGCCGCGGGCGTCAAAAGAAAGACCAGCGCCGACAAGAGTCCCGCCCTTTGTCCGTAAAACCGTTTCCCCAGCGAAAAAATCAAGACGGCGGTCAAGCCAAAAAACAGCCAATGCATCAACTGCGCGAGAATCGTCCCCTGCAGCAGCAAACCAAGCGTAAAGAGCATCTCCGTCTGGTAGGGCCACAACGATTCGCGCGTCAATTCCAAATGGCTGATACCGCCTTTCAACAAGAACTCTCTCGGATGGGCCAAATGATAAGCGAGCGCGTCGTTGCCTGTCGGAGGAGCCAGTGCCTGCAGCCAGGATAAAAACAAGATGCCGCCGCCCACAACCAGCAAAAAACGCTCCACGACCGTGAAATGAAACCGCTCTAAACGATTCGCGGGTCCGCGTAAAAAAACACAGCCCACCAGGACGGTCCAGAGCACGACGTCGTTCAGCCCTCCCGCCAGGCCCAGCAGCAACACGAGCAGCGACAGCGCCGTGATCCCTAAGGCGAGGCTGAAGAGCTTTTCTTCGAGAGGCGAAAGTTCGGCGGCCGGAATACCTAACGGTTTCAGCAAAAAAGCGCCGAGACGCAACGCGCCGAACAGGACGGCTGCCAACGCAAGGGTTGCCCAGCCGGAAGCCAGCGGGCCGGAGGAAAGGAACTCCATCTTAAAATTTTCCAGTAGCTTTTGCGAGAAGAACCGAATGAGTATAAACGCCAAGCACGAGGAGAAGCCAAAGCGCTGAAACGAATTGAATGAACCGGTCTTTTTTCAACGGCGTTTAAAAAAGAGCGCGGGGCGGCGGAAATCCCAGATCCAAAAACTCAAAAAATGACAAGCCGCGAGGATCATCATGACTTCCAGCGGAAAACGGTATTTCCGGTCGGGATAGATGATCATATGTTCGGCGCACCAGAACGCAAAACAGCTGAACAGCACCCACACACTTTTACGCTGCGCCTCGCCGGCTTCTTTCCACCGGCAGATCAAAAAAACCACGCCGATTAAAAATGTGAAAAACAGGATGTAATAAAAAATATAAGAACTCTCTTCATAAAAGTGCCGCAGCGCGGGATGCAGAGGACGCGAGGGATCAAAAGAACCGTCGTAATACTGAAACCAGATGGGCCAGACCCCCGTCCGGTTCCAACACATAAAGTGCAGAAACCGCTTGCTTCCCAAATCCAAAAATTCAAGCGGATGCTCTAAGATCCATCGCCTCATCAAGCGCTGGCACAAAACGTCATACAAGCCCTCATTCTTGGCCAAGGCCGCCTGCTCCAATTCCTCGGAATAACCGGGTTCGCCTTTTTCGGGAATGCGGCCCGCTCCTTCGGGCGTGGCATTTGAGTTGACGCGGGAATAAATGTAAGCGGTGGAAGCCGTGTACGGTAGATACACGCCCCAAATGTTGTAATTACGGATCAACCAAGGGAGGTTCAGTCCCTGCATCAGCAATAAAACTAGGGCGAAGCTGGTTAAAACTTTTTTCCAATTATATTTCAAAAGCGCATACGCGAAGGCTACGACAAACGGCATGAAAATGACATTGGGCCGCGTCATAGCCGCATATCCGAAGATCAGCCCATACCAGATCAACGCGCCACGGACGCGGCGGCCATGGATCTCGCGAAGGAGCATATAAAGACCGAAAAACCAAAGCGGCACGAACAAATGCTCGTCCGTAATCATGTTGATGCTGTAAATGGAGATCGGGAATATCGAGAAAAAAAACGACGCCAAAAGCCCTGCCCTCTGGCTGAATACAAGACGTCCTATCAAATAAAGGCACACCGCGGCGGCGGCAAAAAGCGCCAAATTGAGGGCGTAAGCCACGGCGATGTTCACGCCGAAAAGCTTATAGGCCAGTGCGACGAGCACCGGATAACCAATTGGCCGGCGCGCAGATGGTTTTCCTTCGGCGTCGTGGAACCAGATCCCCTTCGTAAGCTCAATGGCATGTACGTTCGCGACGTCGCTTTCGAGCATGTGCTGCGGGTTCCAGGAGGCTTGCGGCGTATAGCTCGAGGAATAGATCCAGCCTATTCTTAGCGCCAGGCCGAGAAACACGATGAGAATCAGCCAAGCGCGCGAAGACAGGCGTGGCTTTTTTATGTGCCGCAGCAAGAGGATCGCGAGCAAAAAACCGATAAGACAGGCCGTGAAATAATTAGTTTTGAGGTAGGCAAGAACGTACTTCGATAAACTCATGGAAAGCTACTTTAATATAATTAAAACCAGGAAGCCATCAAAAAATGATCTTAAAACAGCCGATTAAAACGTTGACTAACCGCTTCCCTGAATTTATCCTATCCGCAATGACAAGCCAGACGAAACTCCCGAGTTTGAGCATTTTTTTTCCCGCCTACAACGACGAGCATAGCATTGCCGCTCTCACCGAGGCATGCATCCTTATCGCCGGGAGACTGACCGATGATTTTGAGATCTTGATCGTCCATGATCATAGTCCGGACAAGACCGGCCAGGTCGCCGATGAGCTGGCCCGTAAATTCAAGGAAGTGCGCGTCATCCACCATGAAAAGAATTTCGGTGTGGGCCGGAGCATGATCGACGGGTTCACCCAATCGTCGAAGGAATACGTTTTTTACACGGACGGCGATGCCCAATATGACGTGAAGGAGCTGGAGCGGTTCGCCGAGTTCGCGGGGCAATTCAAAGCGGTCATCGGATACCGCCTCAAACGGGCGGAAGGCTTTAAGCGCGTCTTTACAAGCCGCTGTTTTCATGCTCTCACTTTTTTTCTTTTTGGACTTCGCTATCGGGATATCGACTGCAGTTTCAAGCTTTTCCACCGGAGTTTCTTGAACAAGGTCAACTTCCACACCAAAAGCGCCCTAGTGGATCCTGAGCTCTTGATCAATGCCGATCGCCTTAAAATCCCCGTCAAAGAAATCGGCGTTCATCACTACCTGCGTTCACACGGCTCCTCTCAGTGCCTTCGTCTCAAACTCATCGTGGCGATGATCCGCGACATGCTGCGTCTTCGCTGGGTCTATTGGTTTAAAGTTTAAATGATACTGCTCACCGGGGGGTCGGGCTTCTTCGGCTCGCATCTGCTGGCCCGCTCTGCTTCGTCTTTTTCTTACCGCTGCCTTATGCGCCCATCCGCCGCAGTGCGGAACCGCTTTCCCGTCGAGATCGTCGAAGCGGATGTGGCCGACCGCTCCTCGCTTCAAGGCATCCTCTCCGGTGTAGATACAGTTCTGCACATGGCTGCGCTGATCCGCGGGGCCTCTCCAAAAGAGATCATTCGCGTGAATTTAGAAGGCACGAGAGCTCTTGTGGAAGAAGCCAAGACCCATAACGTCCGGCGTTTTGTTTTCGTCAGCACCGAAAATGCACTGAGAGAAGATCTGAAGGACGCTTACGCCGCGTCGAAGCGCGAGGCGGAAGCCGTGGTCCGGACTTTCCCGAATTCTCTGATCCTCAGGCCCTGTTTTGTGTACGGCCCCGGGGATGATCATGGGCTAGGCCGGCTGATCCAGTTGGCTGTAAGATCTCCCCTGGTTCCGGTTTTCGGGGGCTTGAAAAGTTTTATTCAGCCGATTTATGTAGATGACATGGTCGAATATCTGGTGCGTTCTCTGAAGAACGATCTCACCGGATCGTACTTGATCGTCGGTCCGGACGTCATCCATCTGAACGATTTTTTGAAAAAATACTGCGAGACGATGGGATTGAAACGGCGCTTTGTGGCCTTGCCGAAAAGCGTGCTCGGCCTCTCGGCAAAAGCGGCGGATTTACTGCCCAGCGCCGTCGGTTGGGGCACCAACCAATTCCGGAACATCTACGGAAGCCGCACTTATTCCATTGAGAAAACGGTCCAGGATTTTCAGTTCACACCGCGGTCCGTTGAACAGGGACTTCAAGCCTTCTTGCGGCAAACGTAAGTCTGAAAAAATCCATTCCCAAGAATTTCAGATACTCTGAATAAAACCCAGACCGCGGCCAGATACATTTTTGTTACGATCGGGCCCGCGGGAGGCGTGTCGACGGCCTTCAGCGGATAATTATGGTTCCTGAGCTCCAGGATTTCAAAGCCATGGTTCTCCAGTAAGCGGCGAAGCGAAGCGTTCGTAAAATGCTGCAGATGGTGGTCGCTGTAAACGCGATCAAAGACCACGCGCACTCCCAAAGGTTTCAAGAGACGTCCGATGACGTAGATAAGGCTGTCGTTGTTATTCGTCGAGATCATAAGAAGCCCTCCGGGCACCAAATATTCGTACATCTTTTTGGCAAATGAACGCGGGTCGTTCACATGCTCTACCACCATGAGACTGGTGACCACGTCATAGGGCTCTTTGGCCGTATCCTGAAAAAAATCTCCCTGGATGAAATGAATACGCGGGTGCTCCATTTTCAGAGAATCGATACCCGTCAGGTCAAGGTTGGCGTTTTTTTGATCGAGATATTTCAAAAGATCGCCGGTGCCATGCCCCGCATCCATCAATCGCGCCCGCTTCCCTTTCGGCAAATAATGCTCAATCTTTTTTCTCAGATATTCAAAAAAAGGATAATTCGGATTGGCGAACCAGTTCGGATGTTTCTCCAGGTAATACGATTCTTCGTAGACTTCCTGTTGGTGCTTCGGTCTCGGCGTGAATGCGTGCCGGCATCGCCCGCAAAAATAAAGCCCGATCGCCTGGTCCATCAAACGCACCTCGTCCGCGGTCAAACAGACCGCGCACAGCATGCTTCCGTTCATCGAAGCTCCTTATTCACGCGGCCGTTTCCGGGCGCCGCATCCCCGCAGCCCAAAGCAGAAAGTGAGACGCCACGATCATCATGAAAGGTTCCAGCGGATATCGGTATTTTCTCTCGGGATAAAGAAGGAAATGAAGGCCTAAATATCCCGCAAAGCAAAGCCCAGAAATAAGAAGTGTATTTTTTCTCTGAGGCGGCAGCGCTTTCCAGGTTTTAAGGGTGCTGATCGCGCCGAATAAAAATGAATAGAACACGATGTAATAAGCACCGAAGGCGAGCTCTTCAAAAAAACGCCTTTGTTCTTCGGGCAATTTCAATTCCGGCGTGTAATGCTTGCTTTCCTCCATGAGATCGATCGCCCAAACGCCGGTTTTACGGTTCGCACCTAAAAAATGCAGGCTTTTTTCAATGCCCGTTACAAAGACGTCCCACGGGTGCGTTAAAATATAATGCGACACTTCACGCGCGGCCAGAGGCTGAAACGTAGCGACATCGTAGCGCGCGATCGCTTTCGACAGCGTTTCGTTGTAGCCGGGCTCGCCGGGTTCGGGCCAATGGCCGTTATTATCGGCTTGCGTCACCGAGGCGTTGCATCCGTGGTAAACGTCATGATTGGTCGCCGTGTAAGGAACGTAGATCCCCCACACCTGGTAATTGCGCCATATCCAGGGAAAGATCACGGCCTGTCCAATCAAATACACGACGGCGGCCGCCAAAAGCACTTTCTTCCAAGAGCGGCTGAGCCGGAAATAAACAAAACCCACGATCAAAGGCATGAAAAAAGAATGAGTCCGGGTTGCCGTCGCGCAGCCGAAGATCAGCCCGTACCATAATAGCGGCCATTTGATCTTGGAGCCGTTCGCCTGCCTGATCAAAAGCCATATTCCACCATACCAAAGAGGGACGAATAAATGCTCATCCAGCGCCAGGCTCATGCCGTAGACAGAAACCGGATAAATGGAAAATATAAATACGACGAGCAGGCCCGTCAGGTCATCGAACATCTCCCGCGCCAACGCATACAGAATCGGCAGGGTCGCCAGATAAAGAAGGAAATTCAGGACGTGAAACGCGGTCAGATGGGTCCCGAATACGGAATAAACCGCACCCAAAAGCGTCGGGTAACCGACAGGACGGCGCGCAAGAGGCTCGCCCTCCGCTCCGCGGAACCAGCTTCCCTTTGTGATAGATGCCGCATAAATATTGATACCGTCCTGCTCGATCAGGTTCTTGGACTTTTCAGTCGCGTCGCTCCATTGGAAGGCAGGTTCGTACCGGCATATTCCGATCCATCCCAAGCGCAGGATCGTACCTAGGCAAAAAACCGCGAGGACCCAAAACAGTTGTTTCCGCATGCTGGGTATTTTGCCCAAAAAACGGCCGCCGGAGAGCCGCCGGAATAAAAAACAGGCCCCGATCAACACCGCACAGATCAGCGTGAAATAGTTGGTTTTGAAATATTCGTACAGATAAGGAAGAATGCGCACTTATTTTTGGACCACCAGGACCGTATTCCAGCAGAGGGGCTTTAGAAAAGGGGCGTATTTCAGAAAAAAGTGGTCCCATCGTTGCAGCCGGCGGAACATATCCGCATAAGCGGCGCCTTCCTCGATGACTTTCTTCCAGTACCTGACTTTGGAGGGGTTCCAGCGTCTGACAAAATAAAAATGTCCGAAGATAGCCAGCGAAAAAAGCCAAAACTCCTCATGCCGGAGCGATGAAAAAAAACCGCCGAACTCGCGGATTTGTTTGAAGGTTAAAGGCTTCTCATCCTGAGTCCTCACACCTTTTGCCATGTGACGGTACAGATTGATCACTGGATTGTACGGCAGCGGTTCAATAAAAACCGCCTTACCCGCCGACTTCAGTACGCGAGCCACCTCCCGGGCGGTCGCCTTGAGATCAACGTGGTGCAACACGCCGTTGCCGAATACAAAATCGAAATGGCCGTCCGCATAAGGGAGGTTACCTACCTCGGCGCGGGCCAGCCGGAGATTGACGTTGAATTTTTTGGCCAAGGTTTCCGCGACTTTAAGGAACTCTTCGGCGATGTCACAAGCGCTGACCTCCGCCCCTTGGAGCGCCAGATAGACCGCATTTTCACCGGCGCCGCAGCCCAAGTCCAACACGCGCTTTCCGCGCAGGTCGCCCAGTTGCGCCAGCGCGTATTGATTTTCGATAGCCGTCGGCGATTCAAAAGATTCTCGGACTAGAAGCGAGTCGATATGGATGGAACGCGCCCACTCATTGTGGAATTCCCTTTCACGTTCGGCCTTCTGCAGCGCTTCTTCCATTTATTCGAACCCCTCGCGGCTGCGCACGATGTACAAGGGTCTTGAGCGCGTTTCGTCGTAGTTACGGGCCAAATAACTGCCCAGGATCCCAAGCGTGATGAGTTGAATACTGCCGAGAAATAAAAGCGCCAGCATGATGGACGTCCAGCCGGGAACCGCGACTTTGAGGATCAGGCCGACATACAGCGTATGGAGGATCCAGATAAAACACACGATCGAAGTGAGGATCCCGACAAACGTGGAAAGCTGCAAGGGCAAAAAAGAAAAGTGGGTGATCCCGTTCCAGGCAAGCGCGAGCATCTTTCGGGTGGGATACTTTGTCTTGCCCGCAAAGCGCTCGTCCCTCTCGATCAAAACACCCGTCTGCTTGAAACCAACCCAGCTCACCAGGCCACGAACATAGGGCCTTTTTTCATGGATCTCTTTGATGACGTCCGCGATCCGCCGCGATAAGAGCCGGAAATCCCCGGCGTCCAAAGGCATGGGAGATTGGGAGATCCGGTTGATCAGACGGTAATACAACGCCGCCGTCCATTTTTTAAAAAGGGTTTCCCCTCTCCGCCTCGTCCGCACGGCATACACGCCGTCGTAGCCCTCACGCCACTTCGCGACGAGATCGGGGATCGCTTCCGGAGGGTCCTGAAGATCCGTGTCGATGACTACCACGGCCTCACCCTGCGCGTGATCAATGCCCGCCTTTACGGCGATCTGATGGCCGAAATTGCGGGAAAAATCGATGATCTTCACCGAGCTATCTTGTTTTTGAAGGTTCAGCAAAAGACCGAGAGAGCCGTCCGACGAGCCGTCATTCACAAAAAGGATCTCCGCCTCATAGCGGTTGGCATCCAAAACCGTCCTAAGCCTGCGATAAAACTCGCCAGCGCTCTTTTCTTCGTTATAAACGGGAGCCACAATAGACAAAAGCGGCCGCTTCATGACAATCGCTCCTTTAACGTCCGCGCCGCCAAGACATGACCATCCGCGGTCCAATGAAGGTCGCGGCTGTAGTATTGTTTCTTAAGCTCACGCTCAGGCAGGCTTTCGTAAACATCGAGCATATCCATCACAGGCACTCCGTTCGTACCAAAAAAACTCCGTAGGATCCGGTTTGGCTTGCGGTAATCATACTTCTCGTCGCTTAAAAAACGCTTCATAAAGACCTGCTGTTTCTCGGGGACCAGCAAGGCCATCATGGATACGCCGCGAGCATCGCAAGCGTCCTTAATCCGTTTGAGATCTTCGAGCTCCATATTTTTCAATTGTTCCTCCAACCCTGGATATTTTCTTAAAAAATGACCGCGACTACCATACCGTAGATGACAAGAGTAAAGAATGTCATCGATCCATCGGATCTGGATCAGACGGCTCCATAAAAATTCCAGCGTCCGGCATTTTTGACTCCGGATGAAAACCTTAAACGGATTGTCCGGGCTTACGGCGACGCGTCCGGAAACCGGCCCCGCTAACCGACCCATATTATCATAAAAATCATTTCCGATATAAATTTGAACGATGACGGTATCCGGTTGAAATGAAAAGCCGGTTTTCATGAGAAATTCGTAAGCTTGATGAGCGTTGCCGCCGGTGCCGCCGTTGATCACGGACCAACCGTTTAGATTCGCCGCGTTTCGATTGAGAAGATTTTCCAGAATTTTCGGATAGGCCTCTGGGATATTGACACCCAAACCAAACGTAAATGAATCCCCCAGGCAGAGAATGCGCCGTTCTTGAGCGCCTTTCGGTTTGATCTCGTAATCCCGCATGTTGAGAGAGTTCGTTTGAATACAGGTCTTGAACTCATCAGTCTCGATCACGTACAGCGCGTTGGGTCCCGGCGACAAGACATAGTTCTGAAAATTATAAACCGTCAGTCTCAGAAAGATCTCGACGGCCGCAAAAACCATTAAAAAGGACGCTCCGGCCAGCAGCACATTCATTTTCAGGGAATTCCGCGGCATGTTACGCACGTTCCGTTTTCTTACGTGAAAGAACAAGCAGAAGACCGTATACAAATACCGCAAGTACGATTAAATAATTGATCCTTTTGAAATACGCGAATAACCCGGCAAAAGAAACCAGCATGATCAACAGGTCGGCTTTGGGCCAGCCGGATAGGATCACCCACGGCAACACCCATATTAAATAATGGGCCAAAAAAGGACTCGTCAACGAGGCATAAAAAGCCATGTAGATTAGGCTTATCCGGCGAAAGAAAACCTTCAGATCGCCGTCTTTGTCGCTGCCCGCGCGCCAAAGGATCACGGCATTCACGCCGATAAAAAAAACCGCGGCGGCTGTCCGAAACCATTGTTCGGGGAGCGTCAGCCCCACCGCCTGAAGCGACCGATGCAAGAGATAAGGAATGGTGTTCGAGTAAAAACTTCCCGCAAAACCCTGCAGCACCGCAAACGTCTTGTCGCCTCCCCATAGGAGAAAATAAATGAGCCCCATCAGAGAGAAGTTGAGCACGGTTTGACGAAGAATGAACCCGGCGGGAAAATGCGCTTCCTTTTTCCACTCGTGACGGACAGCCATGACCACGAGAAGCGGCAGCAGGATCACGACCGTGTATTTGGTCAAAAAAGCCAGCGTCCAAAATATAAAAGAGCGCGTGTATTGATTCCGAAGGAAAAAATGAATACTTACCAGGGTCAAAGCCAGCATGACGATATCGTTGTGCCCGTCGATCAACGTCGTCACTATAAGAAGTGGGTTGAACGAAAAAACGAGCCACGGCTTATGCGCCTCTCCGGGAAAAATGCGAACGGCGATTTTCCATAAATACAGGCCGGCAAGCCCCATAAAACCCAGAAAAATCAGTTTTTGAAAGGCCACGGCGCCGACCATCGAGTTCCTGAACAAAAATGCCGGCAGACATTCGATGGCCACGAACAACGGCCCGTAGGTTTCGGGATTAGCCCTCCAGATCGAAAACGCATAAAACGGATCGTATGAAAAATCGTTGGGGACCGCGAGATAAGGATTCGCATGATATACTGCGAGTATCCGGCCGCGGAAAATATATTCAAAGAGATCTCCGCTGAACACCGGAGCCATCAAACAGAGAAGCGCCGCGGCAAAAAGGAAAAACCCCCATTGGCGTAAAGAAAACGATGAGCGGACATCTTGCTTGATGAAATAAAAATAACTGGCGAGCAGGTTCAATAAAAGAATATTGATATAATAACGGCCGGACGGATTCAGCGGCGGAAGATTCGTATCTTGAAAATGATGGTTGATCGTACCGATCAAAAGCAGCGAAGCGACGCTCAGGGCATAATAGTATCCGCTAATCATTTTTTTCTTGCCCATAGAGCCAATCCAATCAGAATAATCCAAAAGCCCAGCGAAGCTCGTTCAAAAAAGAGGTCCGGGCCGTTGTCATAATAAAAAAGCACCGTGTGCTCCCCCGCGTCCACCACGACCCCGGACAGCCCGTGATTGACCGGTATTAAAGGCGCCAGCCGGCCGTCCACCTTCGCTTTCCACCGTGGATAAAACGCGTTTCGAAAAACCACCACGGCCGGCCTTTCGGCGTTCAGTCCCGCCTCAACCCGGACCTCCTCCCTAAGGCGAATCTTCGCCTCTTTGGCATCCGGCGCGCTGGCCGGACTAGCTACGGCCAACGGAAACTCAACAACCGTTTCCCGGCGAGGAGAAAAATTGACACCGCGCAAATAATCCAGCCTTTGGTTTTTATCCTCCAGCGTCCGCCATTGATAGGTAAAAAAGATCAGCGGCAAAGCGTTCGGGTTCTCATATAAATAACGGCCGCCTTCGGATCCGACCAAACGGAAATCTTTGAATGCCAGAATTTCATTCGACAAAACAACGCCGATCCCCAAAAGATCCAGAAGAGGCCTTTGTTTCTCCCAGACATCTTTTGAAAACGGCGGCCGTCCCAAGGAAGCGTCCACGAAACCCAGAGGTCGGGCCAGCTCGTAATAGCGTTTCAGGATCAACGGGGAATAAACACCGGCATGCGGAATGCCGAAAACCATGTTGGAGCTTGCGGGCAGGATTTCGCTTTTCCGCGAGCGCGCCCACTCCGCTGTGTTGTACAATTTTTTTTCTGCCAATTCTTTGGCGTCCTGCAAGAGCGGAGCGGGCGCCAGGGACGACATCGGCCGCGCATTCCCGATAAATCCAGTACCGATAAAACTAAATAGAAAAAGGTCGACAGCGACCGCAAGCGCCAGGCAATACTTTCTTCCATCTGTGAACCACCGGTCCCTAGGGACGCGGCCGAATAAAATTATACCGCATAACAAAAAACCCGCTGCGTTCCAGATCCAACGGTTCTGAAAGCTCACCGCCGCTTTCAGCTGAAGAAAAAACTGGTCGATGACAGCGTGATATTCGTGCGCTTGTTTGATCGGATTGGTCTTCGCCGCAAAAACAGATTCTGCATACCGGTGTCCCCATGCCAAAAAGTCCGGCCCCCATAAAGAAAGAGCCGCCTGCGCCAAACACGGCACGACAATCACCACGCCCAAAAGCACAAAGCCGATTCTGCGCAGTAGCCGCGGACTTGCTTCGCTGCGAAGATATCGCTCATAGCCCGAACCAGCCAGGACCCCCAAAGAAACAACGCCAAAAAAAAGGAACTTGGACGGGTTCCTAACCGCCGTCAGGGAAAAAGTCTCGACAAACAGTTTGTACAGAGGATTGTACTTGCCGCAGGCCAAAAGAAAAAAAATCAAGGCCAGCCATAAATGCGTTTTCTCGAAGGGTTTCTTTCTTAAAAAAAGAACAGTCAGGATGAACAAAAGAGGGATGATCCCCACGTAAAACGATGTCCTAAGCAGCATTCCCCAATCAGGGAAAATGAGAGAAACCGCCGCAAAAGGAGGCGTCGATCCCCAAAACGCAAATGAAACGTCCTGCCCGGCGCGGATGGAGTGTCGGGCAAGCTCCGCCGTCTGTAAAATCTGGGGAAGCGATAACAGAATGCCGGTCAGCGAAGAAGCCACAAACAGGAAAACGAAACCCGTTTTCCTTCTGGCATCCAGGAGGAGGATTAAAAATAAATAAAAAAAAGCGTAAACGGCCAGTTGCGGGAATCCGGCCGTCCACATTTGTGAACACAAAACACCCAAGCCGAGCGTGGAATAAAAACGCTCTTTTTTAGGGACGCCGGCAAGCCAGCCTTCGAAGATCCACAAGCACCAAGGAAGCCAGCTCAATACCCGGAGCGTGCCTGTCGTGTAAAAACATCCCCCGTAGGAACTGGAAAATGAAAAAATGACCGCCGCCAAAGCCGCGCCCTGGCTACCGGTCCCGGTTTTTTTCATGTAAGCATAAAAACCGGCCCCGCCGATCAAAATATGCAGCGGGATTAGCCAAGTGTATGCCGTCTGAAAAGGCAGGGTCGCATACGAAAGAAGGTGCAAAAGATAATATCCGGCGACCTGTCCCTCCGCCATGAGCGGAAAACCGTTGCCGACGAGGCTTGTCCAATAAGGTAGTCCGGTTCCGGAGCGAAGCGCTTCCGAATAGTGAAAAGACCATGGGAAGAACTGGACCCAATAATCGCCGTGCAAAAAAGTTTTTTGAAGGGCAATCAACGGGCCCAAAAAGACGACGAATAAAATTCCGTAAATAAAAGTCATCCTTCCAGTCCGTGTTTGAGTTCGTAGATTTCAAGGTAGGGTCCCGGAGCGCGGCGGGAGTATAATTCGCGCGATAGAAATGGGAGCGCCACATTGGCCCAGGGGTCCTCCGTATGGACTTTTGCGCCGTCATGATAGGGCGAAAACTGATTCACTAGGACCGCCTGGGATTTCATTCGTTCCTCGAAAAAGCGGCTCTCGCCGGGATGGCGGTAACGGATGTAATAGCGGACCCCTTCCCTTTCCAAAACCTCCGGGTCCGGCGGCAGAGCCGGCGACGACGCTAAAAAAGACGTGTCGGCGACTCCGCCTTCGTTCAAATAATAAACGCGGAACTTTTTTTCGCCTTGATGCGCCTCGAGAAGCCAGCGGAGTTTTTTTAATTTCATCTCCTTGTGGAACGGTAACGCCTGGACCTTGGAGGCTTTGGAAAGTATTTGGTCGTCAGATTGCGTCAGCGGCGGTGAAAAAAACGGGTGGTCGAGCACAATCTTTTCCCCTGGCGGGACGTTGTGATGGATCCATGCCCGCGCTTGTGCGCGAGTGTCCGGCCGGCAGATCAAAGCGTCCAGATAAACGGATTTGACGAGCGTGGGGCCGAGCGATAGGGCCGCCAGGAACCACGCCGCCGTGCGAAGCGCCGTACGGCCAAAGCTCTTCTCAAAAATTAATGAGATGGTGTAGCCGCCGGTTAAACACAGAAACGGCACGAGCGGCATCGCATAACGTTCATAGGGCTGGCTGAAAAAAACGGTCATGAGATAATAGATCACCGGGAAAATGAAAAGCCATCGCAAGGCCGGACGGTTCCTCCAAAGGATGATAGCGCCTAGCAGCCCCACGATCACGGCTCCGAAGCCGTGCCCTTCGCCCAGCGAATAGCTTAAATGATGGAAAAAAGGAACCGGCGATTCCGCCTTGGCCTGCTGCAAAATCTCTTTGATAAAAAAATGAAAGTCCAGGATCCCAAACGGATTTAGAACAGCATAGGCAGCGGCGGCGCTGCCAAGGACGGCTAGGACTTCCCGCCGGCGGCGCCGGATGAATAGGACCGGAAAGAGAATGGGCGCGGCGATGTATTTGAAGGCGACTGCGGTTCCCACCCAAAAACCCGAAAGTGCAGCGCGTTCCACGCTTAAGGCCATGAGCATCGAAAAAATCATCGGGATGTCCGCATAAACGTAATGAGAATCCCGTACGTGAAGGAAGCTCACGGAAAAAAGGAGCGCCGCCCAGCAAGCCGCGTTCTCCGAAACCTTTTTTTTGGTGAGTCTGAATAAAAGATAAACCGACGCAGTCCCGAGGATCGCGCCGAAAACAATACGGGCGATCAGATAAAAAACGGACGGATCGCAGAAAAAAAGCACCGCAAACCCCTCCGGGGACACGCCCTGAGTGACCGCCGTCAGCCCATAGTAAAGCCCGTATAAAAAAAACAGAAGATAAGAAGTCAACGGCGGAATCTTGAAAAAATGCGGGTTGAAATCGCCGCCGCCGTAAGCCATCGCATGATTGACGATAATGGGTTCGTCCTGATGAAAAAGATGCGGTAGCCCGAACCCGATCCCGCAAAGCCTGAGCCCGAAAGCCAGCGCCAGGATCCAAAACAAAGGGCGGTTCACCTCTTCACCGCTTTTACCACAAAAAGCAGCGCGAAGCGATCCGGCACTGTTTTCGCCATCCGGTATCGGACCGAATGTGGAAAAAGGCTGAGTATGAGATTGCATGATTGAATGGCTTTTCTGATCCAAGAAGGATTTCTGTGGATGTCGCTGAGGATCGCCTCCGGCATGGAATAGGCCGGCACGTAATCGATCCATTCGATCAAAAACCCGGCTTTTTCCAGGTCCTCCAGAAGAGGGCCTTGATAATAACGGCGAACGTGATGGACGCCGTCGGCGCGCATGTTCGGCTGTCCGACGTACAAAACCCCGCCCCGTTTCAGCACATGGTGTGTTTCGGACAATGTTTTATTGGGATAAGGAAGATGTTCCAAGACCTCGAAAAGGAAAGCGGCGTCGTACGTATTCTCCGCGATCGGGAAACGCTTTTGAATGTCCCCGAAAATGGTCCGATAGCCGGAACATTTTGCCGCCGCGAGCCCCGACCGGCTGATGTCCAGAATGTCCGCTTGCGGAATGTTGAAATACTGCATAAGCTGTCCGTTCCCGCCGGCCACGTCCAGGATTTTCCAATCCTGTTTCCATTCAATACGGTGTTTCAGACGCCCGTAAAGGCGGTCATAATAATTTCGTTTTTTGCGGACCTCTTCCTGCCCCACCCAGTAATCCCGGTAAAACGTCTCCGCAGAGTGCTGCGTCTCTTCCGGGGTCATCGCTGGGATCCTCGAAAATCATAAATCCAGATGGCGTGGCCGATCGTTTGATCCGGCGGTTTTTGAGCCGTCCATTCCACGTCCTCCAGCGTTTGAGCTGAAATCGCGTAGACCGCTTGCTCCGGCTCGCGCCATTCCCCGGAGTGCAGAGGGCGCCACGCGATTTTATAATGAGAGGGGTTTGCAGGCCAAGGATAAAGAAGGGCGATTTCCGGATTTCCGTTTTTTTGCGCCCATTGTCCGAGCTCTTTTAAACCCTGCCCCCAATCTAGATTGGAATCCCGAAGATACCGGTAGCCGTTCTTCGGGCCTCCGATGAACTCATTAAAATAAGAAAGAGTATAAGGGGAAACGCGGACGGCCTCCGCGGCGTGCCAGCCCAACAAAATCACAACCAGCCACTTTAAAAAACGATTCTTTTTCCACAAATAGGCGCCCGCGCCCGCGGCGAGTAAAATCAAGAGCGGGTAAATCGGCAGAAAATAACGGATCCCCGCCTGCGCCTTATCCGACAGCGTGAGCGCAAAAAACAAAGCGGGCGCGACAAAAACGGCGGCGGCAGATTCACGGCTCAAGCCTAAACGCGGCGCAAGGATAACGCCCGCGTAAATCAGCAAAAGAAACGGGATGGTGTTTTTTATCAAAAACGCGACAAAATAATAGTACCACCATCCGCCGCGCGACCATTCGCCCATCAGATAAGCATTCGTCCCTTGCGCACGCGTATGAACCATGGCCGCGAGGGCCGATGAAAACGTCGCCAGAGGCACCGGAACCTTTTCGGCGAAATGAAGCAGCGGCTCTCCTCCCCATTTTTCGTACACGGCGGCTTTCTTGTCCGGGTTGGGCGTATTTACAAGCAGCGGCTTCATTTCAAAAAAGTATCCGGCCCAGACCGTCAAGAGCGTAACGGCCAGAAACCCGGCGGCTTTCGAAGCGCGAAGCGCCGCCCATTTAAAAAAAGCCATGCCCAAAAAAACGGGAAACAATAAAACCGCTGAAAATTTGGACAAGAGAGCCAGGCCCGTAAAAAGCCCGGTCCTTGCGGTATTTTTAAATGAAGGTTTCTGCAGGTAACGCATGAAGCACATGACGGCCAAAAAGAAAAAGAATGCGACGCACAAATCGCCTGTCACCAAGCCCGAATGGGTCAACAGGTCCGGGCAAAACGCATAAAGCACAAAAGCAATCCAGGCCGCGGTTTCCCCAAGCAGCCGTTTCGCCCAGAAAAAAACCGCCCAACCGAATACGAGACCGACGACTGCGATCGGCAGTCTCGCCCAAAAAACGAGCCGGTCCATGTCCGGATTATAAATATCAAAAAATTGGCGGGCGAATTCGGGGCTGTTCCCCTGCGTCCAGGAAGGATGGTCCAGCGGAAGCTTCGCCTTCATCGCTGCCAACGGCAGCGAGGACAGCATCAAAGGCAGGGGCGGCTGTGCGGGGTTCAGGCGAAAATCGCGTTTCACGAGCCGGGAAAGGCCGCTAGCAATGTTATGCGCGTATTCATCCGCCGTCGGCGCGTTCTGCCTTATTGACAGAAAAACTTGCGTCACGAACGCGATTGAAAGAAAACAAAAGAAAAAGGGACGGGCGTAAAGACTTTTAAGCATCGGCTTTTTTAAAAGTCTTGAGAGCATTCTCGTAAGCGGGCAACAACGGGCAAGCGGCATAGCGCGATCTGATCATGCGGTAGATCGCCGTGTAATTTTCCATTTTCTCTTTAGCTCCGCCGCTGAAACCGGCCATAAACCGCTTACCATCCTGACGAAAACCTTTTTCCAAGCAGAGGAGATTATCGATCTTATTAGCGCAAGCAACCGCCAGTGCCGGTTTTGTCGCCCGCTTAAGACCACGTATATAATTGGCCTTCCTCTCTGCCCAGGGCGCTGTTTTGTCTTTGTCGGTGACTTGGAGTACAATGCTGCAGACTTCCTTTCCCATCTCGCACTCTAAATCTTCCCTTTCACACCCCGTATCTTCCAGCACATCATGCAACAAACCTGCCGCGATCACAGACTTAGGGTAAGACGCCTGATTTAAAATTTGAGCGACGGAAACCAAATGGGTCAGGTAAGGCGCTCCCCCTTTTCTTTTTTGACTGCCATGGTGATAACGAGCAAAATAAAATGCCTTTGTAAGAAGGATATTTGAACGAAACGGGTTTTGTATCACGGCTTAAGTCCTCGCCAGGCGTAAGCTCGGACCAATAAAAAGTACCCCATAATGGTCCTCAAAGGTCGGTTTTTACTAACGCCCTGTTTCTGGTTGTAGTTCAAAACAAACGGAATTTCGCAAATTTTTGCCCTCAGCATACGAAATTTTATCAGAATCTCGGGCGTCACGACAAAACCCATATGCGGCAGTTTCACGAAATTATTTCCAAAGAATTCTATGGTTTTTTTCAGCGCGGATGCTTTGATTACGCGATAACCACAGCTATATTCCTGCACGCCTTTGATTGGGAAGAATAGTTTCATAAACAAACCGGCTCCTCGGCTCAAAAAACTTCGGATAAAAGAGAGGCCTCGCTCTCCGCCTCCTTTTTGATAACGGGATAAGATAACAAAATCATAGCCTTCTTTTATTTTTTGAAACGCGGCTGACATGTATTTAGGGTCATGCGTGTCATCGCAGTCCATGGTCACTACAATGTCTTCATTCGAAGCTACTTGAGCGCAATGCACGAAACCGTCGCGCAGTGTTTCGCCAAGTCCTTTGTTGACTTCGTGCCGCAATAAATCAAGCGGGTACTGTTGGGACAGAGAGCGAGCTACTTGGACGGTGTTGTCGGAACTCCCGTCGTCCAGAACAATAATTTTATAGGCTAAATTAAGCTTTTTAAACTCCGCGTCAAATTTTTTAACCAAAATGGGAAGCGCTTTTTCTTCGTTGAAGGCAGGAAGAAACACATAAATCATGCGCTAAAAAAAATCTTGGCCGCTGACACGACTTTTCGCACTGCTTGGAGTTTTAGCTCAGGAAACATGGGTAGGGCGACAATCTGCTCTGAAGCAGATTCACTATGAGGGAAATCCCCTCTTCGGTAACCTAAAGCTCTCATGCACGGCTGCAAATGAAGCGGCAGCGGATAATAGACGCCTGCTCCAATTCCTCCGGACACAAGCGCTTTAAGGAGCGGATCTCTTTTCTTCGTTAAAATAGAATAAAGGTGATAGACGTGATCTAAACCTTTTGGCTGTGCGGGTAATTGAAGCGGCAGGCCTTTCAGACCTCGGTTGTATGCGGCCGCATGCGCTCGCCGCTGCCGGTTCCACCGGTCAATATAAGGTAATTTCTCAAGTAAAACGGCGGCCTGAATCTCGTCCAGGCGGCTATTAATCCCGGAAAATTCATGATGGTATTTTTTAGTTTGTCCATGATCACGAAGCGTCCGGAGTTTTGAAGCAACTTTCTTTAAGGACGTCACAACCATCCCTCCGTCTCCGGCGCCCCCTAAATTCTTTGTCGGATAAAACGAAAAACAGCCCGCGGCTCCCATCGACCCGGTTTGCCGGCCGCGATACTCTGCGCCGAAACTTTGCGCGGCGTCTTCCACCACAAAAAGCTTGTGCTTTTTGGCAATTTGCGTGATCTCGTCCATTTCGCATGGCAGGCCGAATAAATGGACCGGCAGGATGGCTTTGGTCTTTCTCGTAATTCTCTTTCTTATCTTGGTTGGGTTAATATTGAAAGTTTCAGGATCAATGTCCGCAAAAACAGGTTTGGCGCCGGTTCGCGCGATGGCGCCGGCCGTCGCAAAAAAAGTAAAAGGCGTCGTAATCACTTCATCGCCTTTCCCGATCCCTAGCGCGACCAAAGAAAGATAGAGCGCGTCAGAGCCGGAAGCTACGCCAATCGCATAACGCGCGCCCACTTTTTTTGCCACTGCCGCTTCAAGCTTGCGGACATTTTCGCCGAGAATGAAACGGTGGGATTCAAAAATACGGCGGATGCGTTTGCTTATACCCGGACGAATCTGCCGGTACTGGCCTTCAAGACTAAAAAGCGGAATTTTCACGCCAACCCAACCCCCAACCGCTTAAACACCTCTTGAATGGGATTGCACAGCGTGACCGTATCCGAACCGGCAAAGAGGAGTCCCACGGCGCGTTTGGCCTGGTCCAAAACAAGAGATCCCGAATCCCCTCCCTGGGACATGGCGGTTGTTAGGATTTGATTGTGAAACAGAGCTGTTTTCCGGCCATAGTTGACTTTAACAGTCATGCTCACATCTTTCACTTTTCCCATCGTGAATTCTGTCGTGCGCCCTGTCTTTTGAACAACAGTCCCAATCCTTGCCTTTGTCACGCCCTTAGGAGCGCCGATTGAAATGATTTCCGGTTTTACGGACGCGGCGCTCGTAGGAGACGCGGCCGCGCAGTCAACCCAGTTTCCGACCTCGCTGAAATCAATATTCACCCATCGATCCAGCCGGCCTATTAAGTCTTTGGGAAGCTTTCCGCCGTCCACGGCGCCGGGCTGAATGATCTTGTCCCCTTTTTTGGCCGCGTTGGAGTTTGCGAGCACATGATTGTTGCTCAAGATGAGTTTCCCTCGGGTTTT
>MHFI01000024.1 GCA_001804125.1 Omnitrophica bacterium RIFCSPHIGHO2_02_FULL_51_18
CCGGAGACAGAATCCAGACGAATGAAGCCGGTTGGTTAATTCTTGAGTTGGAAAATCGTTACCGGATCAAGCTTCATCCCGATTCCGAATTGATTATCCGGAATTTAAAATCGAGATTCACCGCCAATGAAACGGTCTTAGAGCTTGTGAAAGGCCAGACGCTCGTCAGTATTGGCGCAGAAAATCACATGAAGTACCCCTTAAGAATCCTCACACCCAATGCCTTCGCACGCGCGATGGGTACCCAGTTTATGGTCGCCGCTCCCTCGCAAGCTCATCCCAACTCTATGATCAGCGTTGTAACCGGAACAGTGAAAGTGGGCGCAACCCAAAGCGCCTTGTTCGGAAAAAGAAGCGTGGCGGTAACATCAGGATATGAAGCATCTCTCGAGCTGCGCCATTCCGGGATTAAGATAGAAAAAATCGTGGAATCTCGGCGCATGGAGCTTGAGGAATTATTTCAGTTTGGGAAAAAGAATCAGGTTATTCTCTTAATCAGCATGAGTCCCGGGCGCGTTCGCGAACTCCTAACGCCCTGTCCCATCTATATCCGAATCGAATCACGAGACTCGGCGCTTCAATCGCTCGCCGCCATCGCGGATGATATCCTTAAGGCCACCCGGGACGAGGATAAAATCGAGCACATTAAGGCCATCCATGCGATGGAAGAGGCGGTCGACAATCAAACCGATCTCGACCGCGTGCCGCTTCTGCTCTTCATCGGTGCCTATTATGCCCATCTGCACGAGTATGAAGAGGCCAGTTGGGTGTTCCAGAGGATCTACCTTCAATACGCCGATTCCTCTTACGCGAGCTTAGCCATGATGGCGGACGCCGTCTTAAGGCAGGAACATCTGGAGAATAAGGAAGAGGCCGAAGCATTAAAAAAGAAAATTATGAGCCTCTATCCCCATAGTTTTGAGGCTAAGGCAGTACTGGAAAATTAAGTGACGATTTTCATTTGGCGCTCTTTTCGATCGGTTGGCCTATTCTTTCTCGAGAGGGGTTCTTGTTTCCTCTTTCCGTATACGCGTCGATCTTGCCGTCAAAATCGTTGTCTTCCTCGGACCACAGCGTGACGTATCCCGGCATCGCCGTATACTGCGGCAGATTCTGCCTTGTCATGCCGGTGATCATGCGTTTATTCGGATCCCACTGCATGAGCCAGCGGCGGTCAATTCGGCCGTCGAAATTCCCGTCACTTTCGCGCATCACAAGATTTCGCCCCTGCAGCCATTGGGTGTAAGTGTCCGGTTTCCCATCTTGGTTGGTGTCCTTCGCCGTCGCCTTTAGGCTCCCCTCTTTGTCGTACTGAAGCCAGCTGTCCGTTTTTCCGTCCTTGTCGGCGTCGAGCGCCTCCACTTTCCCCGCCGCCGCGGCGGGGATAGGCGCAAGGAAAATAAGTAAGAATGCAAAAACACAAAAACCTGTTTTCATTTCCCCATCAAATCTTGGGGATTGATTTTGGCCATCAAAGAGGCCACTTCGGGATCACGCGTGAGATTGGCGAATTTCGGGTGGGCCATGATCTTTGAGAAATCTTTAGTTTTGGCCACTTCTTTGAATTCCGGGTCATGGAACAAGGCCTGCACCTTAGGGTGCGCAATAAACGCCTTAAAGTTCTCGTTATGCATCAGCCTCTGGACCATCTGAAACTGACTCATCACGTCCTTCATCGGGCCGAACATGCTTCTTTCCTCTCTTATGTTTTCCTACTGTCATCGCGATCGCTGCTGAACAACGGGGCGAGAAATCTCATCACATGCTCACAAATTCAATCTTGGCTGGGTCCTTTAAAAGCCCATTTTCGATCGCGGCGCGCTGAAGCGCCAGGAGCCCTTCCTTGCCCTTGCGGCCCATGTCCACCGTGTGATCATTCACGTACATTGCAACAAACTGATCCGCGGTGTCTACCTCCACTCCGCGCCCAAATTTTATCGCGTACATTAAGGCTTCGTCGCGGTGTTTCAGAGCGTACTCAATGCTCTCTCTTAAAATCCGAGTGGTTTTCCGCATCACGTCGCGCCCCAAATTTTTCCTGACCGCGTCGATGCCGAGCGGTAAAGGCAGCTTCGTAACCTCGTAAAACCACTCCCCCAGGTCCACCACTTTGTGAAAACCCAGGGATTTATAAATCAGCTGGCCCTCGTGAATGACAAGCCCCGCGTCAACCTCGCCGCTCGACACCGCTTCCAGAATTTTGTCGAACGGCATCACGACTGCCTTAAAATCAGGCAGGAAGAGCTTGAGCGCTAAGTAAGCGGTCGTATGGAGGCCCGGCACCGCGATTTTTTTTCCTTCGAGTTCTTTCGGATAAATGGACGTTGTCGCCACGACCATCGGCCCGTAATTGTCGCCGATCGAGGCGCCGCAGGGCATCAGCGCATACTTATCGGCCACCTGGAAAAACGTGAACGCGGAGAGCGCGGTGACTTCAAGATCTGCTTTAAATGCACGCTGATTCAAAGATTCGATGTCCTCAATCACGTGCGAAAACGTGATTCCGTCCGTCCTGATCTTCTCATGCGCGATCGCGTAAAACATAAATGCATCGTCGGCGTCGGGACTGTGCCCCGCCCGAATTTTGGCTTTGACAAGCGCCATCGATCAGGCCTTGAAGAAAGCGCGGATATTTTGCTGGAAGAAAAAAATAAGGACAACGACGCTGATCGCGGTCCCCAGCGGAAAACCAAGGAGCCCGAGCATCGAGAGCGCGATCTGAAAATACCAGGCAAGTTTCTTTCCCTTCAAAAGCCCTATCCCGATCAAAAGGTAAAAAACCGCGAACGCAAGCGTGAGGGTCAGTATCGCGCCGAAAATAAAGTTAAGTCCGAAGGAAAGATTGGGCTGGCCGTAAACTTGCGTGATCTGCTTCGTGACCGCCTCGTAGACACCCAGGATATTTCCAAAAAGCAGCACCGCCACGCATACCGCCGAGGCGATAAAAAGAAAAAAACTCGTGATAAAATTTAATACCGCCACGAAAATGACCACCCCGGGGGTGCTGCGAGTTTCAATGATTGGTTCTGTCATGAGCAACTCCTGTCATCCCCGCGAAAGCGGGGATCAAAGTTAAGGTTAGATTCCCGCTTGCGCGGGAATGACACATTAAATACTAGATTTCAAATACTCTCTATTCATTTTTGCAATAAAACTCACACTGATTTCCTTCGGACACACGGCCTCGCATTCATATTGATTTGTGCAAGCCCCGAACCCTTCCTTGTCCATTTGCGCCACCATCTTTTGGACACGCTCTTTTTTCTCCGCTTGTCCCTGGGGCAAAAGTGCCAGGTGTGAAACTTTGGCCGCGACAAAAAGCATGGCAGAGGCGTTTTTGCAGGAGGCGACGCAGGCGCCGCAGCCGATGCAGGCGGCCGCGTCCATTGCCCGATCGGCCGTGCGCTTCGGGACCGGAATCGTATTCGCCTCCGGAACGCCGCCGGTATTCACCGAAATAAATCCTCCGGCCTGGACAATCCTGTCAAACGCGCTCCGATCCACCACAAGGTCTTTGATGACCGGAAACGCCTTGGCATGCCAAGGCTCGATCGTGATCGTATCGCCGTCCTTAAAATGCCTCAGGTGAAGCTGGCAGGCGGTGGTCGCTCTTCTGGGGCCATGAGCAATGCCATTAACCATCAAAGAACACGTGCCGCAGATCCCCTCACGGCAGTCATGGTCAAACGCGACCGGCTCGACGTTTTTCCGGGTCAGTTCTTCATTGACGATATCGAGCATTTCCAGGAAAGAGACGTCGGGGCTGATATTTTTGGCTTCATATTCCACCAGGCGTCCCCTGTCACCCGACCCCCTCTGCCGCCAGACCTTGAGTTTTAAGTTCACTTTTTCTCCCCACCTGTCATTCCCGCGAAAGCGGGAATCATACCCTGATCCCCGCTTGCGCGGGGATGACCCAGCGAAGTTACTTATAACTTCGCTGGGTCAATTTCACACTCTGAAACTCCAGCGCCTCCTTGTGAAGCGCGGCCGGCTTTCCGACACCCTGATACTCCCAAGCGGCCACGTAGCAGAATTTTTCATCGTTCCTGAGCGCCTCGCCGTCCGGCGTCTGGTATTCTTCGCGGAAATGGCCGCCGCAGGATTCTTCCCGGTGAAGCGCATCCTGGCAAAGAAGCTCGGCAAATTCAAGAAAGTCTCCGACGCGCCCGGCCTGTTCGAGCGCAGGATTCAGTGCTTCGCGGTCTCCGAGCACATTCAGATTTTTCCAGAATTCCTCGCGGATTCGGGGGATTTCCCCCAGCGCTTTTTTGAGCCCCGCGGCGTTCCGGGCCATCCCGCAGCACTCCCACAAAACATGCCCGAGCTCTTGGTGAAACGACTTCACGGTCCTTTTGCCTTTGATCGAAAGAATCGTTTGAATCCGCGCGCGGGCGTCTTCCTCAGACCTCTTAAACTCCGGAGATTCGCCCGAAACTTGAGTCTTGGGATTCGACGCAAAATAATGTCCGATCGTGTAAGGCAGAATAAAATAACCGTCCGCCAGTCCCTGCATCAGTGCACTCGCGCCCAGGCGGTTGGCGCCATGGTCCGAAAAATTGGCTTCGCCGATCACGTGAAGCCCCGGGACGTTAGTCATGAGATTGTAATCCACCCAGAGTCCACCCATCGTGTAATGGAGCGCCGGATATATCCGCATCGGGACTTCATAAGGATTTTCAGCCGTGATTCTTTCATACATCTGGAAAAGATTTCCGTAGCGATCGGCAATCTCTTTTTTTCCCAAACGCCGAATCGCATCGGCAAAATCAAGATACACGCCGCGGCCCGATTCCCCGACGCCGCGGCCTTCATCACAAATCTGCTTGGCGGCGCGTGAAGCGATGTCGCGCGGCGCCAGATTCCCAAAAGCAGGATATTTTCGTTCAAGAAAATAATCCCTCTCTTCTTCCGCAATTTCATGGGACGGCCGCTTGTCCTGCTTCTTCTTCGGCGTCCATAGGCGGCCGTCGTTTCTTAGGGACTCGGACATCAGCGTGAGTTTTGATTGATGGTCGCCGGTGACGGGAATGCAGGTCGGATGGATCTGCGTGAAACAAGGGTTCGCAAACAAAGCGCCTTTTTTATAAGCGCGGTAGGCGGCCGTGACATTGCAGCCGGCTGCGTTCGTAGAAAGATAAAAAACATTCGCATAGCCGCCGGTGGCCAGCACCACGGCATCGGCCGCATGAGAACTGATTTTTCCGGTTACGAGGTCCCGGACAACAATCCCTTTCGCGTGCCCCTCGATGAGCACGAGATCCAGCATTTCAGTCCTCGGATATGCTTTGACTGTCCCAAGGCCGATTTGACGGCTAAGCGCCTGATAAGCTCCCAAGAGAAGCTGTTGCCCCGTCTGGCCCCGCGCGTAAAAAGTTCTTGAAACCTGAGCGCCGCCGAATGAACGATTAGTCAGAGTGCCGCCGTATTCACGCGCGAAAGGCACGCCCTGGGCCACGCACTGGTCGATAATCTGGTTGCTCACTTGAGCCAATCGATAGACGTTGGCCTCACGAGCGCGGAAATCCCCACCTTTAAGGGTGTCGTAGAACAGACGCTCGATGCTGTCGCCGTCGTTCGGATAGTTCTTGGCCGCGTTGATTCCCCCCTGTGCCGCAATGCTGTGCGCCCGGCGCGGGCTGTCCTGAAAACAAAACGTCTTTACATCGTAGCCAAGCTCCGCCAGGGCCGCCGCTGCGGAAGCGCCAGCCAAGCCCGTGCCGACCACTATCACGCTGAATTGACGCTTATTGGCGGGGTTCACAAGCTTCATCTCGAAGCGGTGTTTGTCCCATTTAGATTCGATTGGGCCTGAGGGAATCTTGGCATCCAGCGTCATGTCAAATAACTCCCGATGGCAATTTCAAAAACCCCATGAGCACCGCAAACGGAATGAAGCTGTTCCCGATAAAAATCATGATCGACGCCGCGATTGCCAACTTTTCAAAAAATGGACGGCTTTTTTCATTGTTAAACCCCAGGGACTGAAACAAACTTTGGATGCCATGGCTCAAATGAGCGCACAACACCGCCATGGCGGCCACGTACGATCCCGACACCCAAAGGTCGCGGAAGCTTAAGATTACCATCGAATAAACATCATGGCGCCCCTTGGAATCCGTGAGGTGAAAATATTGCGGGTGCGTCGTTCCGAAGGTAAAATGCAAAAGATGATACACGATGAAAGTGAAAATAACCACGCCGGAAACCACCATCGTCCGGGAGACATAACCGGCCTGGACCGTGTCTTGATAAGCATAGGGGACCGGACGCGCGGTTTTATTCTCCCATGCGAGCGAAATCGAGACGGCCATGTGAAGCAAAAGCACTAAAAGAAGAAATAGCCGGACAGGCCACAATAAAACAGGCAGGCTCTGCAAATGGTCGGCATAACTGTTAAGCGCCTCCTGCCCCAGGAAAACCTGCAGATTTCCAATCATATGACCCGCCACGAACAAGAGCAAAATAAGCCCGCTCACGGCCATCACCGCTTTTCGACCCACAGTGGATTTAAGGCGTTCAAAGCACATAGTTAGAACACTATACTGGATAAGGGGTTACGAGTCAAAGAGAAGTTGATGAGAGCGGGCATTCTTTTTAGGCTTTTTTATGGTACAATACGGCGTTATGGCCACTCTGTTTAAGGAAAAGAGAAGCTTTATCCGTCACCCGATCAGCGCGCCGCTCAAGCTCCATATCCCCACCGAAAAAGAACCTGTTTCCTCCGAAGCGCTGGACCTGTCGCTGGGGGGCTTAAGTTTCTTGTGGCGCAACCAGCTTTTACGCGGAGAAACCATCAACTTGTCTATTTTGATCAAAGAAAAAGCGTTTTCAATCAATGCGCGTGTGGTCTTTTCAAAAGAAGACCGAAAAACCGGTAAGTACAAAACCGGGGTGTGTTTCATGGACCGCCCGAGCGCATTCAAAGCCAAGATCGCCGAGGAAGCGCTTGAAATCATCGAATACCGTAAAAACCTTTCCAAAGAAATGGGCCGCAACATTTCCGAAGAAGAGGCCGCGAAGAAATGGATCCGGCAGTTCGCCGCGCAATTTCCTACTGAAGAACACGGGAATAAATAACGACCCGCGTATCTCCGTACACTTTCGACCGGATCATTTTTAATTGCCCTTTTTCTCCCGGTGCGTCTTCGTTCCGACGGCACTCAAGCACCACGATCCCTCCTTCATTCACTGCCGGCGACTCCGACAACGCGTCCATCAGCTTGCGGTCCAAACCGCGGCCGTAGGGCGGATCCATAAAAATAAAATCAAAGCTCAAGCCGCGTCTTGAAAAATCCAGGACCGCCTTGAGCGCGTCAGCGGTCATGACTCGGCTGCGATCCAAAAGTTTAAGCCGTCTTAAGTTTTCAAGAATCCGGCTGGATTGGCGCCTGTCAATCTCCACAAACGTAACGGCCTTGGCGCCGGCGGAAAGCGCTTCAATGCCCAGCGCCCCGGTGCCGCTGAAAAGATCGAGCACTTGGGCGCCCTCCAGCGCGCCGCGCAGCGCATCAAAAATGGCCTTCCTGACTTTGTCGGCTGTGGGCCGCAAGCGAACATTGGGCGTGAATGAAAGCGTTTGCCCGCGAAGCGCCCCGGTCAGGATTTTCACCCCACCACCTCCTTTTGAGGCGACGCAGTCGCCTCAGCGCTACGCGCTGGAATTAAAAATTCCAAAGGAGGTGGTGGGGTCATGCGATCACCGCCAGCCTGTCCTGAGAGAGATTGAAACGCTTTTCAATCTCGCGCCTAAGAGGAAGGTTCTCTTTTTTCTCCAAAAGCGGGTCATTCTCTGCGATCTGTCTGGCTTCGCGGCGCGCGAGCTCCAAGAGCTGTGTGTCTTTCACAAAATCGCCGATTCTCAAAGCGGGGAGTCCATGCTGCTTTTCTCCGACGATATCCCCGGCGCCCCTGAGCTCCAAGTCCTTTTCTGCGATCTCAAAACCGCTGTCCGATTCTTCAAATGCATGCAGCCTGTCCGCGGATTCCGGATTGACCGTATCAGAAAATAACACGCAAACGGATTCTTCCCGGCCGCGTCCGACCCTTCCCCGAAGCTGATGAAGCTGAGCCAGACCGAACCGCTCGGCATTTTCCACGATCATGATCGTGGCATTGGGAACGTCGATCCCCACCTCAATCACGACCGTGGCCACCAAAAGCTCGAGCTTCCTGTCTTTAAACTCCCGCATCACCTCTTTTTTCTCGTCCGATTTCATCCGGCCGTGCAATATTCCGATTTTACGGTGGGAGAGAACGCTGTTTAACTCCGTGTAAGCCGCCAAAACGCTCTTGGCGGAAAACTCGCCGCGCTCCTCTATCCGGGGGCAAATCACGTAGCCCTGGCCCCCCTTGGCAACCGCCTCGTCCAAAAGACGGTAAATTTCACGGCGCTTATTTTCACCCACCCAAAATGTTTTGACCGGCTGACGGCCTTTCGGCAGTTCGCGTATCGTGGAAATATCCAAGTCCCCGTAAAGCGTCATCGCCAGCGTGCGGGGAATCGGCGTCGCAGTCATCAATAAAAAGTGCGCCGCGTCGCCGCTTTTTTCTTTCAAGGTCGATCGCTGAAAAACACCGAACTTGTGCTGCTCGTCAATGATGACAAGGCCCAGTTTTTTGAATTTTACGCCCTGTTGAATCAATGCATGGGTTCCCACCACCACCGAAACATCTCCGTTTTCCAGGCGGGAAAGAATCTCTCGCCGGGACTCGCCGGACGCCCCCTGACCCAGATAACCGCAATGAATGTCAAAAGGCTCCAGGAGCTGCGTAAGCTTAAAATAATGCTGTTGCGCCAAAACCTCGGTCGGCACCATCAATGCACCCTGAAAACCATTGCGGGCGGTAAAAAGAAGGCTTGCCGCTGCCACCACGGTTTTGCCGCTTCCCACGTCCCCCTGGACCAGCCGCTTCATGGCCATGGGTTTTTTCATGTCGTTCAGGATGTCCCGGATCGCCGCCTCCTGACCGGCTGTCAAGGAAAAATCCAGCGTTTCGATAAAACGCCGGACTTCCTCCTCGCCCTTCAAGTGTAAAATGCCCCTGTTTTCTTTCTGAAACTTTAGCTTTTTAAGATGCACGATAAGCTGCATCACAAAAAACTCGTCAAACACCAGACGCTCGTAGGCTTTTTTCAGGTCTTCTTCGGTTGACGGGAAATGAATCTGTCTGAAGGCAAACACGCGGTCCACGAAACCTGTCTTTTTCCTGAAAGAAAACGGAAACGGGTCCTTTGCGAGCCATCCCAAACGGTTCACCGCCTGGAACAGCAGCGAACGCAGGCTTTTTTGGCTCAACTCTTCGGTGAGCGGATAAATAGGAGCTATCCTTCCCACATGGGCGGACTCTCTGAAATCCCCGTCTTTTAAAATCTCGTACTCGGGATGCGCCATCTGTAAATGTTTTCCCGCCTTTTCCGCTTTGCCGTAAAAAATAACTTTCGATTCAGGCAAAAAAAGCTTCGCCAGATACGGCTGATTGAACCATACCCCGAAAAGCGTGTTTTTCCCGTCCGAGAGGGCGACTTTAAAAATAGACTGCCCACGGGAAGTCCGGATGATTCCACGGCTTACGACGGTGCCCATCACGCACTCTTTGTCTTCGAGTGTCAGTTCGGAAATGGTCTTGACAGGAAAACGGTTTTCATAACGCCGCGGAAAAAAATAAAAGAGGTCCTCGACAGTCTCAAGCTCAAGCCGCGACAGGATCTTGGACTTCTCGGGCCCGACGCCCTTCAAGTAACGGACAGGGGTCTGTAAGCTTATTTGATTCATACCAACTGTATGGACTCCGAAAACAATCTGCCCTTGATTTTACAAGCTCTAAATGTTATAGTCCTGGCCTACTTTAAGGAGCCATCCATGTCTCGAGTGTGTTATTTTACAGGGAAAAAGCCCAGAATGGGCAAAAAGATTGCACGGCGCGGTATTGCCAAAAAAGCGGGCGGTATAGGCCTTAAGACGACCGGTATTACGCGGCGGCGTTTTCTGCCCAATCTTCAGAGCGTGAAAATTATCGACGAAAACGGCCGTGTCCGAAGGGTCAAGGTGTCCGCAAACTACCTCAAAACCGGCAGGGTTGTAAGAGCCCCGAAGAGAAACTGGAAGCGGACGGCTTCTAGCACCAATCCTCCAGCTCAAGCTGCAGCGAACGAATCCCGTTAAATTTCGATAGTGTCGGGTGATAAACAAGACTCAGGCCGTTCGTTTGCCTTAATTTCTCCCATCTTTCGTACATCCGGAAACCGACGCCCTCACAGGTCGTTTGGCCGAAGCGGTCCGTCACCCAGCATTGAAGCGTGTCCTTGCCGCGTTTTTTAGGAACGCCTTTTACACGCAGATCACGCGTGAGAAATAGCGGTTTCTTATTGCCGGGGCCGAAGGGCGCCAGCTTCTCCAGATCCTGAATCAACGCCTCTCCCACATCGGAAAGTGAAATCTCGGCGTCAATTTCCAGCTCCGGCGCTTTGGACTCCGGTGCCATTTGAATGGCAGTCTCATTCAGCCTTTTTCTAAAAATAGGTATGTTTTCTTTTTTGATGCTCAAGCCGCATGCCTGGGCGTGTCCCCCGAAACTCATCAAAAGTTCTTCGCAGCTTAAAACGCAGTCAAAGAGCGAGAACTTCGGGAGTGACCGCCCTGAACCCTTGCCGACTCCGTTCTTCACGGAAAGCACGATCGAGGGCTTCTGATAACGCTCGACAATCCGCGCCGCCACGATCCCCAGCACCCCTTCATGCCAGTCTTCGTTATTCACGACAATCACGCGGTCTTCGGCCGCGAAAAGCCCTTGTTCTATGATTTCAAGTGCCTCCTCCAATGTTTGACTCTCGACCCGCTGGCGGTCCTTATTTCCCTCCTCTAAGATTGCGGCGAGATTCCGTGCCAGCATCGAATTGTCGGTTGTCAGAAGCTTGAAAGCCGTCTCGGGCGAGCCCATGCGCCCTGAGGCATTGATACGCGGGCCGAAGACAAACGCAATGTCGCGGAAACTGATGCTACTTTTTGAAAGTCTGCTGGATTCAATCAGCGCGCGAATACCGGCTCTTTTGGCCTGGATCAAAATCGGCAGACCTTGTTTCAAGAGAATACGGTTGTCCCCGGTCACGGGCGCTATGTCCGCGATCGTCCCTAAAGCGACCAAGTCCAGATAATCTTTGACTTCATTCAAATCGCCGGTCAGCGCCCATGCGAGCTTGAACGCAAGGCCGCAAGCTGCCAGATTGGGATCGCCTTTTCTCTCTCCTGCGCAAGCGCTCACAATCGCATCGGCAGGCGGCAGCTTTTCTTTAGGTGTGTGATGGTCCACAATAATCACATCCGCACCGTTCGATTTCAGGAACTCAATTTGTTCGACACCGGTAATTCCGTTGTCTACGGTGATAAAAAGCGAGAATTTTTTCTTAAGAAGTTTCGCGAGCGCCTCCGGATTCAATCCGTAGCCTTCCTCAATCCGGTGGGGAATATACACCTCCACGTCTGCGCCCAGCTTTCTTAAAACGGGAAAAAGGATCGAGCTTCCGGTGATTCCGTCCACATCGTAATCGCCGTAAATCATGATTTTTTCTTTGCCGGCAATCGCGCGGCGTATGCGCTCCACGGCCTTTTCCATGTCCGCAAACGCAAACGGGCTTTCCAGGTTATTTAGAGAGGGGTTCAGGAATTTTTGGGCGGCCTTAAGGGTCTGATAGCCTCTTTCAAAAAGGATACGGGCAACCACCGGGTGAATATCCGGCGCTCCCGCGAAACCGGGTTTCGCTTGGGCGTTCGGGTTCAGAACCCAGTGGGATTTCACGCTGTCATTTTTTCTTGCGGGATCCGGGCCAGTCCACCAAAACGGGAGCCGCGATGTAAACCGTCGAATAGGTACCGCTGATGAGGCCCACGATCATCGTAAATGCGAAGTCATTGATTACTTCGCCGCCGAAAAAATAAAGGAAAAGCACGACCAACAGCACCGTAAAAGTGGTCAAGAGGGTCCTAGACATCGTCTGGTTGACACTGCTGTTAATCGCTTCTTCGAATGTCTCTTTCACGCCGCTTCGCCGGTGTTCACGAATGCGGTCAAAAATAACGATCGTGTCATTGATGGAATAACCCAGGATAGTCAGAACAGCCGCCAAAACCGTGATCGAAATCTCCCTTCCGGTCAGCGCGACGGCCCCCACAGCCACGAGGCCGTCATGGAATAAGGCCAGGATAGCGCCAAACGCAAACTTAAAGTCAAAACGCCAAGCCACATAGGACCAAATGGCAATCAGCGAGATAATAAACGCCCACACGGCCTTTGTTTTCAGCTCTTTCCCGACAATTGGCCCCACGCTCTCGATTCTTAATGCTTCAAACGCGTTGTCAGGAAAATTTTTCTTGATAGTTTCCGTAATCGCATTCTCGGACTTAAGGCCCGAACGAATGATGATCTGGTTGGTGTCTCCCACTCTTTGAATGGTCGCGGTGCCAAACCCCACCTCGACCAACGCCCCGCGGATCTTATCCAGAGCCACCGGCTTCTCAAAACGGATCTCCTGCATCGTGCCTCCCGAAAAATCGACGCTATATAAGGAGCTGCCGCGCATAAAATAAGCGGCCATCCCCGCAACGATCACCAAAAGTGAAAGCACATAACAAATTTTCCGGGCCTTGAGATAGTTTAACCGGGGCGTTTTCTTTAAAAATTGCAGCATGCGCAGGCTTTTAAGACCGCCCTTCGCAAGCAGTGAATCAAAGACCGCGCGTGTGACAAAAATGCCCGTAAACATGCTCGCCACGATGCCGATCGCCAGCGTCAACGCAAAACCGCGCACGGGGCCCGACCCCAGGTTGTACAGAATAATCGCCGTAATCAGCGTCGTGAGATTGGAGTCAAGAATCGTCGTAAACGCCTTTTTGTATCCGGCCGCGAGCGACGCGCTCATCGGTTTTTTCAAGAGCAGCTCTTCCCGTATGCGCTCAAAAATCAAAACATTGGTGTCCACAGCCATACCGATGGTCAACACGATACCTGCAATGCCGGGAAGCGTCAGCGTCGCATGAAAGTAACTCAAAGAGGCGGAAATAATGAGCATATTCAGCAAAAGAGCGAGATTGGCCACGACACCGGAAAAGAGATAATACAAGGCCATAAAAGCAACCACGCATGAAAAACCAAACAGCGTGGCGCGGACACCTTGTTCCACCGAATCTTTGCCGAGACTGGCTCCGACCGTCCGTTCTTCTTCGACAACAATCGGACACGGCAAAGCGCCGGCCCGGAGCGCAATGGCCAGGTCATTGGCCTGCTCCATCGTGAAACGGCCCGTGATCTGGGCACGGCCTGAAGGAATCTGCTCGTTAATCACGGGCGCTGACTGCACCTTGTCGTCCAGCACGATCGCCAACCGCCGGTTCACATGGGCGCCTGTCACATCCGAGAAAATCTTGGCACCCTCGCCGTTAAACTCAAGGCTCACATCGGGCTCATTGTACTGGCCAAAACCTATCTGGGCATCCGTTATGTACTTGCCGGTCAGAAGCGTTTTTTCCTCAAGAAGAAGCTCACCCCCCTCATCCGATTTATAAAGTTTGTGTCCTTCGGGGGTTTTTCCGGCCTGTGCCTCTGCCAGTTTCTGGCTATCGTCAGAAACAAGCTTAAATTCCAAAAGAGCCGTTTTACCGATAAGATCCAGCGCGCGCTGCCTGTCGGTAACACCGGGCAGTTGAATGGCAATGCGATCCGTGCCCTGTTCCTGAATGGAAGGCTCGGACACGCCAAACTGGTCGATGCGGTTGCGTATGATTTCCATGGCCCTGGCCGTGGCATCAGACTTCGCTTTTCCTTCCAACTGACTCGTATCAACACGCAGATCCAGCTGCATGCCCCCCTGCAAATCCAAGCCTAATTTGATCTTCCCCTGTTTCGGGCCGCTGCCGTCAGGGTCTAAGGGCGGGATCGCGTAATACAAACAAACCGCCACGACAATGGCGATTAAGGGGATTCTCCATTGTAAGCTTTGCGGATTCATTAGGCCTGTCTGCTTTTTTTCACTTGAGAAATCGAGGATTTTTCTATTTCGATTTTGACGTTGTCGGCAATCCTCAAGACCGCCGTTTTGTCTCCCACGGAAATAACCGTCGCGTGGACGCCGCCGACCGTAATGACCTCGTCGTTCTTATCGAGCTTTGCGATGAGATTCGCGTGTTCTTTTTGCTTTTTTTGCTGGGGACGGATAATAAGAAAGTAGAAAATAACGAACAAAAAAACAAGCGGTAAAAACTGAATTAAAACATTGGGCTGATCAGGCATGAGCTCAACTCCTTAAGTTACTTCGAGAAACCTCATAAAAGAAAGATTTCTCCTCACTCGGCGTTCGTCGAAATGACGTGTAGACTTACTCTGGATTATTATTTTTAAAACTTCTCTCGAACTCTTTTCGGAATTCTGTAAAACGGTTCTCGTTAATCGCAACTCGCATCGAGTCAAGTAATTGTATAAAAAATGCCAGGTTGTGTAAAGAAGCAAGTCTTCCTGCCAGATATTCCTCCGAGTTAAAAAGATGCCGAAGGTAGGCCCGTGTATAGGTCCGACAAGTGTAGCAATGGCATTTTTCATCAATAGGCCTGAAATCCCTGATATAGGAAGCACCTCTCATAAGGAGCTTTCCACCGGGCGTAAAGACCGTGGCGTTGCGCCCGTTTCGTGTCGGAACCACGCAGTCAAACATGTCCACCCCTTGCGAAACCGCCTCGAATAAATCCACCGGCAGCCCCACGCCCATCAGGTAACAGGGTTTGTTTTCGGGAAGCTCCGGCGTCGTGACCGCAAGCATTTCGTACATCAATTCGTTGGGCTCGCCCACGCTCAAGCCGCCGATCGAATAACCCGGAAAATCTATCGCGCAAAGCTCCTGCGCCGCCCTTTTTCTGAGCCGGGCATCCATGCCTCCCTGCACAATCCCAAAAAGCGCATTCTTTTGGTTCTCGGGCCTTCCTTGATTGAAATCCATCCAGGCTTTCTTGCTGCGCCCGGCCCATTCGTGGGTGATGACGAGCGACGCCTCCACATATTTCCGCTCTGAAGGGTATTTTACGCATTCATCCAGCGGCATCATGAGGTCGCTCCCGAACGCCGTCTGGATCCGTATGACGTCTTCCGGCGTCAAAAAATGCCGGGAGCCGTCTATATGGGACCGGAACTCGACGCCCTCTTGTTTGATTTTCACAAGCGTGGCAAGGCTGAATATCTGGAAGCCTCCGGAGTCCGTCAAAATGGGTTTGGGCCAGTTCATAAATTTGTGAAGCCCGCCCGCCTCCTCAATCAATGCTTCGCCGGGACGCAAATGAAGGTGATAGGTGTTCGAGAGAATGATCTGCGCGCCCACCTCCAGCAATTCCTGATTGGAGATAGTTTTAACGGTGGCTTGGGTCCCGACGGGCATGAATACGGGGGTTTGGATAGCTCCATGAGCGGTTTTTAAGACCCCGGTGCGGGCTTTTGTGCGAAGGTCTTTGTGAAAAATCTTAAACATCAATTTGTCACTTACGAATCATGAGTCTTCAAGATCATAGCGCCTCGCTTGTTGCCCCACCTTGAGATCTTTCAACGAATTAAACAATATTCCAAACCCCATCACCAACATCACCAGACAAACCGCATAGATGGAGATCGGAATTCCACAACCCATCAGCGCCCATCCCACAACGCCGATCGTAAAAAGAATGATGAACCCGCTGTAAACCATCATCAGCCATAGGACAAAGCTCTGCCTGAAGAGCAGCAAAACCGCAAACACCGCCGGCAGGATGGCCTGCACCGAGATCCACTGAACAGTCTCCCCGATCGAGCCTTGCTCGTTGATTTCGGGCAGCGCCCACCACGCCCACAGCGCGTTGGAGATAGGGCCCAGCATCAAGAAAAACGCATATTTTTTCAGCATGGAATCAGCCACAGATGATATCACAAAATGGCTTAGATAATCACCATTGCATCCCCGTACGAATAGAATCGATAGCGCTGCGCAATCGCGTGTTCATACGCTTTTTTCCTTAAACGCTCTCCCATAAACGCGGAAACCAAAAGCAGCAACGTGGTTTTCGGCAAGTGAAAATTCGTGATCAGGTGATCCACGGCTTCAAACTCAAACGGTTCTTTGATGAATAAATCCGTCTCCCCTTTGCCCGGTATCAGCTTTTTATTCTGGACGCAGGTCTCAAGCACGCGGAGCGTCGTCGTGCCGACCGCCCAAATTCCGCGGTGCCCAAGGCGCGCTTCATTTATCTTATCGGCGACCTCTTCCGTCAATTCAAATGTCTCGCTGTGCATGCGGTGATTTTCAATGTCTTCCACGGGCTTAAAAGTGCCATAACCCACATGAAGCGTCATGCGCAAGACCTGAATGCCTTTTTCCCTGATTTTATTTAGAAGCTCATTCGTAAAATGAAGCCCGGCCGTCGGTGCCGCCACGGCCCCCTCTCTTTTGGCATACACGGTCTGATAGGCCTCTTTGTCCGTCTCGCCGGGCACACGCTTGATATAGGGAGGCAGCGGCATCCGGCCGGAGCTTTCGGCAAAACTTCTGATATCCTCACTGCCTTTAAATTCCATCAGTGAAATGCCGGCCGCGTCTCTTCCGGCAAAAACGGCTTCCACACCCGCGCGGTCAAACACCACGCACTGGCCTTCTTTGAGGGCTGGTTGCACGAGGCACTTCCAAATATTTTTTTGGGGGGTGCTGGACAAAAGAAGAATGTCCACCTTACCGCCCGTTTCCTTCTTTCGCCCCAAAAGTCCGGCCGGAAAAACTTTGGTGTCGTTCAACACAAGAATATCGCCCGGAGGGACGAGCTCCGCCAAGTCACGGAAACGTTTATCCGTCAGGCTTCCCGTTTTTCGGTCGGCCACCAAAAGACGCGAGGCGTCTCTTTGGGCAAGAGGAAACTGGGCGATGAGTTCCTTCGGAAGCGGGTAATCAAAATCACTGAGATTCATTTCTTGAATTCAGCTCATTGATGTTTTCGTCATTGTTTCGGATTTCGTGCTTCGGATTTCGAGTTTTCTAATCTATGATCCACTATCTCTGATCCCGGATAATAAAATTGCAGTATCTTTTCAAAATTATGCCCGAGAAGCGACTGGCCAAGCGCTCCCCATTGGCAAAGGCCCACGCCGTGCCCCCAGCCTTTTCCCTGAAAAACTGCCAGATCGTCCTGGATCATCACCGTGAAACGGGTACTGCGGATTTTATTCCCCCCCACCCAGATCCTGAAATCCTTGGCCGCCATCACCGTCTCTCCGCCGGTTCCCGTGATCCGCAAACTGCCCACGCGGGCCGAAGGGGTCTGGGAGATGGGTTCGATTTTCAAGACCCGACCCACGGACCTGCCGTTTTTATTCATTTTTTCTTCGATAGTGGCGAGCGGCACCTTGGACTGCCATTCAGTGTGAGGCGAAATCCGGCAATAACCGCATGGGACGCCTCCCCGCAAGGGCGCAAGATCGATTTTCCAAAGCTCCTGCGCCCCCGCCGTCACACCGGCACACGTGGCGTGAAAATAAGCGGGAAAAACTTTTCCCTCGAAACTCAACACCTGGCCGCGCGTCATGTCCACCGCGCGTTTTGAGCGGGTGCGTTCCGTGGTGCTGCCGCCATAAACCTGAGAGCTCGTACTGCTTTTTACATCGTACTCCTGCGTCTTGCTCACCTGAATCTGGTAAAACGCATAAGTCCTTGCGGCGATCGCCTGCGCCTTCAAGGCTTCCATCGGCCACCAGGGAGCCACTTCGTGATGCAAAACCCCGTACAGGTATTTTTCAATATCGAGCGTATTGACCGCATAAAGGCTATTCGCGGGGTCTTTCAGGATGTCGACAGAACCCCTAAAACGCGACTCATCCAGGTACAAATCCCGGTCTTCTTTGGGCTCGATGCGGATGCCGCGCCCAAAAAATTCCTCAAGACCCACCTGGATGCCTTTCGGAGTGGATATCACCGCAATGCCTGTAAGTTTGCCGCTTCTTTTTACGCTCACAAGCGACGGCAGAACACGGAGTTGGCACCCGCCCTTCACGGTAAGCCTTATCAATTTTTTATTTTCGGAGATCAGCACGCGCACGGCCGGCCCGGCAGCGGCCTCCCCCAGGCCCGAATAGAAAACCGCGGCGGCAGTGAAGGCAAGAAAATACCGGAGGGGGCTGGGTGAATAGGATGTGAATTTCAAGGAAATATTATTTCTTCAAACCAAAAAGGTCGTGCGTTTTGGGATTTGAATCTTTCGAAATCTTTAAATGCTCATACGCCAAAACGGTCGCTTCGCGTCCTCTCGAAGTCCTTTTGAGATAACCGATTTTCAGGAGATACGGCTCCACCACGTCCACGATCGTGTCCGGTTCCTCATTCAGCGTGGCCGCCAAAGATTCTATGCCGACAGGTCCGCCGTCGTAATGGTCGATGATGGTCTTTAACACTTTTCTGTCCAATCCATCCAGGCCTTCCTTGTCGATCCCGTGCGCCTCCAGCGCCTTCTCGACGGAATCGGCGGTGATCCCGGGATGAGATTTTACCTGCACATAATCGCGGACCCGGCGGAGCAGGCGGTTGGCGATTCTCGGGGTTCCGCGCGAGCGTTTCGCAAGCTCAAACGCCGCTGTTTTTTCAATGCCGATGCTCAGCAGCTGGCTGGACCGCTCGATAATTTTCGTCAGGTCCTCCGGCGCGTAAAAATCCAGGTGAAACGAAATCCCGAAACGGCCCCGGAGAGGCGAGCTTAAAAGCCCGGACCGCGTCGTCGCGCCGATCAAAGTAAAGCGCTTCAGAGCGAACTTGATCGTCTTCGCATACGGCCCTTTGTCCACGATAAAATCGATCTGGAAATCCTCCATCGCCGGGTATACAAATTCTTCGACGACCTTCGACAGCCGGTGAATTTCATCGATAAACAGGATATCGCCTTCTTCCAGGTTCGTCAAAATGCCTATGAGGTCTCCGGCGCGCTCGATCGCGGGGCCGCTCGTCGCCATGATCTTCGCCTTCATCTCATGCGCCACGATATGGGCCAGCGTTGTTTTTCCCAGTCCCGGAGGCCCGGAAAGAAGAATATGCTCAAGCGGCTCTTTTCTTTTCTTGGCGGCCTGGAGCGCGATTCCTAAATTCTCTTTCAGGCTTTCCTGGCCTATAAACTCGGAAATCCTGGTCGGCCGCAGCGAAAGATCGAGAATCCCTTCCACTTCCTCCGACTTGGACGTCAACAGTTTCTCTCTCTCGACGCGCTCAAAATTTATTTTCTCTCGTCCTGAGCTCTTGGGTTGCGCGGGCATGTTTTACTGTTTCAGTTTCTTTTGTTTATACACTTCATTCAGGACTTCTTCCACCGTTGCTAGATCCAATCTCCTCTGAAAAGCCTTCTCAATCATCAAACGCGCTTCTTCCTTTTTGTATTGGAGCTGCAGGAGCACTTCGAGCGCTTCTTCGCGGATATCTTCTTTTAAAATTCCTAGGCCGTTCGTCGGGATCTTTTTTGAGCCGTCTGAACCGCCCGGCATCAGCGCAAATTTTCCCATTTTCCCCTGGAGCTTAGCAATGATCTCCTTCGCGCGCTGCTCCCCTATCCCCGGCAGTGATTTAAGAAAACTCAAATTTCCGGAATCAATGGCCTGTGCGATATCCGGGATCGGCTGGCTCAAAGCCCTCACGGCCGCTTTAGGCCCCACGCCCGAAACCGTGATAAATTTTTCAAAAAAATCTTTCTCGATGCGGTTGGCAAAACCGATCAGCACCGGAATGCTCTTGGAAGGGTCCATTTGATGGTAATGGTAGGTCACCAGAGACATTTTTTCGCTTTTATTGAGCCTCCCGGCGAGCCCTTTCATGACCGCGGTTGGAATGTGGACCTCGTAAGAAACTCCCCCCACGCTCATCGTCAGGGAATTTTCGGAATAGGCCTCCACGATTCCCGAAATCTGCGCGATCATCGGGCGGCCTTCACCCTTCCGGCCTGGGTTATTTCTTTGCGGTGCGACGCATTCAGCGCATAGGAAATCGCGATCGCAATCGCGTCGGCCACATCGGGCGGCTCCGGCATTGTTTTGAGACTCAAGGTGTGCTGAACCATGCGCTGCATCTGGATTTTATTTGCGTGTCCGTTGCCGGTCATCGATTTTTTAACGTGGGTCGACGAAATATTCACAAGCGGAATGCGGTTCGCGGCGCTCAAAAGGCAAACGACACCGCGAACATGCCCCATCAAGATGGCGGTGGTAGGATGTTTGTAATGGGCGTACAGTTTCTCAATCACAAGCACATCGGGCTTAAGCTCAGCGACCACTTCGGAGAGCGCCGTATGCACCTTATGCAAACGCGCGGATATTCCTTCGCCGGGATACGTACGCACCACCCCGGCTTCGATAAGCTCTATCGCCCCATTCGCGGCAAAATTCCCGGAAAACGAAACAAGCCCGTATCCGGTGATCTGAAGGCCGGGATCAACGCCCAGGACCCGCAACCCATTACCCGCCAAGTTCTTTCAGCACCTCGTCCGACACGTCCAGGTTCGAATAAACACTTTGGACATCTTCACTTTCCTCGAGGGCCTCGAGCAGCGCCAGCGTGCTCTTTGCGTCCTGCGCACCGAGCTTCACGTGATTCTGAGAAATCTTTGTGACTTCAGCGCTTTCGATGGAAACCTTAGCGTCGAGAATGGCCTTTTTTACATTTTCAAAATCATGAGGTTCCGTCGTGATCTCGAAACCCCCCGTTTCCACGTTAAAATCGGAGGCGCCGGCGTCCAGCGCTATCGACATCAGTTTGTCTTCCCCCACCGCGTCTTTTTTGACCGCGATAAACCCTTTTTTCTGAAACTGCCATGCCACAGAACCGGCGCCTGACATGTTGCCGCCCCTTTTCTCGAGGATATTTCGGACTTCAGCCGTCGTGCGGTTTTTGTTATCCGTAAGCGCATCGATCAAAATCGCAACACCCCCGGGGCCGTACCCCTCGTAAGTAACTTCCTCATAAACAACGCCCGGAAGCTCGCCGGTCCCTTTTTTGATCGCGCGCTCAATGTTGTCCGCCGGCATATTCGCGTCTTTGGCCTTGGCCAAGACGGTCCGCAGTCTCGGATTGGTTTCCTGGTTACCGCCGCCGTTTTTGGCGGCGACGGTCAGCTCCTTGATGATTTTTGTAAAAAGAGCGCCGCGCTTGGCGTCCAGCGCGCCTTTCTTATGTTTGATCGTTGCCCATTTGGAATGGCCGGACATTTTTCCTAATCTTCGCGGACCGCGTTTGCGATGAATTCGCCCGACCGGGTAAAACGCATCCAGTTCTTTTGGGAGAAAAAATTCCACAGGTAAAGAACCGGGATCCCCAGATCCAACACGATCAGCACGCAGGCTATTTTAAGCTTGGCGGCAACGCTCAAGGGCAGCAAAAGAAGCAACACCACCGGCATCGCCACCACCGCCACCGCCAGCACAAACAGGCAAAAAAGACCGGACGCCAGTAAAATGCTTTGGCGGCGCACCTCCTGGATCGTCTGGAGATAATATTTCGCCGCTTCGATTTTTACGATCTGGACCGAACGTTTCTGCCAGGCCTGCAGTAGTCCGATCGTTGAGTCAAAGAGCGTTTCGGAAACTCTTTTGAAGATGTCCATGGTTAGTCCGGCAGCCCTTTACTTTCTTTGCGAACCGAGAATATACCCGAGAAGCAGCGCACCAAGCGCCGCGCCGCCGATGTAGGCCCAGGGGTTCTTACGGACATTCTCGTCCACTTCTTCAAAGACCTCTGTCGCCCGGTCGCTGCCGGATAGCACCGCGTCTTTAATATGAGAATACCGGTCGGACAAAAGGCGCTGGATATCCTCCTTCTTTTCCTTGGCCGCCTCATTCAAAAGACTGAGCGCCTCTTCAAATTTTTGCTTGGAGTTTACTTCTGACATAGGCCTTCCTTTCATTTAAATTGAAGCTATGAGTTTTACGATTACAAACCCTTATTTTACACCTACCGGCTTGTTATTGAAACAACATCAAAACGACGCTCGCAGCTGCCAGGAAAACCAGAGTCTGCACCGCGTGGATCAGAAAAAGCGAAAAAGGCTTGCGTTCCCATAAAACCGCCGAAAAAAGAACCGTCGCAACAAACCCGAGCCAAAGCATCACGGCCACGATCAGTCCTTCGACCACGTCATAGGCGCCCACGCGGTCCAGAAAAAATGCGAGCACAAAACTCATCACGAGGCCGTTCAGAAATGCGCCCCCGTATGACTTTGCCCTCGCGGCGCCTTTTTTGGCCTGCTCCATGTCTTGTTCGGAAATATGGCTTAGTTTCATCCAAAGCTTCCCGAACAAAAACGGCGAATACCACAACATGCCAATCACCATTCCTAGCACCGCACTGCCTAAAACGGCCCAAGGGTTGATCAATAAATCTTCAAACATATCCCCTCCTTCTTTAGCCTTTGACTACTTCCCTGATTTTAACCAAGAGCTGGTCGATTAAAAACGGTTTCGCGAGGATGATGTCTTTCTTTGAAATATCCGCCTGCTCTTCGCTTTTCTGGATCAGGCCCGTTAAGAATACCACGGGTATGTTTCTTGTGGCGTCGTCCCCTTTAAGCGCGATATTCAGGTCCACGCCGTCCGTACCCGGCATCACAATGTCCAGAATGATCAGGTCCGGCTTTTCTCTCCGGGCCCTCTCCAGCACTCCTTCGGCCGTGTTGGAAACCACACACTCATAACCGGCCGTCTGGAGGGCCGTCTCGATAAAGTCCGTGACGGCCTTATCATCGTCCACTACGAATATTTTTTTAAGCATCGGTCCTCTTAAACTCCCTATTCCCCCGTCAGCTCTTTGATTTTGTGCAAGAAAAGTTCCAGCCTGACGGGCTTGGCAAAAATATTTTCCTCCTTATTTTCCTCGATTTCCTTCTCCGTGCGGAGTGCGGTGATAAAAATGATAGGGATGCGCCGGGTCTCCTCTTTCGACTTTAAATGCATCGCAGCTTCATCCCCTTCCATAACCGGCATCTTCACATCCATCACGACGAGATCCGGTTTCTGCTGGGTCGCTTTCTCAAGCGCCTCTTCGCCGTCCGAGGCCGTGATCACGGAATAACCGCGGTCTTCCAGAAAAGATTGGATCATCATACGCTGACTGTGGTTGTCATCCACGACCAATATTCTCTTCGGCATAAGTGATTGAATCTTAACAAATTAGTCATCCGCCGTCCATCTCCATAAATCAAGCGCCAGGATTAAGCGGCCGCAGGGACCGATTTGAATATGGCTTCCCGGACGGAAAGCAGCGTGGGCGGTTTTTTTAAAAGAGTCACGCCGGTCTCATTTTTTCGGAGCCTGACTTGCGAAAGCTCCGCAAAACCCGTCATCATAATCACCGGCACGCTCGGATACAATTGCCGGATCTGAGAGATCCACGCATGGCCGCCGGCCCCTTTATGCGGTAGGATCCAATCGGTCACAATCAAATCAAAAGAGCGGCCTTTGTACTTCTCCATCACTTCCAAGGCACTCGCCGCGCTGTAAGTTTCGTGGCCATCCGCCGTTAAATACTCAGCCATGACTTCTACACTGGCCGCCTCGTCATCCAGTATCAAAATATTCAGTTTCTTCGAAAGGGGCTCAAATAGACGTTCTTCAGACGCCGCCGCATGCACCGCGCCTGTTTTGCAAAAATAAAAAGGCAGCCGAATCGCAAAGGTGGTCCCACCGCCTTTTCGGCTCCGGACTTCGACCGTGCCCTCATGCCGCTCCACAATTTCACGCACCATGGAAAGACCCAGACCGCTTCCTCTTTTGCCCTTCGTCGAATAAAACGGCTCGAAACACCGGCGGCATGTCTCCTCATCCATGCCCACGCCGCTGTCGCTTACTTCAAGCACAGCCCGCAACGGCTCGGCATAAGCACGAACGCGGATCACGCCGCCCTTCGGCATCGCATCCACGGCGTTAAATATCAGGTTGGTCAGCACCTCCCTCAGGCTCGTGTCATTCCCGTGCACCTTCGGCAATTTTTCCATGTCCGTCTCGATTTTAATCACGGCCCCGCGGGACAATGCCTGGTCCTTCCATTTGGGACGCGTAAACAAAATCGTGAACTCAACCACCTGGTTCAAATCGACCGGCGAAAAGGACTCTGCCGGGTGGCGTTTTTGATAAAATTCCCTGAGGCGCCCCACGATGTTCACGGCATCTTTGGCGGCCATATTCATCATCTTCAAATAGTAACGCAGCTTATCGCTGTTCATCAGGTCATCGGATCGGTTCAGCAGCAATTCGCTGTACCCCAGCACGGGCATCAACGCGTTCGAGAAATCATGCGCGATGCCGCTGGCCATCTGCCCGAAAGCGTTGAGGCGCTCGCGTTCGGCCATTTTTTCCTGCACATGCTCCAGCTGGTACTTCTCTTCGGCCTCTCTCAAGGCCCTTAAAACCGAAAATGGCAGCCGTGAAAGCTGGTCTTTAAACACATAATCCGTCGCGCCCTGCCGCATCGCCTCCGTGACGGTCTCCTCATGCACTAACCATGACACGAAAATAAAAGGCAGGTGTTTATGCGTTTCCCTCACGCGCTTTAAAAGCGATGACCCATCAAGGGATTCGGTCTGATAATCGGAGAGAATAAGGTCGGGATTGAACGATTGGAGTTCTTTGAAAAATGAACCTTCGGAATCGGCGCATTTGAATTCACACGACATGCCGGCGGCCTGCAATTCATTCCGCAACCGCTCGATATCCTCGGGGTTTTCTTCAACCAGTAAAACCCTTATCGGTTTATTCATACTCATTCCTCAAACCGCTTGTTACATGCTAAATAGTTTACCACATTACACGCGGCCCGGCTCAAAAATGTTAATCGAACTAATATTTATATTTAAGGTTTGATTGGGCGCGGTCACGCGTCATGAGACGGTCCCCAAAGAGGTTCTGTGCGGCGGCGAAGCTCCCGCCCGAATCTGTCTTTATGGATAATCAGCTTTTCTTTTGTTCTCTGATTTTCAACGATCACGATCATTCCTCCGAATTCATCGGGAAAAACAACCCTTGTGGAAACACCGGTAAAATCGGAGTCCTTTGACTCTTTCCAGGCGGCTGGTTTGGGCTCGTAGGACGCCGGCTTCGCCTTTGTCCCAATTGGGTTCTCCGGACTCCCAGGCGCCTTGGGTTCACCCCTCGTGGCGGGCCCTTGCGTCACTGCGACAAACTCCGCCTGTCCGGACCCTCTATAAGTGGCGCTCTTGGTAATGACTGCGGCGGGAGATTCTGGGGGGGACCCGAAATAATTCATGATGGCTTCCGTCTTTCTCATTATTAGCTCAAAAAATGATTGAACGCGGCGGGCGGCTTTTGCGGTGCTTTTTGTGCCGGCGGAGCTTTGGGCAGCATCCACAGCTAAAGCATTTACCGAGATGTTGCTTTCGTCAAGCACCGCCTTAAAGAAGCGCCGGGCATCAGGCCGGGCGCCCTCCTCGGGGGAAACGGCATGCTGGGCATTTGTTGGGTCATTTTTAAAAATGAAATTCACGATCACTTGACACTCAGAAATGATTGTTTTAAAAAAGGTCAGCGCCGCATTATGAGCCCCGTCGCCGCCGGACGCGTCCGGGCTCTTTGCCTTTCCCATTTCGGCAATAAAGACGCTGTAGGAGACTTTTAATTTCTCCATAAACACCCGGAAAACGGCTGACGAATCCTGGGATTTTCCTAAAAATATCTCGTGGACCACATGGATTTCGCGGCCCTGTTTGCCGAAATAAGAGCGCTCAATCAAATTTTCCCCTTCATGCAGTTTCACCTGTTCCGTCACTTCCCGGCCGTCCACGTAAACCCTCAGCGTGTACTCAGCATTCGTTACGTGGTCACTGCTCAAGAGTTTGACTTCAGGGTCGCAGGAGGGACTCTCAACGCTTAAAAAAATTAAAACAACCGCTCCCATAAACAACGGGCTGATTTTAAATATTTTTTCCATGTCCACTGAACACCGTTAGCAGAACAATGACTGCCGCCCTCACGGGTCTTATTGTACTTAAAATCAGTGAAAAGACAAAGCCCCGCTTTGCACGAATGCAAAACGGGGCTTAGTTGGAAATCAGAAGTTAGGAAACTTTTCTGACGTTCGCGGCTTGCTCACCTTTCGGGCCTTGCGTAATCTCGAATTCTACCGTCTCTCCCTCACGCAAGGATTTGAAACCTTCGCCCTGCAAAGCCGAGAAATGGACGAATACGTCCTTTTTTCCGCCTTCGGGAGTCACAAATCCGTAACCCTTTTGGTCGCTAAACCACTTCACTGTACCTCTTGTCATTTTACCTGCCTTTTTACTTATGGTTAAACAATGTCATTTTGGCCTATAAAACAAAAACCACGAATATAAGTAAATTCGTGGTTTTAAAAAACTTGTTCTCATAAGTCCCAAAACAACTTTACTATATTTACGGAAAGGAGTATACCATCGCACGCGGGATTGTCAAGGTATTTGTTATTTGTTGTGGGCTGGCCAAGGCACATGGTATCCACTTTCGTCGTCCTCCGCAACAGAAGATTCATCCAGACTATCCAAGTGAATTGGTGGGAGATTCAAGACGTCCTCGTCCACTTTCGGGAAGCGCTCTCTTAGGATCTCCAGAGGCGACTTGTTGCCGCGGTACCGGTTTTTACGGGCATAATTAAAATAAAGCTGATAAGTATAGGCCTTGCCGAGGAACTCCTCTTTGTTTGCGAAGGACTCGATATCAAAGAATTCGTTCTCCACGATGCGGTTGAAGGTTTCAACATCCCCCTGGAGCCAAGAACATCTGGGGGGAATCCGGCCGTGGTCGATCTTATGGCGGATGAGTGCTTTCTCAAAGGCACTCTTACGGTTTGTTTTCTTGTTAACATTACCGATGTACTCCGAGCCGTTGTCTGACTGCCACTGGATTCGGGCGGTCTTGATGCCATGCCGCTTTAGATGGCGGGCCACATAATCGGCGAACTTGGAGGCATTGGTAGTAGTGTTTTCATCGGCGTAGGCAAAGAAGGAGGCCCCGACGGAGAGTTCTCTCAAAGCGAATTCATATCTTGGCAGCCCAATACGCCTCATGAGAGGCCAATAATTGAGAATATCCGACAGGTCCTTGGTGTCGATCTGGCTCTTCTCGAAGAAGGCCAGGGTTTTCTTAAGCTCTGAGAGGTCTTTTCTCTTTTTCCAGCGCTTCCTTCTTTTTTGGACAAGATCAGCTTGTTTCATGACCCGGTGGATCGCGGTGTGAGAGTACGATATCCCAAGACGGTCTTTTAAGGGTCTGGCGCCGAAGGTGTGGAGTTTTTGACGAGCAGCGATGACTTTTGCTTCGGTGCCCTTGTCCATTTTGTGAGGGATGTGCTTTGGGGTTCTCTTTTGGTCTTTCAGGCCGTCCAGACCCTGTGTTTCGTAGCGATAACGCCACTTTCCGATGGTCTTACGGGTGGTTTCGTACCGGCGTGCGGCCTCCGATGGCCCGTATTCTCTGGCGCAAAGCACCATCTCAAGACGAAGATTAAATTTTATTGCCATATCCTTCATAAGGTCGTAGTATCTCAACTGGGTCTCCTGTTTGGTTTTGTTCAGCAAAGGCATTGTATCAGTGCCTTCACCTTCAGGAGACCTTCTTTTTTAGTTGTGCATCAGGGCGTATGCTTCCTTGTAGTTATCTATTGGGTCAAACCAGTCGTTCAAGCATTCTCTGACTCTTCGCCAGGCCCACAGGATTGAGTCTCGCGTGCTCCAAATACCCGTTGCCTCATAACCGGAGGCGGGGTTATCCCTGTCAGGGCTTAAAACGTTTCTTATAGAGCTTCTAAAGAGGGCGTTTTTTGAGTGCGCCGGTGTTTTAGCTTCGCTGGGACTCTTCCACTCCCCCAGAACCCTTCCTACAAACCTGTCTCTTAACTTCCTTAAAACCCTAAACTCTCTTCCCCCCAGATAACAAAGCTTAACCACCTGGATACCATGTGCCTTTACTCTCCATTTGTTATTTGTTGTCATTTGTCATTTGAAAATACCAGTGGGTCCGGCTAACGGTGAAGATTTAACGCCAAACGTATTTTCTGATCATGGCCGACAAATCTTCCAGCTTTACGGGCTTGATCAGATAATCGCTGACCCCCAGCTCTTTGGCCTCTATAATCGAGGCGGTTTGGCCGACGGCTGTCAACATCACAACGGGAATTTCCTGGGTTTGCGCGTTCCACTTGAGCTCTCTCAGCACCTGGTATCCATCGACTTTAGGCATGAGGATATCGAGAACGATAAGATCGGGTTTCTCGGCTAACGCGATGCGGTATCCTTCCTCACCGTTTACGGCTTTGAGAACCTGATATTTTCCTTTGAGCCAGTCCCCGACAAGCTGCAGGAACGGGAGCTCATCATCCACGACCAGTATTTTTTTCATAAGAGCGCCTTTCCCATATCCTCTCCTATGTTAGCAGGAGCTATCATACCACGCGTGTTCTTTCGGCTCCAGCGCCGGACAAATAAAAAGCGCCTAACAAAAACGCCATTCAGGCGTTAGGCCCAAATGGCGTTTTTGATAGAGATGCTGGCAACGTCCTACTCTCCCAGCGAGTTGCCCCGCAAGTACCATCGGCGCTGGAGGGCTTAACGGCCGTATTCGGAATGGGAACGGGTGTGACCCCTCCGCTAATGTCACCAGCAAGCTTTGAATGAGTGTGTACACTCATAATCTTTTTAAAGAACAAAATTTTCTGCCCTTTGGCAATTTCATGATGGGTAAAACAAATTTAATTTGTTGACTCAAGTCTTGATCCTTCGTCGGCGCTTGGTCGCGCCTCCTCAGGATTAATTCGCACGGTGAACTTGGCGCTCCCTTACGGTCGCGCAAGTTCTGTGCTCATTATAATTGTAGGTCAAGCCTCACGACTTATTAGTACCAGTAAGCTGAAGGCGTTACCGCCCTTACACATCTGGCCTATCAACCACGTGATCTACATGGAGTCTTTAGCCGGGATAAACCCGGAGGGAAATCTTATCTTAGGGGGGGCTTGGTACTTAGATGCTTTCAGTACTTATCCTTTCCCGATATAGCTACCCAGCTTACGCACCTGGCGGCACGGCTGGAACACCAGAGATCGGTCATTCCCGGTCCTCTCGTACTAGGGAATGCTCCCTTCAAATTTCCTACGCCCGCAGCAGATAGAGACCGAACTGTCTCACGCATGTTAACCCATCATTACTGATGGCATGGACTATATCTTCACCCTTCCGATTTTATCGGGGAGGGGCCGACGTATTATAGAACCGATTGCTCGGAACTATCGGCTTGCTATTCAGCAAGCTCAGTCTCTACGGGGAAAAGATTCGCGTCTTTCAAAAAAGCTCTGATAGTATCGCACGTATTAGTTCTTTTTTTTGAATAGGTGAATTTTGCGGTTTCATCAACCAGCTCACTTACTCGAATAAGCTCAGATGGGGTCATCATTCTTTTTCCAGGATGACTCCTAATGAGCTCTAGCATGCGATTCGCCAGAGTTTTCTTTAAACGAAGATAAGGGCGAAGAAGCTCCAATATTTCAGACACTTCTTTAAAACCGACTATTGTGTATTCCGACATACCGTCATTTCGGTTGCGAATATAACCATAGTTCAGCTTCGCCTTAAGCCAATGGAGGATTTCCTGATGATTTTGTTTTTGATAGAAGACTACGCTTGTTCGCACTTGGTAACCGTAAATATAATCTTTACGACGAACCAGTTGCGCCATAATACATCCATCACCATCGAGAAAACCCGCGATGTAGGCTAATTCTTCATTTGACACAAACCTGATCTTCCCTCGGTATTGCCCTCTTAAACAGTTCGAAAACTTAAGTAGGGTTTCACCGATATTAGTCAGATTTATTGTATCGCATTTCTGCGATAGAACGCAATGTAATTTACGTTCTGAACCCAGCTCACGTACCACTTTAACCGGCGAACAGACGGACCCTTGGGAGCTTCTCCACCCC
>MHFI01000025.1 GCA_001804125.1 Omnitrophica bacterium RIFCSPHIGHO2_02_FULL_51_18
GGGTTCGATAAGCGCGGCGAGGGTGCCCTGCGTGACGAACCCTCCCCGGGTGAGCGTGGGCTCCATAAACGCATAGGCGAAATAAACGTTGCCGGAAGCGGCCGACGACTTGACGACCTCCGCATCCTCCTTTTCACGGGGCTCCACAAAGAGAATGTCAAATAGCACGGCCTTGGCGCCGTGCGTTTTTAAAACATCGATGAGTGCCGAATGATATTCGCGGCCGAAAGGCCAGGAACCGATGTTGGCAAGCGTATCATCGGCAATGTCAATCATCACGATATCCTGCGAAACGGGGCGCTCACCCCTCAGCTGGCAACGTAAATCATAAGTCTGAAGCTCGTAACCTTCAAACACGCGGAAATAAGACAGGTAAACGAGGAGAAGTGCCGCCGCACCTATCAGGCAATAGCGCAAGTTTCTTTTGGAAAACAAAACGGAAGCTATTCGGTCAGGAATGAGAGCGTTTGGCACGGGCCGCTTCCTGCTCAGCCCTGGCTTTTAAAATTTCTTCTTTTGGCCTATTCTGGCCCTTCGCCAACACCTTCCACGGATGCCATTTCAGGTCTTCGCTGAAGTCCCTGAAGTTTTCGGAGGTGTACTCCAAATTTTCAAAAATGTCGTTCAGTTTGGGTTTATTTTCATCAATAACGCCATTGACGTTATTCGCGACCTTGCTGATGTCCTTGGCCATCTTGCCGATATCGCCGGCCACTTGGGTGGCCATCTCGATCAGCTCCTCCAAACGCACGGGGTCTTGACTGAGGATTTCGTCCCCGGGCTTCGCGTATTCAGCGGAAGAAGTGCCCGCTTTGATCTCGACATATTTTTCACCCATGAGCCCAAGCGTGGTGACATAGGCCTTCGAGTCCTTCCGGATCTTGACCCCTTCGTCAATCCAAAACACCGTCTCAATCAGCATCTCATCGCCATAGTGAAGCACAAGTTCCCTCACCTCTCCCACATCCACACCGGAAAGGCGCACCGGCGCATTTTTTTTGACGCCGGCCGTGTAATGAAATTGAGACTTAATCACATAGCCCTTCTTGAAAAGTCCGAAATTGCCTACCTTTAAAAGCAGGGCGCCCAGCGTGAGCAGCGCCACCAATACCAAAACGCCGGTCTTTGCTTCGTTGCTGATCTTTATATTCATTCGCTAAGGTCTCCTTTAAATCAAGTGAACGGCTATATCTCAATTTCCTCGGTTAAATGCTCTAAGTAATCTTCGCCGGATTGAACAAACGAAATCGGCCCTTCGGCGCCGCCGGTGATAAACTGCTGCACGATCGGGTTCTTCGAATGACGGATCTCGTCGGGCGTGCCGATCTCGAGCACACGGCCCTCGTGCAGCATCACGATACGGTTGGCAATCCTGAAAACGCTGCCCATATCGTGGGTCACGACCACCGAGGTGATATTAAGCTTCTTTGTCAGGTCCATCGTAAGCTTGTCAATGACGCCCGTCATGACTGGATCGAGTCCGGCCGTCGGCTCGTCGTAAAAAACGATTTTCGGATCCATCACGATTGCCCGTGCCAGGCCGCACCTTTTTTTCATGCCGCCCGAAAGCTGGGACGGCATCAGGTTTTCGAAGCCGCGCAGGCCCACGAGGTCCAGTTTCAGCTTAATCACGATCCGGATGATGTTTTCGTCCAATTTCGTGTGCTCCCTCAAAGGAAGCGCGATGTTCTCCCCCACGGTCATCGAATCAAACAAGGCACCCGACTGGAAAAGCATCCCGAATTGCTTCCGGATTTCATCCATTTCCATTTCATCGGCCTTCGCGATATTTTTCCCGAACATCCATACCTCGCCCTCATCCGGCCGGAGCGCCCCTATCAAATGCCTCAGGAAGGTGCTTTTGCCGCAGCCCGAACCGCCCATGACCACGAGCGTCTCCCCTTCGTAGATATCCAGGCTGACCTCGCTTAAGATCGTGCGGCTGCCGAAACGCTTTGTGAGATTTTTAACGCTGATTACTATTTCTTTTTTATCCGACATACTGAGCTTTCACGTCTTGGCAAAATAAAAAACGGCCGTTAAGACCGCATCGGCAATAATGATGAGGATAAATGACGTCACAACGCTCTGGGTGGTCGAGCGTCCGACGCCCTCCGCACCGCCTTCCGTCGAAAGACCCTGGTAACAGGCAATCATCGAAATAATCATGCTGAACACGGCGCTCTTGAAAAGCCCGGTCGTGATGTCTTTCACGGTTAAAAATTCAATCGTCGTATCCATGTATAATCCGGAACCCAGTCCTAAATTGTACACACCGACAATATAGCCTCCGAACATGCCGATAATATCGCCCATCATCACCAGGCACGGAAGCACCATGAGGAGCGCGAGAAAACGCGGGACAACCAGATAGCGTACGGGATTCAGACTTAAGGTTTCAAGCGCTTCGATTTGCTCGGTCACTTTCATCGTTGAAATTTCGGCCGTGATAGCCGCCCCGACACGGCCGGCAATAACCAGGGAGGTGAGCACGGGGCCGATTTCGCGCGTCACTGAGACAGCCACCAATGCCGCCACATAGATCGTGGCCCCGAGTTGCTCGAGTTGATAAGCGGACTGCATGGCCAGTACGATCCCGATGAAGAAGTTTACGAAGAAAACAATGACAAGCGAGTCAACGCCGGCAAAAACGGTCTGGACAAACAACCCTTTTCTTGAAACAGGTTTTCCACGAAAAGGTCCGACGAAAACCCAATAAACAGTTTGGACTAAAAGAGCAAGCACGTCCCTCGTCTGACGGACAAGCAAGTGCGTATTTTTTCCTACAGCTTCAACAAACAAGGCTTATCCTTTAAGTTATTTAGCCCGGCTGACGGCTTCAGCCTGAGTATTGTAAACCAAAAAAAGTTTATCAAGTTTAGTGATCTCAAAAAGGCTCTTCACCTTCTCCGACATCCCCGCCAGTCCCAGGCTCCCTCCCTGGCTTTTCATTTTTTTCAGCATCTCCACGAGCGTGGCCAGGCCGGAGCTGTCAATATAATTCACTTTCGCCAGATCCACGACCAATTTCTTGCCTGCGTTTTTTTCAAACACCTTTCTCAAATCCGGCGAAGTACTGATATTGATTTCACCGGTCACCTGAAGAATCGTCACGCCGTCCTGCTCAAACAATTTTGCTTCCATACACGCCCCCCCCCGTGAGAGTTTAACTCCTGTTCCCGGCTTCTCTCTTCAAACGCTTCACCATTAAAATCGCGTTGCCTTTTTTATTGTAATAGACCTCGTCCATCAATTGACGAATCAGATGAACGCCGCGGCCGCGGCTTTTCAAGAGATTCGCGCTTTCCGTGCAACAGACCAATTTCCCGGGGTCAAAACCTTCTCCCTGGTCTTCAATCGAGATCCGGACTTCGCGCTCATTATACTCCACGCCCAGGCGCACCTTCAGCTCTTTTTGGAGCTTATGGCCGTATTTCATCGCATTGATGAGCGCTTCTTCCAGGCAAAGTTTGACGTCAAAAACAATACCCCCGTCCAGCTTCAGGGGCCCTAAAAACGATAAAACATCCGCGCTGAACTTCTGAACAAGCGACAAATCGCTAGGAACTAGAAACTCTTTTTTTATAGAATCTTCTTTCATGCTTTAAATGGATCTTGTGGACGGGCGCCGAGGCGCTCAATGTTTCAAAAACTCCCATGGTTCTGAATTTTTCATAACGCGCATCCACGAGCTGATCTTTACTCATCGGCTGAAGTTCTTTCCAATATTTTTTTATTGCGGATTTGACGGCTTCAGCCGTTTCTTCGGGACCGCGGTGAGCGCCGCCGAGAGGCTCTTTAACCACCCCCTCGATCAATTTCAGGTCCAGAAGGTCCTTGGCGGTGAGCTTGAGCGCCGCCGCCGCATCGGGCGCCTTGGTTCTGTCCTTCCAAAGGATCGCCGCGCACCCTTCCGGGGAAATCACCGAATAATAGGCGTTCTCAAGCACGAGCACACGGTCCCCCACGCCTATTCCCAAAGCGCCTCCGGAGCCGCCCTCGCCGATCACAATCACAATAATGGGCACTTGCACACGGGCCATCTCACGGATGTTGCGCGCAATCGCGTAGGCTTGGCCTCGCTCTTCGGCACCGACACCCGGATAAGCGCCCGGCGTGTCCACAAACGCGACGATTGGAACGTTGAATTTTTCAGCCGTCTTCATGAGACGAAGCGACTTGCGGTAGCCTTCCGGATGGGCGCTCCCGAAGTTTCTCATGATGTTTTCCTTCGCGTCACGGCCCTTCTGGTGGCCTATGATTAAAAAAGTCTGGCCGTCGAGCTTCGCAAAACCGCCGATCAGCGCCTTGTCGTCGGCAAAAGTCCTGTCGCCGTGGAACTCCACAAAGTCCGTAAAAATCATCTGGATATAGTCAATCGTGTAAGGGCGCTGCGGGTGCCGGGCTAGCTGCACGCGCTGCCAGGGCGTCATCTGGGAATAGGTTTCTTTTTTTAGATGGTTGAGACGCGTCTCGAGCTTTTTCACCTCCGACTGAAGATTCAGGTTACCGTCGGAGCTTAAATTTTTAAGCTCGGCAATTTTTTTCTCAAGTTCAAAAATCGGTTTTTCAAAATCAAGCGCAGTAATCACCCTATCGCCCCTTTAGTCTACGATCGTCACTTCAGTGCCTGGCACGACAAACGCGTAGAGTTCTTCTACTTCTTCGTTCTTCATCCGCACACAGCCGGCCGTTATCTGCTGTCCAAGCGTGTCAGGTTCCGTCGTTCCATGGATACCATAGCCTTTCTGGGTCAGGCCAATCCAGCGCGTGCCCAGCACGTTGTCAGGACTGCCGTAGGGCACCACGGCGCCCGATTTGTACCAAGTGGGGTTGACCAATTTATCGGTCACCTTAAACACCCCTACGGGCGTCGAGTTATGAGTACCGGTGGATACCACGTAACTCTTCAATACCTCTTCATCGCCTTTCAGAATCAGCGTATTTTGGGATTTATCGACCACAATATTGAATTTTGTATTCGTGAGTTTCAGTGTTTGCCCGATGGAAAGCTTATCGGAGGCAAGCGCGTTGATCCTCTTCAAGAGCTCGACGGTCGTGCCATGAGCCTTGGCAATGGCCGTGAGTGAATCGCCCTTTTTCACTGCGTACAGCATTGAACGAGCGTCCGGTTCCTTCGACAAAAGGGAACGAAAAAGCGGCGTGTCCCGGGTTTGTAAAAGTTCGGCTCCGGGAAGCGGCGCGTACGAAATGGCTTGTGCCGCAGTAAAGACCCCGCCCACTTGTGGTGAGCGAAGCCGAACCATAGGCGGGGTCTGCGTCGAAGGACGAAACGACACGCTGGCCCAGGCAAATACAACCGCTCCCAACACGATTCCTGCACCGAAAATTAAAACGCTTTTTTTATTCAAAAAACCTCTACCAGACATAGATCAAAGAGGCGACCACGATCCCAACAAACCCGCCGGCGAAGACCTCTTTGGGGCTGTGGCCAAACAGTTCCTTCAGGCGGTCCGGTTGAAGGCCCTTATGCTCATAAAGGTCCTCCAGAATCTTGTTCAGGGCCTCCGCCTGCTTGCCGCTCTGACGGCGCACGCCTTGCGCGTCAAACATCGTAATCACAAGCATCGCGAATACCACCGCAAAAAGGCCCGAATCGAACCCATAAAACAACCCCACCGAAGTGGTTAATCCGCAGGTCAGGGCGACATGGGAGCTTGGCATCCCTCCGGAACCCACAAACCACTTAAAATTAAAGCGTTTCTCACGAATAATCCCGAGAACCACCTTGATCGTTTGCGCGGCGAACCAGGACCAAAACCCCGTAAAAAATATTTTATTGCGGTACCACTGCGCCAGAATTGAATCGGAGCTGTCAACAAGCATGAAGGTTTGAGTATTCCAACATAAGCCCCGTATTATATAATTTAACCCCTTTGGCCGCAAGGAGTTTGCCCCACCGGTCTGGAGAGTTACTTTCCGATGCAAAATTGGCTAAACAGCGCCTCCAGCACATCCTCGGTGACCACTTCCCCTACCAAGGCACCCAGATGGTCCAGCGCAAGGCGAATGTCCACCGCCACAAGCTCAGGCGAGGCATTGCTATGGCAAGCGCTTTTTGCATCTTCAATATTTTGAAACACTTTTGACAGAAGATCTCTTTGACGAACTGAATTCACCAGCGGAGTCTCTGACATTTGGGCCTGCCCGTGATTTATAAATCGAAATATTTCTTCTTCTAACTGTTTTAAACCGTCTTTTTGAACGCAGGAACAACAGACAAAACGGACGCCCGGGAACTCTTGGGTCAGGCGCGAATCATCGAGCTTCTTTGGCAGATCGCTTTTATTCACCGCGATGATTTTGGCCTTATTTCCAATCAGCGAAAGAAGCTTCCTATCTTCCCCATCAAACGGTTGACTGCCATCCAAAACAGGGAGCACCAGGTCCGCCTCCCAAACCGCGTGCTTGGTCCTGTCAATTCCCTCTTTTTCAATCGGATGGGAAGTTTCCTGGATGCCTGCCGTGTCGACAAGCCGGATGGGAATCCCGCGTATCTGAATTTCCTCCTCCACCACGTCACGCGTCGTTCCCGGATAAGGAGTGACAATCACGCGATGGGTACGGGCAAGTTCGTTCATAAGGCTCGATTTGCCGACATTCGGACGGCCCGCCAACACGACTTTAAGGCCTTTTTTAATGACAATCGCAAACTCGGCATTTTTGAGAACGGATTTTACTTCCTGGGCTAGAAACCCCAAACGCACCCCGATTTGTGTCGAGGGGTGCGTCTCGGGGAAATCCTCCGGGAAATCAATAGACGCCTCGAGGTGGCTTAAAATATCGACGAGGTCCTTTTTAAGACCCTCTATCTTCAAGGAGAGCTTCCCTTTGAGTTTTTCCGAGGCCCATTCGCGTACAAGATCGGTCTTCGCCTGCACCAGATCCAGAACCGTCTCGGCCTGCAAAAGATCCATGCGGCCGTTTAAAAAAGCGCGTTTGGTAAACTCGCCTTTGGCGGCAAGCCGGGCTCCTCTTTGGATCGCAAGCTCCAGAATCGCCCCAAGCACCGCCGCGCCGCCGTGCGCGCTGATTTCCACGACGTCCTCGCCGGTATAGCTCTTCGGCGAACGCATCACAAGCACCAGCACCTCGTCAATGATCCTCTTTTCGTCTTGAGCCGTTTCCGAAAAAATATGGCCGTACTGCACCGTATAGCTTTTCTGCTGTTTCACGCTCCGCCGGCGCTTTGACAGGAAAATGCTGTCCGCGATCGCAATCGCGTCCTTTCCGCTCACCCGGATCACGCCCAGGCCCCCTTCACCCAGCGGCGTCGAGATCGCGGCGATCGTGTCGTCTAAGAAATCTTTAAGAACCATGGCTTGATTTGATATCTCCCAAAAGAAAAAGCGACCCCGTGACTAAAACCAAATCGGCCGAAGAAGCGGAGGCGGCGGCCTTCTGAAGCGCCTGGCAAGGATTTTTTTCAATCCGAACCTCCTTAAAACGCGCGGCGGCCTTTTCCGCGATGAGACCCGGCTCCATCGCACGCGGATTCTCCGCTTGAGTGAGGATGAGGTTCGTGCTTTCAGGCGGCAGTGCGCTTAAAATGCCGTCGAGGTCCTTGTCGGAAGACACTCCGAGCACCACCCAAAGTTTCTCATATTGAAAATGCCTGTTCACGGCCTCCACGAGACGCCGCATGCTGTCCGCGTTCTGCGCGCCATCGAGTAGAATCTTCGGAGAGTCGGAGATCTTCTCAAGACGTCCCGGCCAGCGCGCATCCAGCACTCCCTGCCGCACCGCGTCACTCGAAATTTTAAGCCTCGTTTTTTCTTCCAGGCTTTTCGCAAGCGCTACCGCCAGACACGCGTTCTCGATTTGATGCCGCCCGATAAGCCCGAGTCTCAAGTCGAAATAATTTCCGAAGGGCGCACGGACATCGAACGTCTGAAACTCTTCGGTCCACTCCCTTTCAAAAAACCGGATTTCTTTCCCGACACGCAAAAGCCGCGCGTCCCTTTCCTCGGCCGTCCTTTGCACGACGACCTCCGCTTCAGGCACCTGCGGCGCCGACACGACGATTTCGCGGCCTTTGATGATCCCGCACTTTTGCACGGCAATCTTTGAGACGGTTTTCCCGAGTTTATCGGTATGCTCAAGGCTTATCGGCGTGATCCCGGCAACCCGGGCTTGCGCGATATTCGTCGAATCGTAAAGCCCTCCAAGCCCCACCTCTAAAACCGCGACCTGGACCTTCATTTCCTTAAAATAAAAAAAAGCGGCGGCCGTCAATAATTCAAAAAAAGTGGGGGGATTCTTCCGCCACTCGTAACTGTCCAACGTGTGTTTGAACCGTTCCATCATCGCCAAAAAACGCTGCTCACTGATCCAAAGTCCGTTGACCTGGATGCGCTCCCTCAGGTCCACGAGGTGAGGCGACGTGTACAGTCCCACCTTTAAATTTTCCATGCGTAAAATTGAACTTAAGATGGCGGCCACAGAGCCCTTGCCCTTGGAGCCTGCTATTAAAATCGTCTCGTAAGCTTTCTGCGGGTTCCCCAGTTCCTTCGCAAGCGCATGCATGCGGTCAAGCTTAAATGCCTCCGGATATTCCCAGGAAGCCGTGCGCTCATAATTGATAAACGAATGGATGTATCCGAGCGCCTCTTCGATGTTCATAAGCGGCTTTTTTAAGAAGCGTCTGAAGGAGCGCGAGAGACGAGAGCGCTCTGTTTTTTGAGCTCGATCGCGGCGATGAAATGGCGCACGGTTTCGGTCTCGGACCCTTTTTTCTTCGGCATAAGCCGCAGATAATCATTCAGGGCGTTGAGAGCTCCGTCATAGTCGGCCTGATCGTCCAACGCATTGGCAAGGTTGTAGTACGCTTCGGCGTTGTCAGGATCCGAGCGAATGGCTTCTCGATAACGCGCTATTGCCTCTTTCAGGTCGCCGCGGCGATAATGAATAACACCCAGATTGTTGTGCGCGTAAGAGTGGCTCGAGTCAAGGCGGAGCGCCTCTTCATATTCTCTGGCAGCCTGGTCAAACCCGCTTTTGTCCTGCAAGGAAAGCGCTTTTTTGTAATGTTCTCTAGCATTTTTCTTCCGCTCGAGCGCGTTTTTCTCAGCCGCCCGGAGGGCCTCCTGGATCTCTTTCAACTTTCGGGCTGCTTCAGCTTTTTTAAGCGCTTCCAGCTCTTTCAATTCTTTTTGCTTTCTTGATTCCTGCGTCTTTCTTTGCTCCTCCGCCTCTTTCAAAACCCGCAGTTTCTTGACTGCTTCTGCGGCTTTGCGGACTTCCAACTCTTTTTGTTCTTTCTGCTTCTTCGCTTCTTCCGCTTTTCGGCGCGCTTCGGCCTCTTTCAATTCCTTTTGCTTTTTGATGTCCTCGGCTTTTTTCAGCGCTTCCGCCTTCTTTTTGGCTTCGAGCGCTTTCCGGAGGCTCTCAGCTTTTCGCTTTTCTTCCTCGAATGTCTTGACTTGCGGCGCTTGTGACTTTTGCGGTTTTTCCGGAGCGGGTTTTGCTTCTGCCATGCTTTTTCTAGCTTTAACGGTTCTCAATTCCTCCTCTGCCCGCGAAAAATTAGGGTCAATCTTTAGAGCCGCTTCATATTCGCGCTCGGCGTCCTTCCACAGCGTCTTCCTGGAGTAAAGCGCACCCAGCGCATAGTGGGCCTCTGAAAGATCCGGCTTTAGTTTCACGGCCTCCTTGTACTCCGAAAGCGCCCGGTCGAACTCCTTGTTGGCATAATACACATTGGCCAGATTGAAATGTGCCGGTGCCAGCTTCCTGTTTATCCTGACGGCCTCTTCATAGGATTTCATCGCCTCAACAAGCCCGCCGTTCTCAAAATAGGCCGTTCCCAGATTATTGTGGAAATCGGCATCGCCGGACTTGAGCCTAATCGCTTCCTTATACTCCTTAATGGCCTCTGTCGAAGAACCCTGGCTGCAAAGGGCATTGCCGTAATTGTAGTGCGCCTCGGCGCTCTCCGGGGATTTCAGCGCCGCTTCCCTGGCCTTCTCCAAAACACCCGAGTCGGCCGCATAAGCGAAGCGGCCCATGGCGAACAACGCACAAACCAAAAAGTAGGTGGATCGTCTCATCAATGCCTGAAGTGCCTTACCCCTGTAAACACCATGCTGATTTTCGCCCGGTTACAGGCCTTGATTACCTGCTCGTCTTGAATCGACCCGCCCGGCTGGATAATCGCGCGGATCCCGTGCTTTTTTGCGAGCTTAATCGAATCGGGCTTCGGAAAGAAGCCGTCCGATGCGAGCACAGCGCCGCGCGCGCGGTGCCCTGCTTTCTTAAACGCCGTCTCGCAGGCATCCACGCGCGAAGGCTGTCCCATGCCCAGGCCCAGCGTCATCCCATTTTTGGCGACGACAATCGCGTTGGATTTCACATAACGGCACACTTTAAACGCAAACAAAAGATCCCGGATCTCGGAGGGTTTCGGCGACAGCTTTGTGACGCATTTAAGCGACGACGGCAGCGGGTTCTTCAGGTCCCTGTCCTGCAGGAGAAGCCCGCCCCTCACTTTTTTAAAATCGAGCGCTTCACCGTGCTTTTCCCCGGAAACCGAAAGAAGTCTTAAATTCTTCTTTTGCTTTAAAAGCTTGGACGCCGCGCGCGTGAAACCCGCCGAGACGATGCATTCGATAAACCCGCTTCTTAAGATTTGACGCGCGGCGTTTTCATCAACAACGGTGTTGAACCCGATGATCGATCCGAACGCCGACAACGGATCACAGAGATAGGCGTTCCTGAAGGCGGTCCGCGCGTTCTTCGCAACCGCAAAACCGCAGGGGCTCGTGTGTTTGATGATTGAGCATGCCGGTTCTTCAAACGCTTCCGCCATTTCAAGCGCCGCGTCCAGGTCCAAAATATTGTTGAACGACAACTCCTTTCCGTGAAGCTGCTTGGCCTCCACGACTCCGGAAGCTCTGACTCCTTTTTCACGGTAAAGCGCGCCTTTCTGATGGGGATTTTCCCCGTAACGCAGATCCTGCACTTTTTCAAAATCAAGCGTCATGCGTTCCGGCAACGCATCCTTTAAAGATGCGCTCCCCTCAAAATACTTCCCAATCAGACTGTCATAATGGGCGGTGAGCTTAAAAACCTTGGCGGCCAGACGCTTGCGCGTCGCCTCGCTTAAGCGTCCCTGATTCTGGGTGATTTCTTTCCTGACCGGCTCATAATCGGCAGGGTCCGACACCGGGGCCACAAACCTGAAATTCTTCGCCGCGCTCCGGAGCATCGCCGGGCCGCCGATATCGATCATTTCAAGGATCTGGCGCTCGTCCGTCTTTGTTTGGACAGCCTCCCAAAAAGGGTACAGATTTACGACCAAAAGATCGATCGGCTGAATCTTATGCTTTTGGATCGTTTTCACGTGTTTGGGGTTATCGCGGATCGCCAAGAGACCTCCGTGGATCTTGGGGTGCAGCGTCTTCAAGCGGCCGTCCAGTATCTCAGGAAACTTCGTGACGCTCGAAACCTCCCGGACCGGTACGCCGGCCCTTTTCAAAAGCTCCGCGGTGCCCCCCGTGGAAATAATCTCCACTCCTTTTGATTTTAAAAACTTCGCGAAAGGCACGACCCCGCTTTTATCATAAACGCTCACAAGCGCTCTCCGGATCTGATTCACTAAATCTCCTTTTTTTGTTTGATAAAATCCTTGAAATGTTTCCGAAGCATTTTTGTCACGGGGCCAGGAACGCTGCCTGCGATCTTACGCCCGTCATAAACCGCCACGGGCAGCACCTCCGAAGAGGTGTTCGTGATGAAACACTCGTCTGCTGAATAAATCTCATGCCGTGTCAGGGGCTTTTCAAGCACCCGAAGGCCTATTTCCCCCGCGAGCACTATCACGACCTCGCGTGTGACCCCCCTTAAAATACCGGAACTGACAGGAGGTGTCAAAATTGTTTTTCCGGAAGCCACAATGAATAAATTGGAAACTGTGCCTTCCGCTACGCACTGGTCCTGGCTCAGAAAAACAACTTCATGCGGAAGAGAGCCTGAGAGGTCGAGCGACGCCAAAACGCCGCTCACGTACTGCGAGGATTTAATCTGCGGGTCCTGCGCCCTTAAAGTCCAGCGGCGGTTGACCGCCGTTTTGATCCCGATGCCCTTTTCGTAAATCTCGTCGGCGTAAGGAGCAAAATGTCTGGCGATCGCCACCACGCGGCCTTCGCCCGCGCCGTCCCAATGGACCGAAACCCTTAAAAGCGCGTCCTTAAACCCGCTTCCTTCAAGCACTTCCCTGATCCACCGGCGTATCCGGTTTTTTAAAAACGGGAGCGGACGGCCCAGCGTATGGCATGACTCCCAAAGACGATCGACATGCGCGCCAAGGCAAAAGAGCCGGCCGTCATAGGCCCTCAGGCTTTCGAAACAGGAGATCCGGTCAAGATACGGGAGACTGAGCCCGGCACCCGGCAAAGAACGCGTCGATCCTTTGTTCCCCGAAAACAGCCTTGAGAACGGCCTCTGCTTTATAAAGGGTTTCATCATATTCCTTCCCTGGGACCGAATCCGCCACGATCCCGGCCCCGACCTGTAAATACGCTTTTTTATCTTTTACCACAAGACTGCGGATAATGATATTGAGATCCATATTGCCGTTGAAGCCCAAGTACCCCAGCGAACCCGTATAAGGCCCCCGCGTCACCGGCTCAAGCGCGTCCAAAATTTCCATGCACCGGATCTTGGGCGCCCCGGTGATCGTCCCGCCGGGGAAAAAGGCCCTCAAGACGTCCACCGCGCTCAATTTTTCACGAAGCACGCCGCGTATATTCGAGACGATGTGCTTCACATGCGAATAGTCCTCGACGACCATGAGCTCATTCGCGCCCACGGTGCCGTACTCAGCCACACGGCCCATGTCGTTTCGCTCAAGATCCACAAGCATGATGTGCTCAGCCCGCTCTTTCTCATCGAGCAACAGATCCCGCGAAAGCCAGCGGTCTTCCAAAGGGTTTTTCCCCCGTGAGCGCGTCCCGGCAATCGGGCGTGTTTCCATCAAACCGTTTTCCAGCTTTACAAGCCGCTCGGGAGAGCCTGAGACGATTTGAAAGCGGAGCGCGTCCAAATACCCAAAAAACGGCGAAGGATTCATGGTTTTCAGCTTTTCATAAATCCGGAAAGCCGATCCTTTCACGGGAAAGCTAAAGCGTTGGGACAAATTCGCCTGAAAAATATCCCCTTTTCGAATCGAGTCCTTTATCTTCATGACTTTCCCGATAAAATTCCGCCGCGTGAGGTTGCTCTGTATACCGAGCGCTCGGTGCACGCCGGCGTTTCCCCGGCCGGCCGCCGGCCGCCTCCGGGGACGGGCGGTCTGGCTTCTAAAACGCGCTTCGAAAGCATGAATTTTCTTGAGCCCCTCCTCATAACTTCTTCCAAGATCCCGGCCCACGCGCACGTTGGAAAATAAAAAAATGCATGAGTCCTTGTGGTCTACGACAACGCCTTCATCAAAAAAAAGAAGATAGATGTCAGGCAGTTGCAGATCATCCCTGGCTTTCCGGGGCAGCCGGGGTTCGATCAGGCTTTTTACTTCATAGCCGAAATAACCGACGGCACCGCCGGTAAAAGGGAGAAAAATTCCCGACGGTGAAGAATAGCGGGAAAGAAGCTCTTTAAGTTTTTCGAGCGGATCTGTCTCAAAACACTCGGCGGCGCCATAGGCGCTCAACCGGACCCGGCCGGCCTTGGATTCAAAAACCAAAAAAGGATCTTTGGCGATGATCGAATAACGGCCGGTGCCTGATGAAACTCTGGCGCTTTCAAGCAGTACGCTCGGCGATTTAAAATCAGCCCAGCGTCTGTAAAGCGCCGATGGATTCTCGAAACCGTCAATTTTTTTTACGAAAGGGAAATAAGAACCTGCTGATGCGCGCGCTTTAAACGCGGCAAAAGACGAAAGATCCCGCATGACTGACCTTTGCATAGGTAATAGGTCAGTAATTTAAAAAACCGGTTTTTTGTTTTTTGAGATGTATTCGAAGCTTCAAGTCCTGGATTTCCTCTTCGAGTGGCTTTATCTTCTCGGACAAAATCAACAGCTGCTCTTCCCATTTTTTCTTGTCGGCCGGCGTAAAATCAATGCCCTTGCCCCCCTTGAGCACTTTTTGAATGTCGGCAAGCGTTTTCTGATAGCCGTCCAGACGGACCGCTTTCTCCGAAAGCTGTCGGGCCGCGGCGCCTATGTCGATTTTAAGCCGGTCGCGATTGGCATCGACCACGGCCCGAAGTTTCTCTATTTTCAAGTTCTGCGCCTTCGCGTAAGTATCGTATTCCTTGCGCAATTTATCGATCTCGGCGTCCATCGTCTTTTTCCTGCCCAAGAGGTCTTCCCTGATAAGCTGCGCACGGGCCTTTGCCTGGCCGCGCTGAAGGATCATTTGCTTGAAAACGGGGTCTTCTTTCGTAAGACGGTCCAGCTCTTCCGGGGAATTCATGTTACAGCCGGCCAACATAAGGCCAAAAATAAGCGTGGGTAGAAATCGTCTGCGCATTGGACTGACTATAACACAAAAGGCGCGGAAAATAAATTCCACGCCCTTTGTGTAAACGATAAATCCGGACTATTTTTTGGCCCGAAAACTCTCCACGAACTGATTCACATGCTTCGAAGCCAGGTCTTTGCAGCCGAGCCCGATCGCAAGACCCACGCCGAGCGCCAGCGCGAAGATGATACCCTTGAGGATCAAATCCACGAGTGACGTGTCAATCCCCAGCTGTTTCAAAGCCTCCACAAACACCAATATGGCAATGATGAGTTGTGTGGCTTGCCCCAGGGACCTGGCCTGCCGAATACCCGCATTGGCAGCGGTTGTGCGGACCGTGTTTGCCACGATCGTGGAAAAAAAGATACCGAGCACCAGAATGAACACGCTGGCGATCACGTTCGGGACATACAACACCACCTTATTCAGCAAGTCAGCCGCAACCGTGAGCTGTAACGCATTGAGCGCCGACAAAACCACCACAAGCGCCAAAAGCCAGTAGATCAGAACGCCTATGATCTCGGAGAGCGTGTAGTTGATGTCTCCCTTTGTAAGCACGTTCGCGATCCCTGTCTTTTCACTCACGGTATCGAGCCTTGCCAACTTCAAGAATCGGGTGACTACTTTTTGGATAATGGATGCCAGCATGCACCCCAAAAGAAGAATAACCAGTGCGCCTATGAGGCTGGGCATAAAATTCAGCACCCGGCGCCCCATTTCTTCAAATGGACCAACCACAGTTGTTTGGAAATCCACTCGCATACTCCTTTCAGCTACTTAAACGACTAGCTTTATGAGATAACCGCATTTTCCAGAAGTAGACTATCAAGAATCGCTACTTCTGTCAAGTTTTTACTATTCTATAACAATTGTTAGTTAATAGAGTAAATAGTCTGAATTAGGTAAGCTCTTTTTTAGAAAGGATCTTGAGGCCGAGGTCGAATTGATAGAGGAGTGGAACGCCTGTGCCCAAATTAAGTTCGAGCACCTGGGCCTTCGTAAGTTTATCCAGGTGCATCACAATGGAACGCAGGCTATTGCCATGAGCCACCACCAGGAGGTTGGTACCCTTCTTTAACTCGGCCATAATCTTGGATTTAAAGTAAGGCAGGGTCCTGGCCGCCGTGTCTTTCAAGCTCTCGCCGTTTGGCGGCGCGATGTCGTAAGAACGGCGCCAAATCTTCACCTGCTCTTCGCCGAATTTCTTGGCGGTTTCGGCCTTGTTCAGGCCCTGCAAATCGCCATAGTGCCGTTCATTCAGCGCTTGGTCTTCCTCAATCGGAATATTTTTTTGGCCCAAAACCTTCAGGATGAGCTCCAACGTTTTCTGCGCCCGCTGCAGAACAGAGGTGTAGGCCTTATCAAAATGGATTTTCTCATTTTTTATCTTCTCCCCCGCGTCCCGGGCCTCCTGAATCCCCTTTTCTGACAGAGGCACATCCACCCAACCGGTGAAGCGGTTTTCAAGATTCCACTGGGACTCCCCGTGACGCACCAACACCAATGCAGGCATAAAAATCACGCTCCTATTAAAGCGTTAAGTGATAAGCGTTAAGCGGTAAGAAATAACAAACCAATGGAAGGACTTTGCTTATCGCTTAACGCTTACCACTTAACGCTCAGTTACAGATCACCAAATGTTTATCCTGAGGCAGCTGGTCTGAAATCGTCTTCAGCACCTCACCCCTTAAAAGCCTTTCCAACGCGCCGCGGCGGGTGGACCCGATCATGACAGTGTCCAGACCCAAATCCTTGACCGTTTTCACGATCAATGCGCCCGCATTTTCCCCCAGATTCCAGAGCGGCATGGCCGTGATGCCATTTTTCTCGAACTCCTGCACCGCCCGGTTTAAAAGTTTGACCGATTCATGAGACGGTTCAACCTCAGTCGGGTAAGCCCATCCCGGCGGCTTCTCCTCGACAAACAACGCGTACACCACCTGCTCGCCTTTTCCCTTCACATGGATCGAGGCTTCTTCCACCAGCGACGGACTGACCGATTTGATGGCCACGAGCGTCGATCCCTTGTAAAGCGGCATGAGGTCTTTGGCCTCTTCGAGCGTCAGTACGTTGATTCCCAATACTTCGGGCACAGCCACTCTTATTTGGTACACAAACTTGCCGACGCCGCGGGCGATCAGCCCTACCGTCAAAACGCTCAAAGCAAAAATCACCGCATTGTGCTTCTCATAGATGATGGTGAGCTCCACGAGCACCATGACAGCCCCGGTCAGGCCCAAAATAACGCGCTCATATTTCTTGATATTAATGTCGAAATTCGTGCAGCAAGCCAGAAGGTTAATCATAATCGCGCCCACCACGCCAATCGCGTAGAGCGCGGCCAAGTGCACCACGTTATTTTCGAGGCATAAAACAAATACCGGAACGCTCACGGCGACGAGAAGGCCAAACCAGGGCATGCCAAATCGGTTTAGACTGCTAAAAAGAGGCGGGAGTTCTTTGTCCTTCGACATCAAAAACGTGACACCGATAAGACCCATGATAGCGGTGTTGCAGGCGGACAAAAGTAAAAGACCAATCAAAAGCGCAATGAGCTTCCCAAACCAGGGGCCTATATAATGATCTCCGATCACGCGAACCATATCTTCGGTGTGGTTCGTAAGGCCCGGAATATTGTTCATCGCCGCGCCCAATATAAGCGAGATCACAACCACTTCAGCCATGACCGGCAAGATCGCATATTTGGCTGTCCGGCCGACCGGCCGCACCATAATGCCGGTCACATTGGCAATCGCCTCGACACCTGACAACGCAAGGATGATGCCCACAAATTTCGTCCAATTACCGAAAAAGGGGCCCTGAGGCGCCGAAAATTCGATGGATTTTATGTGCGGCAGACAAACAGCCGCAAGCACGGCCAGGAAGAAGGCCACGAGCACTGCTATCAGCGAGGCGATATTTCCGCTCTTTGTGGGCCCGAGAATGTTGATCACCCCTATCACAATCAAGGAGCCTATGGCCCACAGTTCGGGGCGCGCAAACCCAAGGTAATGAAACGCATCCACACTGCTCAAAGCGGCCGTGACAACATAATCCGCAACCAAAAGCAGCGCTCCTATCACAGCGAGAGTTTTCGAGCGGCTCTTTACGGAAGAATACACGCCGCCCCCGTCGGGGTAGGCCTTGCTAATGATGATGTAACAGAACCCTACGACGGCCGTCAGCACGCTCATAGCCGTCAAAAAAAACATCGACGCGTGGCCCGCGATCGCAAACGCAATCCCCAGCACGTAAACCTTCGAAGTGCCCCAGTCGCCGTAAAGCATTGCCCCGGCCTGGTACCACTTAAGTTCCCTGGGCCTTTCGACTTTTTTCAAAACAGGTGCCATGAGATAACCTTAAGTACACGTAAAAAGGGAGCCTATCAAACGATAGACTCCCTTAGGAGGAAAATTCAACTGCGGCCCGATTATAGCATTTTCAGTCTAAAAGTAAAGAACCGCTTTTAAGCCGGCCTTTAATTTCTCTGCCTTCCAAAAATTCTTAAAAGATTCAGGAAGAGGTTTACAAAGTCAAGATACAGCGCGAGCGCTCCCATGATTGCCATCTTCTTCCGGACATCTTCATCCTGAAACCCCATCGCGTGCATGGCTTTTAATTTCTGCGTGTCATAGGCAATCAAGCCTAAAAATACCGCGATCCCGATAAATGTGGTGACCCACATGAGTGCCGGGCTTTTCAGGAAAATATTCACGACGCTGGCAAGAATGACTCCGATAAGCGCCATCACCGCAAAGGCACCGACTGAAGTAAGATCGCGCTTCGTGGTCATGCCGTAAAGGCTGAAGAAAAGAAAAGTTCCGGCCGTCACGGCAAACGTCGTCATGATCGAAGCGCCCGTATAGATGAGAAATACCGGGGTGAGCGTTGCGCCGTTCAGGAACGAATAAACGCAGAACATGACGGTCGCAGCGAAAGCGCTTAGACGCATCAATGCGGCCGAGAGTCCGATCACCAGCCCAAGCTCCGCGATGATGAGCCCAAAAAACAGGACTTTATTCGTCACGACCGCCTTCAAAAGCTCCGGCTGTGACAAAAGCCAAAATGACGCCGCAGCCGATAAAAACAACCCGCCGGCCATCCAAAGGTATACCTTGGAAATGAAACTTGATTCCGAAACCTGGCTTGGAGATCCGACAATCGCTCTTGGGTCCATTCTCACCCTCCTGACAAGCTGCTACGCGCCATTATACACCAAAATCAGGCGTTATTCTCAATAGGAATTTTGATTTTCGTGCCCTGCTTCGGCCGGTCTGGATTCTGGATCACGTCCTTGTTAAACTCGTAGATCCGCTTCCACTGCCTGCCGTTGCCATACTCTCTTTGCGCAATGCCCCAGAGCGTATCGCCTTTCTGAACCACATAATCCTTCGTGTCCACGCGAACCTGGCTTTCGAAAACCTTCTTCTCCTCAATCAGCCTGTCTTGATACAAAGCCGCCTCGGAAGCGGGAATCATCACTTCCTCCACTTCGGCAATCATAAACTGGGCATTGCGGTCTTTCTGCATCCCCACGATATCATGGGTGGGTGCCATTGCATCCAGCTTGCCCCGGCTCAAGATCTTAATACGGTCTTCCGGAACGCTCTTGCCCAGCAGGTATTGTTTGAGCGACGATGCGCGGCGCTCTCCCAGCTTCTCGTTGTACTGCTCGGAACCGCGCAAGTCACAATTTCCCGTGATTAAAACGTCGGCGCTGGGATTGCGGCCCAGTGTATAAATTGCCTTCTCGAGCGTTGCAATTCCGTCGTCTCTTAAATCCGACTTGTCATAGTCAAAATAAATCTTCACGTTCTTCAGGATGCGCTTGATGACGAGCGACGGCTTGATTTCACCGGCCTCTGACTTGTAATCGAAAATAATCTTACGCACGTAGATGTAGCCCTGGTTTCCCCACGGACGCTGTTGTCCCGGCTGGTCCGGCCACCACCAATAACCGCTGCGCTGTTGGTCTTTCACGGGAGCCGGCTTGGAGTCCGTCGGCCACCACACGAACTTATGCGCAAGCTGAGCATCGGAATCGCTTTGCACCTTCGGAAAATCAAGCCCTGACGGATTCGGCTGGGGGCTTTTGGCCATATAATTCTGTGCCGCCGGCGCTGCGGCGAGCGGCGCTGTTTCCATGCCGCCGAATTGCTGCCTCGTGGAGGAAGGGTCTTGCCGACTCATGGCGGGCTTGCTCTGGGCATCTTCCTCGACGGTGGTTTTCTCGTCCGGCAGGCCCGCATCCGCATACGCCGGGGAACAGGCCGCAAGAGCCGTCAAAATTGAAATTCCGAGAATTGGTTTGGCTTGATTTAATAATTTTTTCATAAAAATATCCTCGAGTAAAATTTGAACACTTGTCATAGGATACTAGACGAACCTGAATGCGTCAACTTGAAATGAAAATAATCGATGAGCGAAAATAATCATTTTTAAGCCCTTCTTAACAATTATCCGCTTGCGGAATTTAAAACGTCGATCAGCTGGCGCAGGCGGCTGTAATGGGTGCGGTTAAAATAAAAAACGATGCGGTCAAGCTTGGGGTCCCGGATGTCATCCTGGGAGATGTCTGGCAATTTTTCAAAACCGCCCCGCGTGACCAGGTCCTTGAATTCGCGGTTAATGCGCTTGAACACCTTAGGCGGCAGAGGATTGTTGAGCCGCACCAGGTATTGGTCTTTGAAAAATCGTGACGAGTGATAATTGCCGTAGAAACCCGCGATCTCCTCGACAGCCCTGTCCGCATCCTGGAAATGGCGCATCAACGACAAATCACCCGGCGAAATAAGGCCGCCGCCTTCCATATTTTGCTTAAACAGTTTCAGCGTGGACCGCCAGAAAGAACTGCCCGGAGGGTCCATCAGGACGATCGGCCGCGGCTTGGCCTTCCCGGTCTGGACCAGCGTGAATGATTCAAACCCCTCATCAAAAGTCCCGAAGCCTCCCGGGAAAAGCACCGTCGCTTCCGATTCCTTCAAAAACATGAGTTTCCGCGTGAAAAAATATTTGAAATAAATGAGCTTTGCGTTGCCCTTGATCACGGGGTTAGCGTCCTGCTCGAACGGCAAAAGAATGTTCAGGCCGAAGCTGTTCACGGCGCCGGCGCCAATCATCGCCGCCTCCATGATGCCGCTGGCGCCGCCGGTGATGATCATCCAGCCTTTCTTGGCCAGTTTCCTGCCGAACTTTTCAGCGAATTTAAAGCTTCTGTGATGGATGGGCGTCCTCGCCGAACCGAACACCGCCGCTTTCGGCACCGCGCGGTAAGGCTTAAAGACTTTAAGCGCGTACCGCAGCTCCTTAAACGCCGTGTTCAGGAGACGGACTTCCACTAGATCCAGATTTTCCTGGCGAAGCCGGGCGATATTGAAGAGCATATCCTGGTAGAGTTCTTCGAAAGTCCCTTCGGAAAATTGTCCTTCGAGGATTTCGGACAAGTCCTTGCGGAACTGCGTGAAGTCCTTTTTAAAATTACGCACGGGAGGCCGGAAAAATTTTATTTCCCGAGCACGTAGTAAAAGATGAGCGGCGCGACGATTGACGCGTCCGACTCAATCACAAAGCGGGGCGTGTCGGCATCGAGCTTGCCCCAGGTGATCTTTTCGTTGGGCACCGCACCGCTGTAGGAACCATAGGAAGTCGTGCTGTCGGATATTTGGCAAAAATAGCCCCAGAGCCTGCATTTTTCTTTCAGGTCCTGAATGATGAGCGGCACGACACAGATCGGGAAGTCTCCCGCGATGCCGCCGGCGATCTGGAAAAATCCGATCGATTCATTTTTTGAATTCTGCTTATACCAGTCAATCAGCGCCGCCATCTGTTCCACGCCGGATTTCACCACCTGAAAATTCGACACGTCTTTGCGGATCACGCTCGCGACAAAAATATTTCCGAGCGTCGAGTCTTCCCAGCCCGGCGTAAAAATAGGGATTTTTTTCTTCCAGGCGGCGACCACCCAGGAGTCCTTGGGGTCTATCTCAAAATACGGTTCGATCCATCCGGTCTCCAAAAGCTGGTAAATGTATTCGTACGGAAGGCAGCGCCTACCCTCTCTATCGGCCTTTTGCCAGAGCTTCAGGACCTGCCGCTCGATGCGGCGCATCGCCTCCTCTTCCGGAATGCAGGTATCCGTGACGCGGTTCATGCCGGTGTTGTGAAGCTCAAGCTCCTCTTTATCGGTGAGATTGCGGTACTGCGGGACGCGTTTGTAATGCGTGTGCGCGACGAGATTAAAAATGTCTTCTTCGAGATTGGCGCCGGTGCAGCAGAGGCCGTGCACTTTATCCTCACGGATCATCTCAGCCAAGGAAAGCCCGAGCTCTGCGGTACTCATGGCGCCGGCGACCGTCATAAACATCTTGCCGCCCTTACCCAGATGCTTCACGTACGCTTCGGCGGCGTCCACGACAACGGCCGCGTTGAAATGGCGGTAATGGTGTTTTATAAATTGCTTGATGCTCGTTCCTTTTCCGCCTTCATCGGCGATTCTGGGCTTAGCCACGTTCGTTTGCGTCGGCATACGGCTTTTCCTATGTGATTCTAAAATGTTTATAGCACATTTCTCATCAGATTCAAAGCACTGCCGGCCTTGAACCACTCTATCTGCTCGGAGGTAAAGGAGTGGGCCAGTTCGACGGACTCCGTGGATTTATCCGCGTGCGTTACCGTCATCCTAAGCGGTTTGTCCGGAGATAATTCTTTGAGACCCCGGATCGTCACGCGGTCATCCTCCTTTATCTTGTCATAATCGGAGGGAGTTCTGAATTTTAAGGGAAGAATTCCCTGCTTCTTCAGGTTTGTTTCATGGATTCTCGCGAAACTCTTGGCAATCACGGCCCGGCATCCTAAAAAGCGCGGCGACATCGCCGCATGCTCGCGGCTGGAACCTTCGCCGTAATTTTCATCGCCGATCACTACCCAACCCAATCCCTTTTCTTTATAGTCACGCCCCACCTCGGCCGCAGTCGCCATCTTTCCGCCCTCGAGCCAATTTTTTACCATTCCGGGCTTGTCTGAAAAAACATTATTTGCTCCTAAAAACAGGTTGCCGGAGATTTTATCCAAATGCCCGCGGTATTTGAGCCAAGGCCCTGCCGGGGAAATATGGTCGGTCGTGCACTTGCCTTCGGTCTTCAAAAGCACGAGGCAGTTTTCAAAATCCCTGCCGTCCCATTTTTGAAAAGGCTCAAGTTTTTGAAGGCGCTCGCTGGCAGGGTCAATGAGCACGCCCACTTTCGTTCTTTCACCGGAAGGCAGAGGCGCTGTGAAACCGCCCTCGCCGTGCGCAAAACCGCCCGCGGGAAGCTCGGGCGCCGAGGGAGCGGACAAACGCAATTCCTTGCCGTCGCCGTTTTTAAGCGTGTCCGTGAGCGGGTTGAAATCGAGGCGTCCCGCAAGCGCAAACGCGGTGACGATCTCAGGAGACGCCATAAAGGCCAGCGTTTCGGTGTTGCCGTCGTTTCGCGCGGGAAAATTGCGGTTAAACGACGTGAGGATCGAATTCTTCTCGCCTTTTTTGATGTCGTCCCGTTTCCACTGGCCGATGCAGGGTCCGCAGGCATTGGCCAAGACCGTGCCGCCGATATCCTCGAACTCTTTAAGCTGGCCGTCGCGATGGATAGTATTTTGAATCTGGTCGGAACCAGGGGTGATGAGAAAATAAGTTTTCGCTCTTAAACCTGCTTTTTTGGCCTGAGTGGCGACATGGGCCGCGCGGCCGATGTCTTCGTAGGAGGAATTCGTACAGCTTCCGATGAGCGCGGCTTTAAGTTCGACCGGATAACCACCCGCTTTTACGTCCCTGGCCAGCTGTGAAATGGGCCTGGTCAAATCCGGCGTGTGCGGCCCCACGACGTATGGCTCAAGGCCCGAAAGATCGATCTCGATTACCTCATCATAGTATTTCTTCGGGTCTCTTTCCACTTCGGGGTCCGCGATTAAATTTTCTTTGTGTTGGTCGGCAAGCTTCGCGATCGCTTCGCGCTTGGTGGCCTTTAAATACGATGTCATTCGCTCGTCGTATGGAAAAACAGAGGTTGTCGCGCCAAGCTCAGCGCCCATATTCGTGATCGTGCCCTTGCCGGTGCAACTGATGGATCTTGTACCGGGCCCGAAATATTCGACGATCTTATCCGTGCCTCCTTTGACAGTCAAAATCCCGCATAGCTTTAAGATCACATCCTTCGCCGAGGCCCAGCCATTCAAACTTCCTCTTAAATGGACACCGATGAGCTTCGGGCATTTCACTTCCCAAGACAATCCCGCCATCACATCTGCCGCGTCCGCACCCCCAACGCCGATTGCCAACATCCCAAGCCCTCCCCCATTCGGAGTATGGGAATCCGTGCCAATCATAAGTCCGCCCGGAAACGCGTAATTTTCCAAAACCACCTGGTGAATGATGCCCGCCCCCGGCTTCCAGAAACCGATCCCGTAGCGCTTGGCCGCTGACTCTAAAAAGTCGTAAACTTCCCTGTTGGTATCAAGCGCGGCCTTGGTGTCCCGGACAGCGCCCGCGCGCGCGAGGATCAAGTGGTCGCAGTGGATCGTGGAAGGGACAGCGACCGCGTCGCGGCCGGCCATCATGAACTGTAAAAGCGCCATCTGCGCGGTCGCGTCCTGCATCGCCACACGGTCCGGCCTTAAGGATAGATAGCTTGTGCCGCGCGCGAAGTCCTGGGTCTTTAGGTCCGTGACATGTAAGCCCAGGATTTTCTCGGCAAGCGTGAGCGGTCGGTCGAGTTTTTTCCTAAGCGCCGCGGCTTTCTCGGGCAATGAAGAATAAAGTTTTTGAATAAAAATATCTTGTGAGCCCATAGCGGTGAATAGGGACAGTGCCCTTTTTAAGAGCACCCCATCGAGTTGCCGCAGTTTAAGCACTTGTAACAGGCGCCGCTCCGCACAGTCACGTGGCCGCACAGCGAGCAAAACGGCGCATCCCCCATCATCCTGCCAAGCTGTTCACTGAGCGCATCCTTAAGCTCGGCTGAAAGTTTGGCTGTCGGAACTTCAGCAATCTCGGCGCTTGAGGAATGCGCAGGCTCAGCGTGCCTATGCGGCTTGATTGTCGACGGCGGCAGTGTCACATCCGTCGTGGCCCCCATCGGCGGCACCTGCACCAGGTCATGCCGCCCGAGATACTCCATCGCAAGGAGTCTAAAGATGTAGTCCACGATGGACGTCGCGAATTTGATATTCGGGTGATCCACGGGCCCCTGCGGCTCAAAACGCGTGAACGTGAACACGTCCACGTATTCCTGCAAAGGCACGCCGTACTGCAAACCCAGCGACACCGCGATCGCAAAGCAGTTCATCATGCTGCGGTAAGCGGCTCCCTCTTTGTGCATGTCGATGAAGATTTCACCGAGAGCGTGATTTTCATATTCGCCGGTGCGCACGTACACCTTGTGCCCGCCGATACGTGCTTCCTGCGTGATTCCGGTGCGTTTCTTCGGAAGCCGATGCCGGCGAGGAGCCGTTTCGACCCCTTCGGCCTTATCAGCCGCAACGCTTGAGCCCGATCTGGAAGTGGAATTTAGAGGCTGTGAAAGCTTGCACCCGTCGCGGTAAAGCGCCGCGGCCTTCAGTCCGAGTTTCCAGCTTTCGACATAGATTTTCTCGATGTCCTCGACCGTAACCTCGTTCGGAAGATTGACGGTTTTGGAGATGGCGCCCGAGATAAATGGCTGTGCGGCCGCCATCATGCGGATATGACCCATCGGCGCGATAAACCGCTTGCCGTATTTCCCGCACTTATTGGCGCAGTCAAACACCGGCAGATGTTCGGGCTTGAGGCCCGGCGCACCTTCCACGGTCATGCGCCCGCAAATCACGTCACTGGCCTCGGAAATCTGCCTCGGAGTAAACCCGAGCGTCTCGAGCATGTTGAAAGCGGGATTATTGTATTCCTCTTCCTTAAATCCGAGGCGCTTCAAAACTTCTTCGCCCAGCGCCCACTTATTGAACGCAAAATGCAGCTCAAACACGCCGGGGATATTGGACTCTATCTTTTCAATATCCTCATCGGTGAATCCACGTTCTTTAAGCGTCGCGGTGTTGATGTGCGGCGCGCCGTCTAAAGTCATCGTGCCCGTCACGTAAGTCACGATGTCACGCCTCTGGTCGTCGCGGTAGCCGAGATTCTTAAGAGCTCTCGGAACGGACTGGTTCACGATCTTAAAGTAGCCGCCGCCCGCGAGCTTCTTAAACTTCACGAGCGAAAAGTCCGGCTCGATGCCGGTCGTATCGCAGTCCATCAGAAGCCCGATCGTGCCGGTGGGCGCGATCACGGTCGCTTGCGCGTTTCGGTAACCGTATTTTTCACCCAAGCGAACGGCTTCATCCCAGTCTTCCCGCGCGGCCTTCAAGAATTCCGGCGGACAAATCTTGTCATTTATCTTATAGGCGGCGTCCCGGTGCTTTCTCATCACGCGAATCATCGGCTCCTCATTCGCCGCATAGCCAGGAAACGGCCCCCGGTATTTGGCCATTTCGGCGGAAGTACGATAAGCCTGTCCGGTTGTGATGGCCGTAACGGCCCCGCAGATCGCGGACGCCTTTTCGGAATCATAGGGAATCCCTTTCACCATGAGAAGCGTGCCGAGATTTGCGTAGCCAAGACCGAGCGGCCTATAATCATGGCTGTTCTGGGCGATATTTTGGGTTGGGTACGAAGAATAATCCACGAGAATTTCCTGCGCCATTAAAAAAATCCGGCAGGCGTGGCGGTAGCCTTCAATATCGAAATTGCCGTCCTCATCCAAAAACTTCATCACGTTGATTGAGGCCAGATTGCAGGCGCTGTCGTCGAGGAACATGTACTCGGAGCAAGGATTTGAGGCGTGAATCTTGTCCGTATTCACGCACGTGTGCCAATCGTTGATTGTCGAATCAAACTGAACACCCGGATCCGCGCAGGCCCACGCCGCATACGCAATTTGGTGCATGAGATCACGCGCTTCATGCGTGTCACAAACCTCGCCGGTCGTGCGCATCCGCGTCTGCCACGGCCGGCCTTCCAGGTAGGCCTTCATGAAATCGTCGGTGATACGCACGGAATTGTTTGAGTTTTGCCCCGACACCGTGTGATACGCCTCGCCGTTGAAATCGCAAGGATAGCCGGCCGCGATCAGCGCCGCCACTTTCTTTTCCTCCCTCACCTTCCAATTGATAAAATCCACGATTTCGGGATGGTCCATGTCGAGACACACCATCTTCGCCGCGCGGCGCGTCGTGCCGCCGGATTTTGTGGCGCCCGCGCCGCGATCCAACACCTCAAGAAAAGACATGAGCCCCGAGGAAGTCCCGCCGCCAGAAAGCTTTTCCTGTCGCCCGCGGATCTTGGAGAAATTGGTCCCGGTGCCGGAACCAAACTTAAAAAGACGCGCTTCATTTTTGATAAGGTCAAATATCGACATCAAATCATCTTCGACTTTTTGAATAAAACAAGCCGAGCACTGTGGGTGGGAATAAGAATCCTTGGTGAGCGCGGATGTTTCTTTCCTGAAGTCCCAGGTCCAATTCCCGCCGCTGCCCGTCCGGATGCCGTAAGCTTCGGCCAGCCCGCAGTTAAACCAAACCGGGGAATTAAAAGCGCCTTTTTGGGTGATCAAAAAATGAGAAAGCTCCGCTTCAAACGCGTCCGCGTCCTCACTAGAACGGAAATAGCCGCCAAACTCTTCCCCCGCACGGCGGATCGCCTTCGCGATCCTCTCCACCACCTGTCGCGCGCTTGATTCGAACCCAGAGCCGGGCACTCCCGCTTTGCGAAAATATTTGGATACGATAATATCTGTGGCCAGCTGCGACCACGATTTTGGAACTTCGGCGTTTTCCATTTTAAATACGGCAGAGCCATCCTTGTTGGTGATGGCAGAACTGCGTTTCTCGTACTGGATCTGGTTCAGGGGATTCACGCCGGGCTTGGTAAAACGACGCTCTATCTTCAGGCCTTTTTTAATTTCGTGAGAGAGAGAACTGTGAGCTTGGGAGATACCTTTCGCTTTCGAGCCGTTTTGCATGGTGGGATTTTCTCCTGTTAACTTCCTAATTGCGATTAAAATTGCAGAGACGAAAAAACGGATCGCCGATTTACCTTTCTTCGGCGGCTCCGTTTTCAACCTCGAAATTCACTATAATCCCGCCCTTGTGGTTTGTCAACCCATTTCTTAAAAAAAACACAATATTTTGTGGTTTTTTGACCCCTTGCCCCAAATGCCAACGGGTCCTGCCACCTTCGGAACATTATTTTCCTCAAAACTCAAGAGATCCTTAGTGAATAAAAGCGTGTGGACATGCTAGTGATTGCACGCACTACGACTGTCAGTGGAAAAAGGTGTTTCTTTGAGGAAAATAATGTCCCTCGGTGTCACCCGTTGGCATTTGAGTAATGTCTGAGGCAAGCCCAATCCCTTTTCTTCGCATCGCCGCGCTTGTGGTTTCGACATAAATCATAAGGGAGACGGCTAAGAGAAAATTGTCCGAGGCGCCGTTTGGCTAAACGGCGCCGAGTTATTTTCTATTAGCCGAGGGATCCCATGATTTATGGAGAAACCACGCGGCATAAGAAGAAAACGAGACTAGTTCACGGTGACAGGGGTTATAACTTATGCTAGAATACCGAAAATCAAAAGGAGATACTATCATGTCAGAAGCCATCTCGTTAGACCCAGCCACCCTTGTGCTTTTCTCCCTGCGTTGGATTCACTTTATCTTTGGGATTGCTTGGATAGGCCATCTTTACTTCTTCAATTTCGTGAATGTGCCCTTTGTCAAAACAATGGACGCTGAAACCAAGAAGAAAGTGGTGCCCCAGCTCATGCCAAGAGCGTTGTGGTGGTTCCGTTGGTCCGCGATGATTACGTTCCTTTCGGGCGTGATCTATATCGTGGGCAAACTTCATTTGAATAACACCGGTATCATGAACGGTCTTTTTGGGTCCACTTGGGGCCAGTGGATCAGTTTGGGTTCGCTCCTTGGGAGCATCATGTGGTTCAACGTGTGGTTCATTATTTGGCCGAACCAAAAGAAGATAATTACCTCCGTGAAGACAGGCCAAGCGCCGGCGGATCTGCAAACGATCACACGACAGGCGTTTTTGGCCTCAAGACTCAACACTTACCTTTCGGTGCCGATGCTTTTCTGCATGGGAGCCGCGAGCCACTTGCCTTCATTCAATATTTGGATCATTCTGATCGTCGCCGTGATCAGTGTCGCGCTTGTTTGGCACTTAGTGGAAAAAGTGGCGCCTAAGGCTGGTTCTAACTTTTAGTTTCACGTCATCCTGAGCCCGCCATGATTTAAGGCGGGCGAAGGATCTCATCTTTTGAGATTCTTCATTCACTTCGCTCATTCAGAATGACGAGTTACTGGAATCTAAATTCGACTTCTTTCGTCTCTTGGGATCCGATCGTGACTTTTTGCGATTGGGTCCCAAATTTTTCGTGCCACGCCTCCACGAGATATTCGCCCGGCGGTAAACCCTTGAGCTCAAAACTCCCGTCTGATTTTGTCACGCCAAAATAAGGATGCGGCAGCACTCCCACATACCCGAGCATCCAGGGATGGACGTCACACTTTAAGGAAACCATGACTTCCGGCGAGGAAAACTTCTTCGTCTGCTTCATGCCGGCGAAAGGAAGCCCGAGATTGAACGGTTTCGAGTTCTTCGGGAACGCGTGAACATTGTGGAGCGTCGAATCGCTGTTTAAAAAAACGAGGGGTTGATCCACCTGCGCCCCCGTCACGTGGGGAACATACACGCAATTTTTATTGTCAATTTCGATCGCTTCGCTCGGCGCCGAAAATGAATACCCCTCCAAGCCTTCCTTTATATAGACGAACACGTTCTGCAATCTTCCGTCCTGAACCATGATTTCCTCAGGAATAATTTCGCCGTTGTGGTGCAAAAGCGCGCACTCAGGGTTGCCTTTGACGGAAATGACTCGGGGCTGGGGAACTTCCCCATCAAAAAACGCGGTGCCTTTTAAGGTGCCTGTGGCGGCTGGGTCCACGGAGCGCTTTTGCTCGGAAACATCGGAAAATGTTTCTACGGAACCATCCGGGGCTGAAACTTCTTCCTGTTGTTGTCCGCACCCGGCAACAAGAATCAGTAAAAGCGGTATCAAAACATACGTCATTCTGACGGATAATGGAGACCATTTCGTTTGCATGATGAGTATCACTCCACCTTAATTGTTAAAATAAAATCCCCCGGATGATGGCAGGCGGGGCATTCGGCACCTTGCTGCGCCAGACGCAATTTTTTGCCGGAGCTGATCCCGGCGGGAATCTTCACGGTGATCTTCTTGCCGCCTTGAGTCGTAAAGCTCACCTCTCCGCCTTTTTGCGCCCTGGACTTTGAAATCTTAAGCGTCGCATGCAGATCGGATATTATTTCCTCAGGGTTTTCTTCTTCACCCGTAAAACCCCGCCGGCCGCCGCCTCCGCCGGAAAAAAGATCGGAGAAAATATCCTCAAAACCCCTGGCCGATCCGCCAAAATGAAAACTGGTCCGCCGGCCGCCGCCCCCTTGCGCGCCCCGAAAAGCCCTTAAGATGTCCTCATAATTGAAGCCCTGCGCCCCCTGAAAACCGCTCCGGCGCCCATAACCGCCGCTGAACCCGGCTTTCCTGTAATCATCGTACTCCTGGCGCTTTTTGGGATCTGAAAGCACGTAATAGGCTTCAGATATCCCCTTAAATTTCTCCTCAGCTGATTTGTTATTGGGATTGGCATCCGGATGGAATTTTTTGGCGAGACTGCGATAAGCGCTCTTGATTTCATCGGCGCCCGCGCTCTCCTTCACACCGAGAACCTGGTAGTAGTCCTTGTTTGACGCCATTATTTGGTGAAAGCCCAGTAAACTATCGGCTGACGGCCGTTTTGACCTGAATCTTGTCCCGGCCGCCGTATCTCGCGTGCCAGGGCCTGGCACCTTTGTCGAGCACCGCGTTGAGCGCCCGGATGTTTTTAACACCGCGATCCTCGAGCCAGGCTTCCAGGGCTTTTACACCCTCTTTGGCGTAAACAGGGATCCCGTCCTTCCAGGTGGCGCGGCCGCAGAGAACGCCCGCAAAATTCACGCCGGCATTGATCGCCAGCTCCAGGCTTTCTCTGAAGGTATCGTCGTCCACGCCCGCTGAAAGATAAATAAAGGGTTTCTTCGTGCAAGCGTCCTGGCGTTTAAAAATGGCCCTTGCCTGGTCAAGATCATAGGCGGCCTCTTTTCCGTTAAATGCCTTTGAGCCCTTTAAATATTTGACATCAATCGGGATCTCCACTTTCAGGACATCCACTTTGTACTTGTCCTTTGAAAATTCCTCCATGCTCTTGATGACCACATCAGGCTTTATCTTCGCGTAGGCCAAATCCTTGGCATCACCGCCTTTGGGATCATAACCCACGAACTCCAGGAAGAAAGCGATATCGGCATCTTCGCATTCTTTCCCGATACGCCCCATAATCTCGTGTTTTTTCTCATTCACTCTAAGATCGTCAAAGGGTGAGTAATACAAAAGCACTTTGACGCAGTCCGCCCCTTCTTCCTTGAGCCGCCTGGCGCTGTAGCCGTCCAGGAAAGTCGGAATCCTGCCCGGCCCCGTCGCGTCATAGCCGGTCTTTTCGTAAGCCAATAACAGCCCCGCGTTTTTTGACCGCGCTTTCGAGGCGGGAATTCCAAATTCGGGGTCCAGGAGAATCGCGCTCGCATAGGGCGTCAGCACTTTGGTCACCGCGGTCTTAAATTCGGACATCATCGCCGGCGTAACCTCTTTCTCGCCTACGCCCTTGGCCTTCGCGATGGATTTTTGCAACGACCCTCTCTGGTCCATCGCCGCCGCCCGGATAACCCCATTTTTATCCGAAACCGCATCCAAACTTTTTAACTTGCTCTCTGAAATCGTGACCACTTCTAAACTCCTTGTTGATAGGGTTTCTATTGTATCTAACCTCATGAAAAGTTCAACCAAAATGGAAAGGAGCCGTCTTTCGAAAAGACGACTCCTTTAAACCAAAACCGAACGAAGTTTACTTTTTACAGGTGGGACAAACCATGAAGAAACTCGCCAAAAGCGCCAAGCCCGACAGACCCACCAGCCCATAAACAACTCGTAAAGCCATCGGGTATTGGCCGATCAGATTCTCCACGAAATTGACCTGGAATAGAGCGATCGAGCCCCAGTTGAGCGCCCCGACAATCGCCAGAATTCCCACGACCTTGCACAGAACACACGCCTTCATTAGCATGCAACCCCCCTTGGTTATGGAATTTCTCTTTAGGCTTATTGTAACACATCTTACACGCTAAACCTAAAGTGCATGACGTCGCCGTCCTGAACGACGTACTCCTTGCCTTCCAGCCGGAATTTTCCCTTTTCCCTGGCGCCCTGTTCCCCACGGTACTGCACGAAGTCATTGTAACCGACAACTTCCGCGCGGATAAAACCCCTTTCAAAATCCGAGTGGATCTTGCCGGCGGCCGCAGGCGCCGTCGAACCTTTTTCGACGTTCCAAGCGCGGTTTTCGGTCTCTCCCACGGTAAAAAAAGTGATCAGATTCAGGAGTTTGTGGCCTTCTCTCGCCAGCTTGTCCAATCCGGACTCTTTCATATTCATTGCCTTGAGAAAATCCTCCCGCTCACCGGGATCTAGCTTTGAGATCTCTTCCTCCACTTTTCCCGAAATCGTCATCATGGCCGAGCCTTCTTCGGTTGCTTTCTTGCGAACGTCGGCCACACGCGGACTATCCGGCTTCCCGAGCTCTTCTTCGGCGATATTGGCCGCATAAAGTACCGGTTTATCCGTCAAAAAGCGCACCTCCCTTAAAAGTGCGCGCTCTTCCGGCGCAAACGCTGTCTCGCGCCCGGTTTTTCCCTCGTTGAACCCTTTTTCATAGCGGTCAAGACACGTCATGATTTGCGCCGCTTTCTTATCGCCGCTTTTAGCGGCCCTTTCGCAGCGCGTCTTGTGTTTCGACAGCGTCTCAAGGTCCTTCAAAATGAGTTCCGTATGGATCACCTCGATGTCACGCAGCGCGTCCACGCTTCCGCTCACGTGCACGATCCCGCCGCCCTCAAAACAACGCACCACCTCAATAATCGCGTCGACTTCCGCAATGTGGCTTAAAAACTGGTTGCCGAGCCCTTCGCCTTTTGAAGCGCCCTCCACAATTCCCGCAATGTCCACGATCTCTACCGTCGTCGGCACCACTTTCTGCGTCGGCACGATCTCTGTCAGCACTTTAAGACGAGCGTCCGGGACCGGCACGATTCCCACGTTCGGGTCAATCGTCGCGAACGGATAGTTGGCCACGAGCGCCGAACCGCGCGTCAACGCATTAAAAATAGTGGACTTGCCCACATTGGGGAGCCCCACAATGCCGCATTTAAAACCCATTAATCACCTATCTGATACGTCAAGCACGAAGCACGAAATCCGAAATTCGAAACAATATCGAAATCCAAAGGATCAAAATTCAAAACAGGTGTTTCGGTCATTGAAGTTTTTGTCATTCGGATTTGTTTCGAATTTCGATATTCGGATTTCGTGCTTCATGGTTTGTGTGCTTCGTGCTTAATTTGGAGTGGTTTTACATAACGCTTAAAAATATCCTCCCCGTTTCCCTCTTCCGGGATATTACTCTTGGCACGCGCCAAAATCCTTAAAAAAGGCCCCTCGATCTCTTTCTTATGATACGGCTGGACCAACTCCATCGCGCGAAGCGCAAATTTCATGACTTGCACGGGCTCAATACCCGAAAGTTCATCAAAAAACCAGCCGCAGCTTGT
>MHFI01000026.1 GCA_001804125.1 Omnitrophica bacterium RIFCSPHIGHO2_02_FULL_51_18
TAACCTCCCTCGATAATTTCAATCCGTTCTATGACCCCGCGGTCAAAAGGCGCAACATCCGGGAGATCCTGAGGCATCCGCAAGCCGCGCGCTTTAAGAGCGTGAGAGCGGACATTCGGGACAGAGCGGCAATGAATCGCGTGTTTAGGGCGTTTCATCCGGCTATGGTTATTCACCTGGCCGCGATGGCCGGCGTGCGTCCTTCGATTGAAAACCCGCTTCTTTACGGGGACGTGAACGTCAAAGGCACGCAGGTCCTTCTCGAAGCCTGCCGGTTGAGCGGCGTGAAGCATTTTATTTTTGCGTCCTCCTCCTCGGTTTATGGCAATAACAAAAAAGTGCCTTTTTCCGAAAAAGACCGCGTCGACCGTCCGATATCTCCTTACGCGGCCACGAAGAAAGCGGGCGAGCTCCTTTGCCATATCTATTCGAGTCTCTACCGCATGAATGTTTGCGTGCTCCGTTTCTTCACGGTTTATGGCCCGAGGCAGCGGCCGGATTTGGCGATCCACAAGTTTACGAAGCTTCTATTTGAAAATAAACCCATTCCCTTTTTCGGGGACGGAAAGACAAGCCGTGATTATACCTATATTGACGATACCGTGGATGGGGTCTTGAAAGCGCTCCGGTGGACGGCCGGTCATGGGAAGAAGGGCGCCTATGAAATTTTCAATCTCGGTGAATCAAGGACAGTCTCGCTTAAAAGAATGGTTTCGTGCCTTGAAGAGGTGATAGGAAAAAAGGCACGGCTGAGGCGCCTCCCGCCGCAGAAAGGCGACGTGGCGAGAACCTTCGCCGATATCTCAAAGGCGCGAAAAATCTTGGGGTACGCCCCAGTGGCTCAATTCCGCGAAGGGGTTGTCCGTTTCGTCAACTGGTACCGACGCCATGCCGGATCTTGAAGCGCGGCCTTTTTTTTCCGTTATCCTGCCGGTTTTTAACGGGCAAAAATACCTGCGTCAATCCGTCGACAGCGTCATCCGCCAGACCTGCGATAACTGGGAGCTCATTATCGTGGACGATGTGTCGACGGATGGGACGCCGAGTATGATTCGGGAGTTCATGGCAAGCGATCCCCGCATCCGTTCGATCCACAACGAGATAAACATCAATTGCGGGCCTTCCGCGAATCGCGGCATTGAGATCGCCAGGGGCCAATGGATCACGCGGATCGACGCGGATGATCGCTACAAACCGGAGTATTTGGCGGAACTTTTTCAAGCGATACGGCAAAGACCGGGGCAGGATTTTTTCGCGTCCGCAGGCGTGGCGGTGATAGACAGTGAAGGCCGGTCGATAGTTTCCATGGCGTTGCCTCCGCCCAAAAAGATCAGGCGAATGCTGAACGCGGAGAATTATCTGTGTCACCCCGCGACGTCGTATCCGCGCGCGCTTTGGGAAAAGGTGGGAGGATACCCCCCGGTGCAGCCTGATATAAAAGACGGGGGCGACGACCGGGCGCTCTGGAATAAATTTTTCAAAGCGGGCGCCGGGCTTGTTGTTCTGCCGAAGATTCTGGTCGAATACAGAGTCCATTTTTCCAACATGTCTTACACGGCCGGTTACGGTAACCGCGAATGGATCGTGTCGCTTTACATGAAGTGCGGGATGCTCCAAAACGCCCGGGATGAGATTTTGAAAACCCGGTCACAGGAGGGCCGCCTCAAGCCAAAGCACCGGTTTTACCTTTTCCTGACCTATTGGCCGAGCGGGCTTGTGCGTTTCCTTATGTGGGAGGTCCGTCCCTGGATACGCTTCCTCATGCGCCGCGTCAGAACCCGCCGATGATACCCGTCACGATCATCTATCCGAACGACCCTACGAGCGCGAAGGTGGGGGGCGTGGAGACGTTCCTGCGCGGTTTCGTGAAGTACGCGCCCTCCGATTTTTCACTGAGGTACGTCGGGATCACCGTTGATCGGGGGAATTACTCCCCCGGAAGATGGCATACCCTAAGGGTCCACGGCCGCGAGCTTCCTTTTTTTCCCGTTCTGGCGGAACGGGACGAGAACAGAAAAACGCTCATCCCTCTCTCGCTTCGTTTCACGTGGCGGCTTTTTAAAAAGCCGGCGGACCTCTCCGGGTCGGTGCTTTTATTTGACCGTATTGAGCCGGTCGTCGCTTTCAGGAAGACCCCGGGCCCCAAGATCGGCGTGATTCACAACGACATCGAAAGCCAGATCCAAACAAAGCGCAGTGAAGTCCTCTGGAGCCGTTTTCCCGCGATATATTTTTTGTTTGAAAAAGCGGTTTTCCCGCACCTGGATGCCATTTATACGGTGAGCGAGAAAACGCTCGCGTTTTATAAAGACCGCTATAAAACCCAGGCGGGAAAGTTCGCTTTTTTGCCGACGTGGGTCGACCCGGAGGTGTTTTCTCCCTCGGATTTAGACAAGAGCCAAATCCGCAAGACCCTCAAGCATTCGTATCCGGACTTGAATGAGTCCAAGGCCTGGATTCTTTTCGTGGGTCGGCTACAGGAGCAGAAAGCGCCTTTGAGGCTCGTTGAAACCTTTCGAGCCTATCATAAAAAAAATCCCCAAAGCATCTTGATCTTGGTGGGTGAAGGCAATTTGAAACAGAGGACCCAAAACCGCGCCAGGGAATTGGGGCTTGGGGCGTCGGTGTTTTTTCTCGGGAATAAAACGCAGGCGGAGCTGGCGCAGTTTTACAGGGCGGCCGACGTTCTCGTTTTGACGAGCAATTTTGAGGGGATGCCGCGCTGCGTCCTGGAGGCGCTCGGGTCAGGGCTTCCGGTGGTCTCGACACTCGTGGGGGAGGTGAGGCGCGTCGTGAGAAATGGTTTTTCGGGGGAAATTGTCGAGGAGTTTAGCGCGGAGCGGATTGGCCTGGCGGTTCAGAAAGTGCTGGATAACGCCCCGGCCTATTCCACGGCCAATTGTTTGGAATCCGTTTCGGAGTATCACCCGAAAAAGGTTTTGGCGGCGCTCTACGAAAGAATAAGAGAACTGGGAACCTCAGCGGCATGAAGCTCCTCGGCGTGCGTTACGACAATCTGACGGTTGCGGAGGCGCTTCTTAAGGCGCTTGCCTTCCTTGAGACGAAGCGGAAATCGGCGCTTTTTTTTCTGAACGCCGATTGTCTTTATAAGTCAAAGAAGGACCCGGACTACGCGGAGATTCTTCGAAAGGCGGATCTTCTGCTTCCCGACGGAATCGGGGTGCGGCTCGCGACGGCGATCGCGGGCGGCCGGATGAGAGAAAACTGCAACGGGACGGATTTTACGCCGCTTTTAATCGAGAAGGCGGCGGGTCTCGGCAGGACTTTTTTCTTCATGGGCAGTCAAGAGGGCGCGGCGAAAAAGGCCGCGGAGATCGCCGAACGCCGGTGGCCAGGCCTGAAAGTGGCGGGCACAAGCTCCGGTTTCTTCGGGAACGACCGGGAGATGGTGGACGCGATCAACCGGTCCCAAGCGGATATTTTACTGGTCGGCATGGGCTCGCCGCTTCAGGAAAAATGGATTATGAAAAACTATGACCGATTAAATGTCCGGATGTGCGTAGGCGTGGGGGCCCTCTTTGACTGGCTCTCCGGGCGTCTTGTCCGCGCGCCGAAGGTATGTCAAGCGCTTCATCTTGAATGGCTGTGGCGCGTCTTGATTGACCCGGGACGCCTTTGGAAAAGGTATTTTGTGGATGACCCGCAGGTCCTGTGGCTGGTTTTTAAGGATCGGTTTGGCCGCCGGCGGGCGACGCGAGAAGTCTTAAAAAAGGGGGGCGAAGGGGAATGAGTAGACGCGTTTTCTGGGTGATTACTTGCGTGGTTTTCGCTGGCATTTTGTCGACCACGGGGCTTTACGTCACCTGGGGCCATTCTCTAATCGAGTCCATGTACCACGGAGAAGCTTCGGTCAAGGCGCTTAACCGCGTCATCGACCATGATCATTCCCTCGAGCACTACCTTGAGAGAGGGGACTGGACGCTGACCGGAGGCGTTGTGTGGGTTGCGGTGCTGTGGTTTTTATGGCTCATCGCCTACGCGCCGAAAGCCGCGGTCAGAACGCTTGAGCGTTATCACCAAAGGAGGGTGTGGCTTGTGGCTTGCGGTTTTGTGACAATGGCGGTTTCGTTCGTTCTCCTTGAGAGGCCGTTTGACGCCACACTCCTTTTTAATCTGGTCGGCTTTTGGGTGGGTTTGAGCCTGCTTGGGATAGGAATGCGGAAGACATTTGAAGACAACAAATTCGGGGTAAGTGTTTTTCTCGCGGCTTTTTCGGTGATCCTGGGCTTCTGCGTTTTCTTTCTTGCGACGGACCCTTCCTTCTTGGCGCAGGTTTTCGATGAGGACACCTTTTTTGAGAACCTGACTTTCTTGTTTCACGCTTACGCGGGATATTTGATGCTGGCCTTTCTATGGCAAGCCCGGAGGAAAGGAGAATTTTCGTGGCGAAGGCATACCTTCCTCGCGGGTTTCGGGCTTTTCTTTATTTTTATCGCCGGTGAGGAGATTAGCTGGGGGCAGAGACTTTTATTTCTTGAGACTCCAGAGTTCCTGAAAAGTCAAAACGTCCAACAGGAGATCAATATCCACAATTTAAAGTCGCTCGATGCCCCGATGATAGAGGCCGCCATTCTTTTTATGTTGGCGGTCGTGATCCCCTTGACGCGCGCTCTTTTGCCGGCGATGCGCCGGTTTTACGAGAAGATTCATTTTCCCGAAATGCCGTTTTTTGCCGTTATGAGTTTACTCACCGGATTTATCATAGCGTTTTTTCCCCATACGGAAGAAATGAGAGAGCTCTACATGGGTCTCGGATTTCTCGGGTTTGCCTATCCGATTTACTATCGGGCCCTTTCGGAAAAGTAGCCCTTATTTTTTCCGTAGCGGCTATTGTAGTCTTCGGCGCCGCCTTCAAAATCGGGCGAGGGGTTGACATAATCCGGATGGGTGTCTTTCGTAGATGGGTCCGCTGCATCCCAGCTTGCAGTCCGAATTTCTTCAATAAAGCTCTTCGCTTTCTTGCTTGATTCAATGTGTTTTAATGCGGTGCCAGGCGAGTCGGCGCGGTCGCGCGAATAGAGGCTGTCACGCAATTCGGTGGTGAAGCCCTCTTTGTAATAATTCGTTTCCTGATGGATGATGAAAGCGCCTGTGGAGGGCGGCACATCCAGCGTGTTGTGGAAAGTGGAGTTTTGGATGAGCGCGTCGCCGAATAAGTGCAAATCGGCCACCGAGTGGTTCTTGTCGCCCCAGAATTTGGCGTGATGGCCGAGGCAGTTTTTTAAGCGCGCGCGGCCCGCTTTATTTTTATTCACATTCCACAGCCTGAAGTTCCTTTTATTGCGCGCCGCGATAGAGTCCCTAAGCTCGGTCCCCGGGCCTTTCACGTCAAAGCCGCCGTCGGTGTTGTCGAATGCCCGGCACCGGATATAGCGCACGCCTGTCGAGTAATTTTCCGACTTGAATCCGTCACCCTGCCAGTATTCCTTGCCGGCGTTGTCGTAGGCGTTTCGCGCCGTGCAGTCGACGTAAGTGATATCGCGGTCCGGGGAATCGTGACCGGCGTTTTTACCGTCTCCCAGACTGAAGCCCACCATGTCTCCGGCAGGATCCGCATCGTAAGCCGCTCCACCCATATCCACATCGCAGTTTTTTAGAAGCGCGCGGTATACCCCGTATCGAAAGCGAATGCCGGTTTTGGTGGCGCCCTGGATGGTTACATTCTGAATTTCGATGTCGTGAGAGGCCTCGAGCGGTTCCGGGCAGCCCTCGCTGTGAATGGGGCCACTCGAACAGTTCCCATCCCCGTAGATTTCAATGCCGATGCGTGTGTCCCGGATAACGATGTCCGTTATTTTCAAATGGTCGTTGCGGCCTTTTTTAGTATTGCGAATCGAATATTGGTAGTTGGAGATACCGAGCCATTCGATATGAATGGAGTCGGCTTCGGGCCCGAGCATGATAAAACTGGGGCCTTTGTCCGGTTTGTCTTTAGACCAACCGCCCGCGAAATAGGGGCGATTGTTAAAAGGCGTTTTTTGACCGGCGAGTTTCTTGAATTTGTCCTTTTCGCCGCCGCTCGACAGTTTCACCGAGATATTTCGGTAAGTGTCGGCGCCTATGCGGCAGGTGTCACCGGGGCCGATACTTTCCCAGCACGCCTCGATTCCGCCGGCGGAGGCGTCGTAGGCGTTAGAATAAGAGGAGCCGTCCTTCAGGCCGCCCCCGGCGGGCGTGATGTATCGCTCGGCGGCCTTGCTCTCGACCGGTAAGAGGAGGAGAGAAAAGAAAAAAATCAAGGCTGCCATGAGAATCTTAAGGTTAGCTTTCTTTCAGGAGATTCCCGAAATTTTTCAATTTCTTTTTTTTAATGATCCCAAGGAAGAAGATTCTGATGGGCAGCGGCATGAACGACAGCATGCGATAAATGCGCGCGGAACGGAAAGGGCGAGGACTTAAACCCTTCATTTTGTTGAACACTTTTTCCACCTCCGGCAGGATATTTTCTTTTTGCTGGGAAAGAATCGCAATCAAGTTTTTATCCGTCGCCGCGCGAAGCGAGCGGTCGATGTAGGCCAGCGAGTTTTTTTTAGCCAGGTCCAAGTTTCTTTCGTCTTCATTCGACCGGGTCCTTCCGGACATGCGTTCGAGAAGTTTCTCAATGGCGGCCTTTGCGCCCATGACGGCGCTGATCCTCTGCTCGTAGTCGATTCTGAACGACGCCGCCGAAACGGATCCCGTATGGATGCGAACGCGGCATAGCGGCGCCGGGTCGCAGATGGAAAGGCCTTCGACTCCCAGTTCCGCCCAGGCGATCCTGTCCAGGTGAAGGCCTTCATAGAGGTCTTTAAAGCCCCCCATTTTTTTCATGAGCTCTTTCGGAAACAGCACGCCCGTGATATTCATCGTGAGCATCTCCCGGTTTGGGAGGAAGATACGGCTCAAATGTTCGAAGGGGCCAAGGACCACCGGCGTTTCAACGTCGAGGCGCCTTATTTGACCGTCGGCGTCCATGAGTTTATAACGGCACCGCGCGAGCGTCGCCTCCGGATGGCGGCGTAAATGCGCGACGAGTGTCGCCAGATACTCGGGCTCAAAAAGGTCATCGTCGCAAAGAATCACCATCCAGTTTCCCACGGCCTTGTCGAGAAAGTCATTGAGCTTACGGCTGATCCCGAGCGGAGGGTTGTTTTTGAAATATCTGATTTTCTCCGAATGAAAGGACTCGGCGACTTTTCTGATTTCATCGTGGGCCGAGTCGTCGCTGATGATCACTTCGAAGTGAGGGTAGGTTTGGTCAAGGCAGCATTGAATGGCGCCCCGGACGTATTCCGTCCTGTGGTAGGTCGGAATACAAATAGAAACGAAAATACCTTCTTTCTCGGTCATCGGTAGAGTATACCGAACGGCTTAAACTTAAGCAAATTTCATGCCTCTCTGAGAGGTGCACCACACTGTCATTCTGAGTCCCGTCGAATGACGGGACGAAGAATCTCGTTTTTAAGATTGAGATCCTTCGTCGGTCGCCTACGGCGACTTCTTTAGGATGACACGGGGTGTGCTTTTCGGATAAGCGTGGCAAATTTAACTTGTTTTTTGCCTCCCCCTTTTATTTTAAAAGACCTGTGGTATACTCTCCATAAATTATTCAAATTGTGTTAATAGGTCAAAATTGGAGCTATTGAATGAAAGCGGTCATTCTAGCCGGTGGCAAAGGGACGCGTCTCAGCGAAGAAACCATTCTTAAACCCAAGCCGATGGTCGAAATCGGCGGCATGCCGATTTTATGGCATATCATGAAAATTTACTCCGCCCACGGCATTCACGAGTTTGTTATTTGTTGCGGTTATAAGGCGTACATGATTAAGGAATATTTCGCGAACTATTTTTTATATATGGCGGATGTGACTTTTGATATGGAACACAATAAGATGGAAGTGCACCAAAAATCCGCCGAACCCTGGAAGGTCACCGTCGTGGATACGGGGGAAGACACGATGACCGGCGGGCGGCTTAAGCGCGTGAAGCCTTATATCGGGCAAGAGACTTTCTGCTTTACCTACGGGGACGGATTGAGCGACGTGAATGTCACGAGGGTCGTTGATTTTCACAAAAAACAAAAGACCCTCGCGACGGTCACCGCCATGCGGCATCCGAGCCGCTTTGGCATCCTCACGATTGAGCGGGACCACAAGGTCGGCGGTTTTGCCGAGAAACCCATTGAGGAAACGGGGTGGATGAATTCGGGATTTTTCGTGCTGGAACCGGCGGTCTTGGACGAGATTGACGGGGATCAAACGGTTTTTGAGAAGGAGCCGATTCATCGCCTGGTCAAAAAAAACCAACTCTCAGCCTATCAGCATGACGGTTTCTTCATGGGCATGGATTCTTTGCGTGAAAAAACGATCCTGGATGAGTTGTGGCACTCGGGTAAGGCTCCTTGGAAAGTCTGGTAAAAAGTCCTGATGGTCACCTGCGATTTTCTCGTCGTCGGCGGCGGTATCGTCGGCATCAGCGTCGCCCGTCGTCTTAAGAAAATATTTCAGACCGCGAAGGTCGTGCTGGTCGAAAAAGAAGACGAGTGCGCCCGGCACGCCAGCGGCCGCAATAGCGGAGTGCTTCACGCGGGATTTTACTATACGGCGGACAGCCTGAAGGCCAGGTTTACAAAGGCCGGCAATCAGGTTATGACCGAGTATTGCCAGGCCAAGGGCCTCCCCATCAATCAATGCGGGAAGCTCGTCGTGGCCAGGGATGCCGGTGATCTTTCTCAGATGGACGAGCTGGTGCGGCGCGGCAAGGCTAATGGCGTGGTTCTTCAGGAACTCACCGAAAAGGACGCGCAGAAAATCGAGCCGCGCGTAAAAACCCATGGGCGGGCGCTTTTTTCTCCAACGACGTCATCAGTGGATCCCGTTCAAGTCACGCTCTCCATGAAAAAAGACGCTCAAGACGAAGGCGTCGAAATAAAAACGGGCGTCGCATATCAGGGCAGGATAAAAGACGGGATCCGGACGACCGCCGGCGATTTCAGCGCGGGTTATTTCGTGAATAGCGCCGGGCTCTACGCCGATAAGATCGCGCTTGATTTCGGATTTTCGGAAAATTACAGAATTCTTCCTTTTAAAGGTCTTTATCTTTATTCCGACGAGCCAAAGGGCGCGGTGAGGACCCATGTGTACCCTGTGCCTGACCTCCGCAATCCTTTCCTGGGGGTTCATTTTACGATCACCGTGGATGGCCATATAAAAATCGGCCCGACGGCGATCCCGGCCTTCTGGCGCGAGAATTACCAGGGTTTTGATAGT